>JAVBSX010000169.1:0-7832 GCA_031556455.1 Thermoguttaceae bacterium
CCCCAAACGGCCGCCGAAAGCTCATTTGGTCCCGACGGGTTCGAAGTGATATACCGGGGGAATCTTTACTCCACTTTGGCCCGCTCCCTCTTGCCTCGGAGAGGGAGCGGAATCCGGATTTGGGGCCCCGGGTCTTACGACACTTCGAAGATCGAACCGACCGATTTCGGGGAAATCGATTCCGACCTGTGGGGGGCGATTCTCGGCATCGAACTCAAATCGAACCAACGCATCCTCGGCGCTTACTATCACTACGGACGTAATAGCCAAAATTGGAACGAATTGTTTCAAGGGGATACGACGAACAACCTGATCGGCCTCACCTACCACAAAGTTTTTTCCGCCGCCCACCTTTCGATCAACGCCAACGGCGGGATCGACAAATACGACCTTCATTTGCCCGCGTTCGGCGACCTCTCGCTCGACGGGCAGCAGGCCAACGTTTACGGGGAATTCGGTCTCGATCTTCCTCTCGGCTGTTTCGGCATCAAACCGTTCGCCGGGGTTCATTACCATTTTCTCCGACACGACGAAACCGAAATCCTGGAGAGCGAGTCTTTCGACGGTTTGAAATCCTTGCTCGGGCTGCGTGTCAATCTCAAACTCGGCATGTTGACCATTCAAGCCCGGGCGAGCTGGATTCACGAATTTTTGGACGAAAGTCCGACCTATTTCAGCTATTTCAGCGTCAATCCCGGCATCTCAACGCCGGTGCAATGGTCCTACGCCGGGGAAATGGGCCGGGAGTGGTTCTGGTACGGCACCGGCCTGAAATTGAGCATCGGCAACTTCAAATTGTTCGCGGACTACGATCTGATGCTGAACGAAATGCAAACGTCGCATCTTTTCAACCTCGGCTTTTGCTTCGGCTGGTAAGCCGCGACGCAAGCGTCTCACAACAGACTTACAGCGTCCCGGCGATAAAATCGTCGAGCACTTTGCTGAACTGTTCGTCGGTATACCCTTTCTCTTCAATCGAGATCCAACCGTTGTAACCGACGTTTTCCAAGGCGACGCGAATCGACTTCCAATCGATGTTCGCCTTGTCGATGTTGCACCAATCCCCTTCGCCGCCGCCGCGTTTGCCCGACGGCTTCGTGATGTTGAAGCCTTTGATGTGCAGCTTGACCAGGAGCGAGCCGAACGCTTCGATCCAGTATTCCGCTTTCGAGTATTTCGTGTGGTTACCGAGATCGAAATACGCCTTGACCCAGGGATTGTCGAAATGTCGAATCAGCGCCGCCGCGTATTCCGGCGTACACCAAAGATTATTCCAAACGTTTTCGATCGCGATGATCACCCCCTCCTTCGCAGCGACCGGGATCAGCTCTTCGATAGCCCGGAGCGTCGCTTCGGTCGAGGCGTTTTGGGCCGCGATATACTCGGCGAATTACGAGTTGTCCCCCGAGGTTACAGTTTTAACGACGAGTGTCAGCGGATCGAAACCGATGTCGAAATTCCAGGCCTCGGGCATTTTCATTCCCCCGACGCGGCAGGGAACCAGCAAAACGGTTTCCGCGCCGTAGGCGGCCGCGGCGCGGATCGCAGTTTTGGTGTCCTCGATCGATTTTTTCGCGAGCGATTCGTCCTTGTTATTGAACTCCGCCCAGCCGCGCATCACCGAATGCAGGTAAAAGTCGTGCTTTTCCGCGATCAACCGGGCCTTTTGAGCTTCGGCGGGAGAGACGTTCCAGTTGGTAACCTCCATACCTTCGAAGCCGGCCTTCTTCCAAGCTTCGCAAATCTCATCGGTCGGACTCGCTCCGATCAACGCCTTGTACAGTTTCGTGCGAAACGGCTGCGCATTCCCGGTCGCGGCTTTGAGGATTGTGCCCGAGTTGTTAAAAAGCGTCCCGCCCAAGGCAAGTGCGGCGGAAGTGCTCGCCAAAAAAGTTCGTCGTGTCGTTTGCATGTGTCTCCTTGTTGTTAAAGGCTATAGGCTTCAGACTTCAGGCTTCAGGTTTCAGGTTGCATGTTCGGGGGCTCGAACCATTCTGATCGACGAATCATTTCCGTTTTTTGCCCGCGGCCTGTAGAGGCACGTATTCCTGAAGCCTGAAGCCCGAAGCCTAGAGCCTCTTGTTAGTCAACGTTCCCGCGTCGAACTCGCCGATGATTTGAGCGTAACGCTCATCGGTTTGCCCACGCTCCTCGATCGAAACCCAGCCGTTGAAGTTGACATCTTCCAACGCGTCGCGAATCGTCTTCCAGTCGATCGTCGATTCGTCGACCTTGGACCAATCCCCTTCGCCGCCGCCCCGTTTGCCTCGCTCTTGGGTAATCTTGTAGCCCTTGAGATGCAGCTTGACCAGCGAATGCCCCAATGCCCGGACCCAAAGTTCCGGCTTCGAATACTTTGCGTTGTTCGCGGCGTCGAAATAACCAAGCAACCAGGGCGTGTCGAAATAGCGGATCAACGCCGCGAAATGCTCGGGCGTGCACCAGAGATTGTTCAAAACATGCTCGATCCCCATGATCACCCCCTCTTTGGCCGCGATCGGAATCAGCTCCTCGAACGCTCGAATCGACATTTCGGTCGATTCGTTGTATCGGGCGATATAATCGGCGTATTTCGAGTTGTCGCCGGGAACGACCGATTTGACCATCAGCGTCGCCGGATCGAAATCGACTTCGTAATCCCACGGATCGGGCATCGCGAACGCTCCGTCGCCGATTGAGCAGGGAACGAAGAGCAACGTCTCCGCTCCGTAGGCGGCCGAGGTCAAAAAACCGTGCTTGGTGTCTTCGATCGACTGCCGCCGGATCGACTCGTCCTTATGGTTGAAAAGCGCCCGCCCCCGCATCACCGAATGCAACCGAAAGCCGTGTTTGTCCGCGATTTTCCGGGACTTGCGGGCTTCTTCGACCGGTACTTTCCAGGCTTTCAGTTCCATTCCCTCGAAACCGGCGGCCAACCAATGCTCGCAAAGCTCATCGGTCGGAGCGATGTCGATCTTCGATTTGTACAGTCGGGTTTTATAGGCTTTCGGCGTCGCGTTCCCGGCTTGAGCCGTCCGGGGCCCGATCGCCCCGCCGCCGAGGGCGAGCCCCGCCGAAACGGTCCCCGCCGCCGTCAAAAATTCTCTGCGCGTTGTTTTCATAAAAACTTCTGAAAAGAGCCCTCTTGTCGAGGGGCCGAAAGCGAACCATTTCCGACTCGGAGCAATGATTATACAAAGAACGGAATCGACTCGCAAGATCGCGAAATCTTTCGCGACCTTGCGGAAACAGCACAGCCTGCTCGTAGTTCGCGAGCGGACGTCTTTCAAGGCATGAAGTCTCTCATTGCGATCACCATGCGGAACTCAATAATACATACGCCGGCCGAGCGAATCACCCGGTCTCGTCTTCGTCCCAAACCAAGAGTAACAATTCATGGGCTCTCAGAAATCGTCGTGTCCGATCGAGAATCTTCAGATTTTTCCCAAAAAGAGGTTTAAGGGTTTTTTCGTATTCTTTGGATTCGAGTATGAAATAAATTCGCCCTTCGCGAAAACGAGATTCGGACAGGTGAGAAAAGTATTTCGGACGCTGTTTTTCCTGTTCGAGCATCGTTTCTCGGAGAAGCTCGATCAAAATCGCCGGCTCGACTTCGTTGGGTTTCCATCGAATCAAAAACTCCTCGGGAATTTTCCGAATCGGTTGTTCGGAGTAAAATATCCAACTGGGATCCCACCCTGATGCGCTAAGCAGGAGAGACGGGACAGGCTGTCCGCCGATTTTCGTTGTCGCGCGAATCGAACGAAAAAAACCAGTACGATGCACGGCATGTTCCGAAATTTCGACCGAAGCCCATTGAAACAGGAATGCGGTAAACAGAAACGCGTGCACAATGTAAACAATCTCAAGTGCCTTTCGGCCTCGTTTTCGATACAAATAAATACCAACGAACCCCGCCGTTGCCGGGAGCAAACCGAGAACCATTCCCGCCCATTGTTCGCGAGGAATATATCTCGGAAGAACAATATAAAATATGACCACGATTCCGAGTCCGACCAGAATCATCACTCCGGGAACGACCGGCGTCCAAAACCGTTGGGACAGGTCTTCTTCTCTTCGCCAACGTGTCAGATAGGAGCCGAGAAGAATCGCCAGTGCCGGATATGCCGGGGCGACATAGTGCGGCAGTTTCGTACTGATGAGCGAAAAAAAACCGAAAAACAAAACCACCCAACAGACGGCGAAAACGAAGGCGTTTTTCGGCTCGACGTCCCGTCGCAGGCACCGGAACAAATCGATCGCCCAAGGCAACAGGAAAAGCGACCAGGGAAACGTGCCGAAAAGCGATGTTATCGGATAATACAAGAGAGAAAGTCCGAAACCGGTATGTTCCCGGGTTACCGAAACCGAACGTTCAAGATTATGTTCAATAAAAAACATGTGCGCCCATTGCCAATCGGTTTTGTAGCCGACGGCCAGAAACCAGGGGCCGGCAACGATCAGGATAACCACGAGGGCGGTGAGTGGCCGCATTTTCCAACAGACTTTCAGGAACGCGGCCGCCCATCGCAGCGGATTCCAACTCATCCGACCGGGATACGACTTGACAAGCAAAAAAAGGCCGATCACGGCAGTCCCCAATACGAAAGCCGCCGGGCCTTTGGCCAATGTCGCCATTCCAAGACAGGCGTATATCAAAACGACGGCCAACCAGCGCTCCGGAAACCACGATTTCAAACGATCCTCCGTCGAATCAATGGTCGATCGAGCCTCTTCTCGAAAACCGCGAGAGCCGTAAACGTAAACCGCGAGCGAAGCGGTCATCCAACAGATCATCGCCCCATCGCAAGTCGTCCCCCGCGTTTCGACGACGAAAAGCAGCATTGTCGCGAGAATGATCCCAGCGCGAACGGCCAAGGAATGGTCGTGAAAAAGCCGGCGGGCGATATGATAGGTTAAAAGGACCGTCCCTATACCATAAACCACGGAAGGGAACCGGACCGCGAATTCCGAAACGCCGAAAACCGAAAAGGAAACGAGCATCCCCCAAAAAATCAGAATCGGCTTGTCCCCCAACTCGCTGTCGTTAAAGGTTGGGACGATCCAATCCCCCTTTTCGTACATTTCCTTGGCGATTGAGGCGAAATATCCTTCGTCATAGTCCCAAAGAACGGCGCTCCCGAGAAACGGAAAAAAAAGCAACGCACAAAACGCGACCAAGAGCAGCTGATCGAAAATCAAAGCGTGTCGAGACATGAGAGAGATCGGGAAAATGGGAACAATTTTTTCCGGAACTTGACTTCCGGATTCTATAGACGAGGCAATAAAATTTGCCCCGTGTCCGTGCCGCGATTTGACATGGTCCGCGATGTTTTGAACTTCGTTACACTTCGTACAAAATACCGCTCGGTTCACTTTTTATCACCAGCACATTAATACCGATAAATCACCCCGCAGCCGCTCATCTCGGAATCAAGAACGGGGAAAAGCGTCAGCCCACGGCCGAAATGAGGATCCTCAATCCGGCTGATCGAACGGCAAGACAAATACGCCAAATACCAGCCTAATAGGACTTGGGAAATAAAATGGGCATCGTCGTTGATGCGACTCCAGCCGCCCAACATCGAACCGCCGTAAAATAATGTCTTGAGCCAAATCCGGTCGGTCATTTGCGCTGCCGTGATAAACGGAACGGCTCCGATAAAAGCATGCCCGCTGATCGCGTGCGGCGAGTTGAACGGATCCCAGTAAGAAGCATCAGACCCGAGATAGGGCCGACCCGAACCGAGAACGATTTGACCGAGCAGGAGTGCGGGGAAACCGACGAACAAGGCTCGACCACTTCGCGAGGCCCAGCCGCCGAACTGATCGAATTGTTTTTGCTCCCAACCATCGACTTTAAGGTAGCGGTAGGAAAGACCAAGAGAAATGAGCAAGGGAAATGCAAAATAACCATCTCCGAGTATCTTGCATTTCGAGGAAAAATGGTCGAGATCCCGACTCCGAACGTCATTTTGATACCAAGTGTGAAAACTCCAATCGGCCGAGGTATTGGCGATCGGGGCGGCGACGGCCAAGGCAACACCGAAATTCAAAGCCGTGTCCCAGGAATAAAAGGAAAGGAGGCCTTTGCCGTACAATCGGGCTTCTTTCCGAAGTGATTCGCGGATTTTGCCGTAAGTCGTTAAATGAGGATAATATCCCTTCTCGGAAAGCCCTGAACGAAATTGTTGAAAAATCGGATCGTGCTGGGAACACGAAGAAGAATAAGTGTACGGAAGAACAACTTGAGCAGGATATTTTTCCGTCGATAATGTAAAAACCGAACTCTCTCGAATATCATCCGAAGGGGAAAAAACAGGAAAAAAGTCTTCGATTGTTGAAAAATCCGCCGATTGATTCGTATTGATGCCTGAAAACAAAAAAGAATCATCGCTTGGGCGCGTGTCGAAGCCGGGCAAAAAAGCTCGCGGCAATTCCCATGTTCTTACTCTTGGAGGCAGGGCCGCAACCTTCTCTTGGGAGAAGAGATTTGACACCTCATAGGTAAAGAGCAAGAGGAAGAATAACAGACGCAAATTTTTCGTCAACGACTTGTGATAATAGAACTTTGGCTGACCACCAGAAACATCACCAAACTAAAGACGATTCTCTCCGGGTGTAGATGATACTAAAACCAAACTTTAAAGGCAATAGATGATACGATTTTTCAAAAAAATGATAAAAACAAGTCAATCTCATGTTTTTGAAGGGCCGCGGATAGATTACTAAAATAATAAGCATGAGAATTCGTGAGAAGCAATCCGCTTTTTTGTGAAATGCTATTCTCCTGCCGGGGTTTTATTGGTCTGCGCGAAAAATTTGCCCCCGTTTGCAGCGCGAACACTCACGATCCCTTGATTTTGGGACTACAACACCAAAGCTAATTTTACGAATGGGTCGGTTTAGCCGAGCGGCGAAGACGCCGGAGTCCTAACGGGACGACGACAATTTTAGCGTTGGTCGTGCACGATTTTCCGCTACGTCTTGAAAATCAAGAGTCGGATTTTGCGAGCGGGCCTGCCAAAATCGCAAAGAACCGTTTGAAAAAACGAACTAAAATATCATCGTTTTCGCTCACGAATCCGATCGCGTCAACAAGAGTCGTGATCGGCGTTTCGCGGAATTCGTCCGGGAGATCACGAAGAGTATTGTTCGTGTTGATACCGATACCAATAACCGCATATTCCGGGATCGGACTTTCGATCAGGATGCCGCAGATTTTTTTTCCTTCGAGATAGACGTCGTTCGGCAATTTAATCGAAAAAGATCGCTGCAACCCGGCTTGAGCGAGACGCTCCTCAAGAGTCGCCGCGACGGCTTTTGCCGTGAGCGGGGAAAGTAAGGTCAGATCTTCGCGCACAAGGCCGTGATCGCTCAACCGCAACAGGAGCGAAACGGCGATCGCTCCCGGGCCGGTCCACCATTTTTTGGAACCGCGACCGCGTGCGGCGGTTTGAGCCTCGGCTGAAACCAGCAGCGGCAACTCCAGAGAATCGCATCGAGCCGGATCGGCCAACAGCTCCTTAGCGTAATCATTCGTCGAGGTCGTACACGAAAGGAATCGCACGTCCCGGATCGGCGTTTCGCGGAGAATTTTTTCGAACAACGTTCTCCTCACTCAAAGGTTTTTCAACAGGATTCCTATTTCGTTTAGCCGAGCGGCGCAGACGCCGGTCCCCAACGGGTCGACGCCGACCATCCCAAGATTGAATTCTAACAAAGCCCCAACCCAAAAAACAACCGGGAACTTCCTCTCCGGGAACGATCGTCAAAACAATGTTTTCCAACCCTTCCCGAAAATGAAAGTCCCGGTTCTCGAAACGCTCTCAAGGACGCCCGTCGCTATTTGA
>JAVBSX010000033.1:0-3997 GCA_031556455.1 Thermoguttaceae bacterium
CAACGTCCGGCGGGACGGTAATAAAATGGCCGAGCAGTCGGAAAAGGACAAAATTCTTTCCGAGGACCAGCGGGACGACACGAAAAAGGAGATTCAAGACCTCACGAAAAAGTACGAGGACGAGGCGAGCGAATTGGCCAAAAACCGCGAAAAAGAGGTTTTGGAGAATTGATCGCCCATCGCGAATCGAACGCTGAAAAGCATGGTGTGCCGGCACCGGCGAAGATGTCGGGGTACCGGCTCAATGGGATTCGATCCGTTACCCCTCGAAGGGAATGAGGGTCGCGATGTTGTCGATCTTGACCTTTTCCCGACCCTTCAAATCGAGAAGCTCGATCACGAATACGGCTCCGGCGACCACTCCGCCCTGCTGTTCGATCAGCTGTCGGCAGGCGTCCATTGTCCCGCCCGTCGCGAGCAAATCATCGACCAAAAGAATCCGGTCGCCGGGGCGAAACGAATCTTCGTGCATTTGGATCGTGTTTTGACCGTATTCCAATTCGTAGGACAGAGCGACCGTTTTATAGGGCAGTTTTCCCGGTTTGCGAATCGGTATCAATCCCGCCCCGAGCCGGACCGCGAGCGGCGCCGCGAAAATGAACCCCCGCGCTTCGGGAGCGGCGATCCGGTCGATCTTTCCCCAACCGCTCACCCGATCGGCAAGCTCTTCAATCGTCTGTCGAAAAGCCTGGACGTTTTCCAGCAAAGGGGTGATGTCCCGAAAATGAATCCCCGGAATCGGAAAATCGAAAACCGAGCGAATGTAATCTTCCAGTTTTAGCATGATGATCTCAGATTGAGGGTTAATTAAAATCGTAGCCGTTCACGGCCATGATCTCGAAATCACGAACCGGCCTCGTTTTCGAACAAAAGCCGGAAAGGAGCGCAGCGCATTGATGGTGCGTTGGGATTGAACGCCGGTTGACATTGAACGCCAACACACCGTCAATGCGCCGAGTACGGCTTCTTCCCGGCTTTTATATCGAAGTGATGCCGCCTGCGTCAAAGACAATTCAACTACTTTGAGTATAATGTTTTACCATCTCGATTCAAGAGCGAACGCGGCTTGAAAATTCCAGCCGCTTCGATTATGCTCCCAATCGTCGGGCGATCGGCCCGCCTCGCAATCAATTTTGCCCCTCGATCACGAAAAATGGAATACGTCAAACTCGGAAATACCGGATTGGAAGTTTCGCGGCTCTGTCTCGGCTGCATGAGTTACGGCCGGGCCCAGGGTGGGATGATTAAATGGCCCTGGAGCCTGAGCGAGGAAGAAGGGCGGCCGTTCATCAAAAAGGCGTTGGAAAGCGGCATCAATTTTTTCGATACGGCCAACGTCTATTCCGACGGCAAAAGCGAACGGGTGCTCGGGCGGGCGATTCGCGATTACGCCAACCGCGAAGATGTGATTCTCGCGACGAAGGTTTATAACCCGGTTCGCCCGGGCCCGAACGGCAAAGGGTTGTCCCGCAAATCGATCCTCGCCGAAATCGACAAGAGCCTCAAGCGGCTCGGAACCGATTACATCGACCTGTACATCATACACCGTTTTGATCACGAGACACCGCTCGAAGAGTCGCTCGAAACGCTCAACGATATCGTCCGCTCCGGCAAGGTTCTGTACCTCGGGGCCTCTTCGATGCATGCTTGGCAATTGATGAAAGCGCTCGGGCTGCAACGGGCCAACGGCTGGGCCCGGTTCGTCTCGATGCAGAATTACTACAACCTGCTGTACCGCGAAGACGAACGTGAAATGCTCGGCCTTTGCCGTTCGGAAGGGATCGGCGTTACTCCCTGGTCGCCGCTCGCCCGAGGGCGGTTGGCCCGGCCTTGGTCGGAAGAACCGCCGACGGAGCGGGCGAAAACCGACACGTTCGCGAAAACGCTTTACCAAAAGACGACCCGACTCGACAAGCCGGTCGTCGACAGGCTGAACGAGCTCGCGAAGGGACGCGGCGTTCCGCCCTCGCAGCTTGCCTTGGCCTGGTTGTTCCGTAACCCGGCGGTCTGTTCGCCGATCGTCGGGGCGACGAAGCCCCGACATTTGGAAGACGCGATTCAATCGCTCGCGATCACGCTTTCGGACGAAGAGGTCCGACTTCTTGAAGAACCGTACCAACCGCATCCGGCGACGGAAGCGTTTGTGTAGAGGGCAGTGGGAAGTGGGAAGTACGTTGCCAAAATCTGTTTAGCCGAGCGGCGCAGACGCCGGTGCCGTTCTCTTTGCTTACCATTCTTCCAAGGCGCTGGTGAGGCCGGAATCGAAGCGTCGGAAAACGGCTTGGCCGTAATCTTTGAATTCCCGCGATTGACCGATTGTCGGCCAAGAGGTAACGCCGACCAGTTCCGGCATCAGTTCGATCATTTGGTCGGAAAGCGTTTGGGCGAGAATTTGGGTTCGCTGCTCCTGCGTCGATTCGAGAATCGTTCGGACCGTTTTCATCATCCGGAGCAATTGGCCGCGGTTGCGGATCGGGTTGGACGGCAGTTCTTCGGGATCGATCAACAGTTCGGCGACCGGAACGTCGAGGATCGTCCGCCATTGATAAAGGTTGCTCAACAGCATGTCGCTCTGGGGCATTTCCGCCGCTCGGGCTGCCGCGACCTCCAAATGCAACCGCCTGGCGACCGTCGCCAGGGAAAGGCTTTGCGAACGACGAACCTCGCCGATTCGGTGCAGAGGCACCACACTACCGCTCAAATTCGGGAAAATCGTCGTCGCTTGCGTACAGAGCGGGTTGGTCTGTTCAATACCGGACATCGCAATCAGGGGGGAAAGAGTAACCAGTTGTTCCGCAGAACTCATTGGCAGTACCGGACAAAGCACCGATTGACGGCACTCGACGGAATCGGCATAATGCCCGCATCCTCCCTGAAGCACCTGCCCCTCGAATTTTTTTCACTTTCGAAAAAACAAGAGGCAATGTAATCTGATTTTCGGCAATCGCTCGTGCTTTCTGGAGAAAAAAACAGGCAATCTCGCAAAATGTGCGATTATTCCGTACTACGAATTTCCTTTCAAAAGGGATGTAACTTTTTTTCGTCCGAAAATGCGAGTTCGCCAAAAATGACTTCGCCCAAAACGACGAGCCGGGACCTGTGGTCCCGACTGCATCGCCCACGAAAAGGGATAGCAACTCCCATTAAAACAGTCGGGAGCACAGCTCCCGGCTCGTTAATTACGTCGCTACAATCGTCAATCTTTTGCCATCTTTACAAAACTTGAATTGTTTTTTGTTGTTTTCTTGCGAATTTAACGATTTTCTTAATAGTTTCGTGTTTGATGACGATGATGTTTTTGCGTAAGATTCCATATTTGATGGGATGTTTTGGTTTTCAGTTTTGAGGACCAATTTGATAAATCAGGGGGAAAGAAACATGCGAATGACAAAAATCTCATTGGTAATGACCGTTATTGGAGCGGTTCTCATTTCGATCGGCTGTGCCCATAACAAATTCGCCGATTTCTGCGGCCAACCGTGTTACGGGCCGACATGTTACGAACAGTCTTCGTGCGAGGCTCCGTCCGCGTGTTACGAAGCGGTTTCGTGCGGCGAGCAACCTTCGTGCGAGCCTTCGGGCTGCGCTCCGAGTTGCGGTTACGAACAGCCCGGCTGTTATTCTTATGAAATGGAATCGTGTTACGAACGACCTTGTTACCCTTCGCTCGGCGAGCAACTTCGCGGCCTCTATTGCCCGCTCCTCGGATTGTGGAATGGCTGCGGGACGCTGTTTGACGGAACCGGTTGCGGTTTCGGCTGCGTCGGTTTGTGTTCTTGCGGCATACGAGGTTTCGGAGGTAACGGTTACGAGCAGGAAGAAGCTCACTTCGCGACGAAAGGGCCGCGGGATTTCTTCGCCCCCAATCCGAACCGGGGCATCAATTATTAAGGGGATCGAAGAATCGTAATCGGGGAGTCGGGATCGGGGCGAGCCGCCCAAGAGAACTGCAAAGTCTCGTCATTTCGACTGAAGCGTAGCGTAAGGAGAAATCTCA
>JAVBSX010000107.1:0-3308 GCA_031556455.1 Thermoguttaceae bacterium
ATATACTCGAATATTCCCACTTTGCAGCCCCTTCGGTCGCAGCCGCGAGCTGCGCCGCCCCCCACATCCAACCGCCTCAGGCCCGGGCTCAGGTCTCACCCAACGAAAGACTCGGGGTGATGATCGTCGGCTGCGGCGGCCGGGGCGGGGACCATATCAAGTTTTACGCCTCAGACCCCCGAACGGTCATTCTTTATCTCTGCGACCCCGACACACAGCGCATTAACGAACGCCGCATCGACGACGTCGCCGAACGGCAGGGCGGCATCCGGCCCAAAAGCATCCGCGACATGCGGGAAGCCCACAACGACCCGAACCTCGACGCGATCAGCTGCGCTTCGGCCAACCATTGGCACGCCCTCGCCGGAATCTGGGCGATGCAGGCGAAAAAGCATTGTTACATCGAAAAGCCGCTCTGTTACAACGTGCATGAGGGCCAAGCCCTGACCGCCGCGTCCCAAAAATACAATCTCGTCGTTCAAACCGGAACGCAATGCCGTTCGAATCCCTCCAACATCGACGCCGTCGAGTTCACCCGCTCGGGCGGCATCGGCGAAGTCAAGTTCGCCCGCGGTCTCTGCTACAAACGAAGAGCGGCGATCGGCCCGCTCGGAGATTACCCCGTTCCCCCGACGGTCGATTACGATCTTTGGAGCGGCCCTGCGATCATCGCTCCGGTCACCCGGCCGAATTTTCATTACGATTGGCATTGGCAGCGGCTTTACGGCAACGGCGATATGGGCAACCAGGGGCCGCACCAAACGGACATCGCCCGTTGGCATTTGGGGGTCGAGCGATTCCCGAATTCCGTGATCACCTACGGCGGCCGACTCGGTTATCAGGTCGAGAAAAACGACCCGAATTATGTCGACGCCGGCGACACGGCCAACACCGAAGTCTCGATCTTCGATTACGGCGATAAGTGCATGGTCTTCGAAACCCGGGGATTGCCGACCCAGCCCCTCATGATTCCGCCGAAGGTTCAGGAAGAAAACGCGAAAATGGCCTCGGCGGGCGTCGGGGTGATCGTTTACGGCAGCAAAGGGTATCTCGTTCAAAGCGAATACGGTCTTTCCGTCGCGTTCGATCTCGACGGCAACGTGATCAAGGTTTTCCGCGGCGGCGGCAATCATTACGGCAACTTCGTCGAAGCGATCCTCAAAGGTGATCCGAGCTTCGCCAACGCTCCGGCCCGTTGCGGTGCCCTTTCCGCCGATGTGAGTCATTTGGGCAACATTTCGTATTACCTCGGCGAAAAGAATCTCGTTTCGCCCGCCGAACTCAAGAAGCAACTCTCCGATATCAAAAGTTTGGACGATAACGAAGCAACCTTGGCCCGCACGGTCGAGCATTTGGAATCGTACGGAGTCGATCTCGCCAAAACGCCGCTTTCGCTCGGCCCGTTCCTCAAAATCGACGCCGAAAAAGAAGTCTTTATCGACAATGCCGAAGCCAACGAAATGTTGACCCGACCGTATCGGGCACCGTATGTCGTTCCGGACCCGGAAAATGTTTAGCACAACGCCGATTTAATCGCATTCGTAATTTAAAGAGCCGCAAGTGTAGCGCAGCGCAACTTGCGGCTCTTTTTTCGCGACTGACGCGCAATCGTCATTTCGACTGAAAGGAGAAATCTCACCCTCGCCGAGAAAGTCGGGATTCATCCCACCTCGCGAGGGTGAGATTTCTCGCTTCGCTCGAAATGACGTTCATTTATCGGTCGAGTTGCGCCGATTGTTCCGATTACGCCGAATAGTTCTTTTGCGTAAAACTTTTGCGTAAAAAAGAAATTTTTTCTTCCTTGTCATTCAGAAAAAGCTATTGTTGGGGAGCATTTAGTATTGCACCCTCAAATCCGAGCCTTCGAGGCCGGTTTTTTGATTGACAACGACCATGTTTTCCCTTTCGCGAAGAAACGTCCTGATTCTCGGAGGAGTGCTCCTCCTTGTCTCAGGCTGCGCTTCGTTAAGGGAATATCGGATCGATCCGACCGGCAGCTGTCTCTTTACCCGGCAGCAAAGCGGCGTCGTTCAGAACACGACCGGGGAAAGCTCGCAGCCGCCGTCGGTTTCCAATCCGAGCGCGGCGGCCCCCTATCCCGGCACAACTCCGCTCCCGGAAATTCCCGCCGCGACGACGGCGACGACCCAGCCGAACCCGTTCACGCACCCGAATTTTCCCGGCGGTTTCGGGGCGGCCGTTCCCGGAACCGGAATGGGGAGCGGTTTTACCGGATCGAGCGGTCTTGCCGAATATTACACCCCGAGTGCCGTTCCCGACCCGGTCAGCGGCCCGGCGTTGATCCTTTCCCCGAAAATGCACTTCGCTCCGGTCAACTCGGAAATCGTCGTCGTCGCCAGTTATCTCGGCAACGACAAATACCTCCGGACGAACCAGCCGGTTGAATGGTCGCTCGACGGGGCCGGTCATATTATGACCTACGACACCGGCTCGTGGTGCGATTGGGCACACGGCGATTTTACCAGCGCGAAAAAAATCAGCGACCGTTACGTCAAGACGAAAACGAGCGCCAATCTCTGGACGATCGATCGTGGGACAGCCGACACGAAGGACGACGTCGAAATCCTCAGAGGCCAAACCTGGATCACGCTCAAGTCGACCAAAGAGGGGACCTCCTACGTTTCGGCGATGTCCCCGACGATCAACGACTGGTCGAAGCGGAACGCCGGGGCAACGATTCATTGGGTCGACGCCCAGTTCGCCTTCCCACGGCCTTCGATCGCTCCGGTCGGGGAAAGCCGGCGGCTGACGACGATCGTGTCCCGGCAAACGACCGGTTCCCCGCGACCGGGCTGGTTCGTCGAATACGAGATCATCGGCGGTCCCGCCGCCGGACTCGGCGAAGGCCGCGCCCAAAGGGTCAAAATCGAAACCGATGCGAGCGGACAAGCCAATATCGATGTCGCGCAAACCGATTTGACGGCCGGAACCTCGACGATCGCGGTCCGGATCATCCGGCCTCCTTCGCCGGAATCGAACGAAGGGGAATTGGTCGTCGCGAGCGATGTGATCCGGCAAATCTGGACGACCGGCGGGGTTCTCACAATCAAACTGACCCCGCCCCGGGACGCGGTCGCGAATCAGGAATTGTCGTATTCGGTCCGTGTTTCCAATGCCTCGCAGCGGCAAACGGCGGCGACGGTCCGACTCACCTTGCCGGTCGGGCTCAATTACGTCCGCAGCATTCCGACGGTTTCACAAAACCTCGGGAACGTCCTGCAATGGGAACTCACCGGAATCCCAGCCCAGGGCTCGGTCGATATCGACGTAACACTCAAGGCGGACCG
>JAVBSX010000068.1:0-5762 GCA_031556455.1 Thermoguttaceae bacterium
ATCTCACCCTCGCCGAAAAAGCTCAAATTTCTGCCCTCGCGCGAGGGTGAGATTTCTCCTTGCGCTACGCTTCAGTCGAAATGACAAAATTACCATTCGGTCGAAGTGTTACATAATTTTCAATTTTCAATTGTCAATTTCCAATTCATAAAAACACCATCGTCATGATATAGAACAACGGCAACAGGAAGCAGCAACTGTAAAGCATGTAACCGAAAAAGCTCGGCATCTTGACGCCGGACTGTTCGGCGACGGCCTTGACCATGAAGTTAGGGCCGTTACCGATATAGGTCATTGAGCCCATAAAAACGGCTCCGAGGGCGATCGCTGCCAAGAGGTGATGGTCGATAAACCCGCCGGTAACCGGCACCATCGCCCCGCTTTCGAATGGTTCTTTGTAATGAGGGTCCTTGAGAAGCCCCTCTTCGGTGTTCGGGGAAAGCGACTTGGCCGTCTCGAAAAAGACGACATAGGTCGGAGCGTTATCCAAAACGGAGGACAGCGTTCCCGTCGCCCAGAAGAATTGGTGCGAGGATTTCAAGCCGAGGTCCGGTCCCTTGACGTTGAGAATCTGGAGCGGAGCCTGCATGCAGATAAAAATGCCGAAGAACAGGGCGGCGACCTCGATGATCGCCGCGAAGGTAAAGCTGTTCCCTTTGCGGACCGCGTATTGCCCCGCGCCGAGAGAAATCGCGACCAGGAGCAATTGAACCGCTTCCCGCATAAAGTACCAGGGGTGCCAATCGGTTCCCGGAATTACCTTGGAGGGGTCGAGGAACATCACGCTCAGGATGACGCCGATCAGGAGCGGGACGTTCAAACCGAGGCCGGTCATTTTCAGCGGCACCGTTTCGGCGTTATCCCGTTGAATATCCTCTTTGCTCTCATGGGGATAAAACCAGACCCGATCCCAGAGATAATAGAGGACCAAGGCGCAACCGCAGACGAACGCCCATTCTTTCCAAAGCTGGAATGTCCAGAGGAAAGGGACTCCCCGGAGATACCCCAGGAAGAGCGGCGGGTCGCCGAGAGGCAGCAAACAGCCGCCGCAATTGCAGACGATGAAAATGAAAAAGACGATCGTGTGAATCTTGTGTTTTCGCTCCTTGTTGGTTTCAAGAAGGAGCCGGATCAGGAGCATGGCCGCCCCGGTCGTCCCGACGAAACTGGCGAGCACCGCCCCGATCGCGAGGATGACCGTGTTGGTCAGCGGCTTCGCCTTCAAATCCCCTTCGATCCGAATCCCGCCGGTGATGCAATAAAGGGTAAAAAGAAGGACGATAAAGGGAATGAATTCCCCGATGATCGCGTTGATGAAGATCGTCGAGGCGACGGCGAATTTTCCCGAAACGGCCGGGTCGACGACCTGGTGGGTCGGCCAATGCAAATCGACCGGGAAATCGCACATCAGGAAATAGTAGCCGAGGGTCAGGATTCCGAGCCCGGCAGCGACAATGAAGCGGTTCAGGTTGCTTTCCCACCAATGCTCGGTCGCCGGGATGAGCGGCAGAACGGCGATGCACAAGAGCAATAGGGCGAACGGGGCGACCATCCAATAGGGGGGATGATGCTTGACGGCGGGGTGGGCTTCCGTCGCGGATTCCGCGGCCGTTTCGGCGTGATGATGCCCCGCATGATCGTGATCTTCCGAGTGTGCGGAGACGGCTTCGTGGTCGTGTGTGGCGGCCTCGGCGTGCGGAGCGTTGCCCATCGCCGTCCAGGTTTGCGGCAGGTTGAAAGCCGCGAGAACGCCGTATCCGATCAGGAGGAGGAGGATCGCGGCGACGACCGCTTTCAATCCGAAATGAGAAGTCGCTCCCGAATGTTCGTGAGAATGCCCTTGTTCAGTCATAAGGTCAAAATTCAGTAAAAAATTATTGATTTAGATTAGCGAAAAAGGGACAGGAAACGGTTCCTGTCCCCTTTTTCTCGAAACGTGGTGCTATTTCTTCGCCGTCGAATACTTATCTTTCTTATCCTTAGCTTGTGTTTCTCGCGGTTCCGAGAGCCAAAGGAGCAGAGCGGATGCGATGTAAACCGAGCTGTAGGTTCCGAAAACGATACCGACGAGCATCGCGAAGGAAAAAGTATGAATCCCCGCCCCGCCGAAGAAATACAGGATTCCGAGCACGACGGCCGTCGAAATCGAGGTCAGCAAGGTTCGAGACAGCGTTTGGTTGATACTGGTGTTGATGATTTCCATATTTAGGTCCGGCAGTTTCCCTTTCACCTCCCGGATCCGGTCGAAAACAATGATCGTATCATTGAGGGAGTAACCGATGAGCGTCAGGAACGCCGCGATCACGGGCAGGCCGATCTTGAATTCCTCGACGCCGAGAAACCCGAGGTACGGGGCGAACCAGTAGCTCAAGGCGATGCAGCCGAGGGTGACGATCACGTCGTGCACCAGCGAAAGGACCGCCGCGATACCGTAAATCACCTTTTGGAACCGGAACCAGATATAACCGACGATACAGACAAGGCACCCGCCGAGGGCGAGAATCGCCTGGACCTGGGCATAACGGGCAACCGCTCCCCCGATCGTGTTCGAGGAGGGGAGGTACGGCGAGCGGTAATGCTCTTTCGCGTAATTCAGGAACGCTTCCGCCTCGGCTCCCGAGGTGTTCATTGTCAACAACCAGGTCTTGCTCCGGATCCCGCCGCCCGAATCGGTCCGGGTCGGGGTCGTATCATCGGCGATGAGGGTCAGGTTGAACGTGTCTTTCGTTACGCCGGCGAGTTGGGCGTTTTTCGCGAGCTCGTCCAGCTTCGACTCGAGCCCCAAACGGTTCGTGACCGGTTCGATCGTCAAAAGCGCGACGGTCGTGATCGCTTGGGCGGGTGCTGCCGGATCGGCTGGTTTTTCTCCGGCTTTCGAAGCGGTCGGAGCCGTTTTCGAAGTCGATTTGATCTCGTAATTCAAGGTGTTGTAAATCAGGGTGTCCCCGAATTCCTTTTCGAGTACCCCGACCACTTCCCGAAGGTAATTGTCCGGTGTTTCGTAAAACTCCGGCTTAACCGAGGTGTTGATGATGTAATGCGTATTGATTCCGGGCTTGACGCCGGTTTCCTTTTCCATTCTTTCCGCCGCGACAGAGTCCAAACGGATGTTGCTCACCGAAAGGTCCGGCAGGTTCCCCTTGTCCCGGGCCCCCAGCTTGCTGCGGACCTCGTCGATCGTCTGCGGCGAGCGGAAAATCGCTTCAACGGAAACCCCGCCGACGAAATCGATGTCCAAAATCCCCTTGCCGCGAACACCCGTCGCAACAAGACTGATGATGATTAAAATCCCGGAAAAGACAAAGAACACGTTTCGAACGCCCATGAAATTGATGTTCGTCTTGGTGAAAAGCCGCATCATTCTCAAGGTCGTGATCCATTTTTGCCGTTCCATCACTTCGAAGATCGTCCGGCAGCAATACGTTGCCGTAAACATGCTGAAGGTCACTCCGAGCACGAGAGTGACGGCAAACCCCTTGATCTGTTCGCTTCCGACCGCGTACAAAATGATACCCGAAATGATCGTCGTCAGGTTCGAGTCGACGATCGCGGAAAGAGCCCGGTCGAAACCGTTGCGAATCGCGATCCGGAGGCTCGCCCCGGCCGCGAGCTCTTCGCGGATACGCTCGAAAATCAGGATATTCGCGTCGACCGACATCGCCAGGGTCAACACCAAACCGGCGAGCCCCGGCAGGGTAAAGGCCGCCCGGAGTGCGAGCATCACGGCCATGATCAGGAAAAAGTTCATGATCACGGCGAAGCACGCGATCAGACCGGCGAGACGGTAATACCCGAGCATGAAGAGGAAAATCAGCGTGATCCCGACGATAAACGCATTCTTCCCCTTGTTGATCGTATCTTCCCCGAGGGTCGCCCCGGTCAGCATCCGGGAAACCGGTTCCTTGCTCAAATCGGCGGGCAGGGAGCCGGCGTTCATCACGTTCATCAAATGGTCGAGTTCCTTTTGAAGCGCCAGTTTTTCGGCCTGTGTGTTGCGGGTATTGAATCGGATGATTCCACTGTCGCTGATCGCCGTTTCAAGCGTCGGAGCCGAATACAGTTCGTCATTCATGATAATCCCGAGGCGACGCAGCCGGTTCGGCTGGACGGGATCGGCCTTGTTTTCGTTCGTCAACGCGTAAAACCGTTTCGCCCCGTTCGGATAAAAACTGAATCCGAGGGCTGGCTGCTGCCGTTCGTCGACGGTTTCGCGGATATTTTTAATGTCTTTTCCAAGGACGTTGTATCGATCGACCAGAACGAGCACTTCCAGCTCTTTGCCGCGTTGACGGGTGATCGCGTAACCGGCCGCGAAAGAATCGCGTTCTCCCGGAGCGGCCGGCACCCAAAACGCCCGTCGAACCTGCTTGCCGTCGACGATGTCGAAAAGAGTCGAACCATGCTCGTTTTTCGCCCGATCGATGATCGCCCGGTCGCTATCGAACTGCTCCGAAGCGAGAATTCGGAATTCCAATGCCCCGGATTCGCTGATCACCCGTTCGATCCGGGCGACCTCGGCGTCTTCGGCGGCCGGAATGATGATTTTGATCTGGTTTTTCCCGAGTTTGGTGATCGAAATTTCGCGCACCCCGCCCGGGTTGATTCGCATCCCGAGCGCCTTGGTCAATTGGTCCATACTGTATTCCGCGGTGCCGGACTGTCCGACGGCCGGAGTTTGTCCGGCCTGCTTCTCCTGCTCGCTTGGTTCGACCGCCTTGGTGCTGACGTCGTACACCAGAATCACGCCGCCGCGAAGGTCGATCCCGAGGGTCAACCGATGCCAACCGAGTACCGTCGCGACGACGGCACCGAAAAAGCAAAGAAAGAGAATGAACAACCGAAGGTTATGGTCCGGCATCCGCCAAGCCTTCGAAAGTGCGTTCGCGAAATAAATCGCACCGGCAAAAACAAGGAACAGTCCCAAAAGTGTTGCATAGCCGCTTTCCCACCAAGGGGTCGGCGGCCCGATTTCTTCGACGCCGCTCGCATCGGCTGTCGCGACATCGGCCGTCGCCGTATCTTCCGAGGCGGGCTCGGCATCGATTTCGGCCGTATCGAATTCGCCCGTACCGGATTCGGTTGTAACCGCTTCCGGCAATTCGGGGGCCGTCGTTCCCGTCGGAGCTTCGGTCGCGGACGGGGCGGCCGTCGGTTCGGTTGCCGGAGCCGGTGTTTCGGGCGCTGCCGGAACCGGTTCAGCAGTCGGTTGAGCCGCCGGTTCGGCTGTAGGTTCGGCGGCAGGTTCGGGCGTCGGCTCGGCGGGAGATTCGATCGCCGGAGTTGCCGGGGGAGCCGCTGCTTCCTGGGCGAATGCTCCCTGAGCGAACGTCAAAAGCAAACCGAGGAGGACAGTTCCCGTGAGGGTTGGGAAAACGAACCGAATTGGCAATTTGGGAAAAGATTCCATCTTTTCTAATACTCCGAATGGTAGTGAGTTCAAACGCCGAAGCGCCGAAATTAAGGAGAAGTCTCTCCAAATGATGATTATTTTTTTTCTTCCTCGGAGGAGGATTCCGAGAGAACGGCGGAAACCGCACTCAGCAGGAAACGGACTTTGGTGTTATTCGAATCGTCGACCTTGAGGACGACCTCTTTTTTTTCCAAATCAACGGAATGAACGACCCCGATGATCCCGCCGACCGTATAGACCCGATCGTTTTTTTTGAGGGCGTTGACCATTTTTTTTCGTCGATCATCTTCCCGCTGCTGGGGACGAATGATGAGGAACCAAAAAATGATGAGGATCGGCCCGACCATGACCA
>JAVBSX010000242.1:0-10525 GCA_031556455.1 Thermoguttaceae bacterium
AAAATCGTCACCGAAGTGAAAACCTGGCCGATCTGGGCGACGATCCTCGTCGTCTGCGTCGCCGGGCCATTGGTTCTGTATGTTTTGCTCTTGGTTACGGCCATGAGCATTGGAACTGTTCTCGAATTGGTCAGTATCGGGTTCCCGCTGATAGGATTAACTTTTGCCCTTGCCGTTTTAGTCTTATGGATGCGAAAAAAACGCCAGCGGTCGGCCGAAGAGTTCAAGACGGAAGTCGAAACGGCATCTGTCGACCCGCTGAGACTTGCACAACCTTCTTTCTTTCAACAAGTAAAGAAAAGAATCCTTGGATTTGCGAAACTGTTTTTGGTCTTGTTTCTTCTCCTGTTTCTTTACGAGTATCCCGCGGATAATTTTTCGGCATACGCTCTTCAGTGGCAAGGTTATGACATCGGGTTTAACGGCGGTGGCCTTCTCTGGAAGCATCCGACGCATTTTTACTGCCAAGGCCAAAAAATCACACAAAACACGATTCACCGATTGACTAAAATGCGTCACTTGGATTTTGTTCAGATCTGTGACACGGATTTGGCCGGTATCGACTTGAGCGAACTACGTAATATCCGAAATTGGGAGCTTTTCAAAAACAAGAATTTGACCGAAAGACAAATCCAGGATATTGCGGATAACGCCATTGAAATATACGACTTCTCCCTCGGCGATGTTCCTTTGAGTCAAGCGACGCTTAGAACATTCGCAAGACATCCAATACGCGTCCTGGCTTTGCACTCTGCAGAACTGAATGATGAAGATTTATCCGTGTTCAGGGAATTCAAATATTTGGATCGTCTGATTTTTCTCAGACTTACCAACATGAAAATAACCGATGCCGGAATGGATATTTTCGTTTCGATGAAACAGCTTAAGGCACTCGACCTTCGTTATACCGAAGTTTCCGAAGCGGGAATCGAAAAGCTGCGATCCGAACACCCCTATTTGGGGATTTCCCTGGGTGAATCGAGAGAAAAATCGATAGAAATACAAGGCTCCGATAAAGTTATCCATTTTTACGGGGAAAAAACGCAATTCAGGATGGAATAAATGTAAATGCTAACAACGTGATCCGGGGACTGCGCCGGGTATGGCTCCGTCCCCGGCCCCTTGTGAAGAGATTCATGAAACACGATTTTCACACGACGCATTGGACGGCGATTTTGGCCGTCAAAGGCTCTTCGGCCGAGGCCCGGGCGGCGCTTCAGCGACTGTGCGAATCGTATTACAAGCCGGTGCGGAATTTTATTCGCCGGACCGTCGGCGAGAACCGTTCCCCATACGGCGGCCGGGATGCGAACGATTTGACACATGATTTTTTCGTCCGCGTTCTCCAGGGGGAAGAGTTTCGGCGCCTCGAACGGGGCAAAGGCCGCTTCCGCTCGTACCTGCTGGGAGCGGTCAAGTTCTTTCTCGCCGATTTGCGCGAAAAATCGGCCGCCCTGAGTCGCGGCGGCAAGGAGCGGATCGTTTCGATCGACATCGATCCCGAGCAGCCGCAAGCGGAGCTTGAGTTGCGGTTCGATCGGGACTGGGCCGAAGCGATCGTCTCACGAGCCGTTGCCGAACTGCGAGCCGAGGCGACCGCATCCGGCGAGACGGCACGGTTCGAGGTCTTGCGTTTCTGGTTAAGCGGCAGTGCGACGGACGCCGACCGCGATCGGGCGACCGAAACGCTCGGTATTTCGAAAGAGCATTTCAAAGTGCTCGTCTCCCGCTTACGCAAACGGTTCCGCGAGAAAATTCGTTCTCAAATCTCCCAAACGGTCGAAAACGCAACGGATATCAACGCCGAACTTGACTATCTCGTCCGCGTGCTGCGAGAACCTGGGACAAGGAAAGCATAAATTTTCACAAAATCGACTTGACAAGAAATTTCGTCATCGATAAACTAATCTATTAGATTAGATTATGTGGTGCGACAATCCTTTTTTGGAGACGATTTTTATGGCACGTCAAGATTCTCCGTCCGCTCCGAGCGAACGGGAAATGGATATTTTGAAAATCTTTTGGGAGCTCGGCGAGATGCCGGTGCGGGCCGTTCATCAAAAAATGTCCCCCCACGGCGAGTTCGCGATCACGACCATTCAGACGCTGGTTCGGATCATGGCCGAAAAGGGCTTTCTCAAGGTGCGAAACGTCAACCGGACGCTTTATTACCGACCGAGTTACACCGCCGAACAGGCCAGCTCGCGGTTCCTGCACAAAGTGTTCGACGGCAACGTCGACCGACTGGTCCTTTCGATGCTCCGGGCGGAAGATTTTTCGACGGACGAACTTCGCGAGATCGAAAAGATCATTGCCAAGGCCCGGAAAGTGAAACAGCAGGAGGACCGGATATGAGCGATTTGGCGTTGCGTTTTCTCCTGTTCGAATGGATCGCGTCGGTCCTACTGGGGACGATTCTCATTGGGCATCGATTTTCCGTGCAACCGTTCGATCGGATTCGGCTCACGCAGTTCGGCTTCGCACTCGTTGCCGTTTCCCTCCTCTGGATCGGTTCCGGACTCGGGCCGAAATGGATACTTCTCTTGGCGTATCATGAGCCGGCCAAAAATCAGGCCGTTGCTCCCGTTCGTCATCTCCACGAAGGCGGGGATCCAGACGGAGAGTATTATTATCCCATTGCAACGGTTCCAGCGCTTCCATTTGAAACGATGCAAACGGAATCGAATATCCATTCTTTGGATTCCCGTTGCAATCCGCCCTCGACTCCGATCAAGGGCGGAAATGACGGCGAAGAGATTTCTCGCTCCGCTCGGAATAACCGTGGTTTACCAGTCTCGTTGATCGCGGTATTCCTGCCGCCGCTGATTCTTTTCGTGCGGGATTGGGCGATCGGTCGGCGGCTGCAACGAATGCTGCGACGTTCGGTTCCCGTTCCGAAGTTCGTCGAAAACCTGTTTCGGGAAATTCGAGGAAACGCCCCTTATGCCGTTCGATTGAGGGCATCGGAGGAAATTGCCGCGCCGATCGTGTTCGGATTTTTCCGACCGACGATGCTGCTGCCCGTCCGGCTGGTCGGGACATTGCATTTCGAAATCCGGGCGTGCCTGGCCCATGAGTGCTCACACTTGAAAAACGGCGATCTGTGGACTTGGAACGTTGTCCGACTATTCCAATACATCCTCTGGATACAGCCGTTTTACTGGATGCTTCGCGACCGGTTGCTTGTCGATCAGGATTTTCTGGCCGATGAGGACGGCGTTCGGGCGTGCTCCGAACCGGCCGATTACGCACAAACTTTGTTCGAACTTGCCAAAACCCATACTCATGTCGAGCCCCGGATTGCGCTCGGCATGGCCGCCCCGCCAACCCAACTCAGGAGGAGAATCGAAATGTTGCTTAACCGTCCTTATTCCCTGTCCCGTACCATGAACTTGCGAAAGCTGCTTTTGCCGCTCCTGTTGTTGAGCGTGTTGACGTTTCTCGGCGGGATGCTGCGTGTTCAATTTATCGCCGCTCAAGAGCCGACAACGGAACACAGCGAAATTCCCGGCCTGGTCGTCGAACGAAACGGCCCGAAAGAGGAGCTCGTCCGGGGAGCATGTGAGTACGATTCGTCCCCGACTCTTTCGAGTGGCGAAATCGCCGACTTGCTGGAAGTACCGTTTTCGTGCGATTTCAAAGAGCCGCTCCCGTTGTCCAAAGCGCTGTATCATATCAGCGAGACGATCCAAGTTCCGTTCGTTATCTATGGAGAAATGGAGAAGCAAGGGGTCATTTCGACAGAATCGCCGTTTGTCCAATTTCAACCGGCGTTCCAATTATCCCTTCGCGATCTCCTGGATTACCTCACCCGCCCGCACGGAATTTGTTGGCACGTCGAAGACGGTGTCATCCTCTTCGACGCGACAGGGGAGCGTCGTGAACGATATTGCACGCGAACCTATTTTGTCGGCGATTTGCTGCAAAAAAAGCGGGTCCCGCTATCGGAGGGAGGCAATCCCCTGGACGCGATCACCGATCCCAGCACCGCACAAGGGATACAATTCCAAGTGGAAAACGATTTCGAACCGATCATCGATTACATCAAGAAGATGGTCGGCCCGGAATCATGGACAAACGGGGGGGATGTCACGGGATACTATCCCAGCTTGACTCTCATCATTCGGCAGTCGGAAGCCGGGCACATGCTTATCGCCGAACTGCTCACTCGACTTCGAAAAGTCAACGAAACACAGATTGCGTTCGATTACGAAATCCTGAGCTCGGCAATGGACTACAAAAGGCGCGGTCGTATGGTTTGTTTCAACGGTCAGGAAGGGCAAATCACGGGCGATGGGGAAAAAGACAGCATCGTTCGAATCGTTCCCGCCTCTTCGAAACTTGTCCCGGAAAAATTCGCGGCAGCCAACAAGCCGTTCATTCTCAATCTTCCAGAAGGTACGAAAACAATCGCGGTTAAAGGGATTACCGGAAGGAAAAACGGTCGGGATATCATCAAGACGACCATCACCGTCCAAGGTCGAGAACCGGAAACCCGAACATTTTATGCCTCTCCGTTACTGCAAGAGGATTTGGAGCGATTATTGATTGAAGAAATTGACCCTGCAAGAGAAGCGGGCAAGCCGAGCATGCCACGAGAACAACGAGAACCGCCTGCATCGATTGCATTTTCTACCGTCGCACTTGTCGGAGCAGATCCCTGAACTTGCCGCTCCAGTCGGGGCCGCCGAGGTCGGGACGCAACTGCTCAAGACGCAAGATGTCGCGTTCGGCCCCTTGCCGCATCGCAGTCGATTCCTCGCCGGTGAGCATTTCCGAAAGACGCAGACGGCAGACCGCCTTGTTGTAGTTCGCTTCGTAATAAGCCGTTTTGAATTTTTCCGTGTCGGCCGAAGTCCGCTTGATGATTCCGTTCCAGCCCCAGATCAAATACTGCCCGTTCGTTTTTTTTTCGTCCCCGACAATCGCCTTGATGTAATTTTCCTTGTCCTTTTTTCCCAAGGCTTGCAGCGACCGGGCCGCTTCGACTTGAAAATCGAGCAACGTTTCCGATTCGCGAAGCCGTTCGACGAGAATCGCGAGCGCTTCCTCGCTCCGGTCCGATTCGCGAAGCGCCCGCGCCCATCGCAGGGCGATGCCCGTCCGTTCCGGGCCGGGCCGGGATTTTTCCCGCTCCCAGAGCGTTTTGTAAATCGCCGCCGACTTTTCAAAATAGGTCTTCGCCTTGATCGCATCGGCGTCCGGATCGGCTCCGGCCCCTGATTCGTCCGAAAGGCGTTCCGATTCGTCCGAGAGCCCGCTGCCGAGCCGATCATACATCTCGCCGGCCCAACGCAGGGAACGGTCGTCGGTCCCATCTTGGCGTCGGGCGATTCGGTCCAAAAACAGCTCGAACCCGTCGGTTACGGCATCGATTTCGTCCTGCTTGCCGGACCGACGCAGCAACTTGAGCCGCTCTTCCAACTGCTTTCCGAGAACGAGGTACATGTTGCCCAGTCGCAGCTCCCGTTCCGTGTCGTCGGCGTTGTCGGTATCGTCGTCTCCCAAAGCCTCAAGCCGGGCCAACGTCGTTTCCGCCCGATTCATATCTCCAATCGCGACGAATGTCCGGAGCGCGGTCGCCAGCAAATCGACCTTGAGGTCTTCGTCCCAATCCAAACCCGACGATCTTTCTTTTTCCGACCGTTCGAGAAGGGTGAGCGGTCCGGTTTTCGGATCGGTCAACATCGCGAGGACGGCCTCGTTCTCGCCGAGCGAGAGCCGCAATCTGGCGAGCGTCAAAATCGACGCAAGCACCGGTTGAGTAATGTCGCCGTCCTGTTCGATTTCCCGGAACTTCGCCGTGAGCCCTTTTTCGAGATACTTTTTCGCCTTTTCGAGAAGCGCATCGTCGTTTTCGACGGCGAGGGCTTCCGAACCCGACTGCGGTTTTTGAAAAGACCTCGCCCAGAGCGTTTCGCCCAGTTGCAATTCGGCGGTGCTTCGTTCGGCGGACCCTTCGGGCAAGGTTTCGACGAACCGTTCCGCCTGTTCGAGATTTCCGTTTTCCAATTCCGTCTCGATCCGGATCAGCCGGGCTTCCCCGGCGATCGGGAGCGAAGACCAACGGGTCGCGATCCGATCGGCGACGGTCGCGATTCGGGCGGCCAGTCGATCGGAGTCGCGGTCTCCCCGTTTTTCTTCGAGAAACAGTCGCTGCAAGCCTTTGATCGACAGCTCCGCGCCCTTGAGACCTTCGGGCGTTTGCGGATAGCGGTTTGCCAAAAAATCACCCAAAACAACCGCCTCTTCGATCTTCCCCAAGGACCAGGCGAGGATCGCCCAACGAAAACGCAACTCGTTGATCGTCTCCGGCGGGACGGTTTCGTCCGCCGACTCCAAAGTCGTTCGAATCAACCGCACGGCTTTTTCGGCCGCGATTTTTCGGTCGCTTTCCGCCTGTCGTTTCGCGGCTGCCTCGGTCGATTCAAAGTAAGAACGGTTCGCATCGAGAAAGAGCCGATACTGCCGGTCCGCTTCCTCTTTCGCTTCCGCATAGGTCGTCGGCCGAATTTCGTTCGTATCGCTCGTCTCGGCGGTCGCATCTTTTTCCGCCGGGAGCGAGGTCGCGTTACCCAGTTTCGCAAGCAACTCCGAAGCGGCGGCCGATTCGGCGGTTCCCGGCGGGATCGCGGCAAGGAAATTTTTGGCCGCGTTTTTCGCCTTTTGCGATTCGTTTCCCTTGAGCGATTCGGCGTATTGAAGATAGGCTCGTGCGGCCAAAAGATTGATTTTGGCGTCCGCCGGTTTTTTGCGATCGACAGGATTCGTCAAACCGACCCATTTTTCGAGCCGTTCGATCGAATCCCGCGAATTGTCCGAAGACGGTTCCGCGAGGTTGAGCTCCAACTGCAACACGAGAGCCTCGTTCAAGAGCGAAACGAAGAATGTGCTCGAACGGGGCAAAATGTGCAATTCCCCAAGCACGCTCCGGGCTTCGGGAGACTTTCCCAGCTCGGCGAGGGCGCGGGCTTCCGCCGACTTCGCTTCCAAGGCGGCGGGATAATTTTTGTATTTGACGGCAAGTTCGCGAAACCGGTTCGCGGCTTCGGTCAATCCGGCCTTGTATTCGTCGCTCCCTTTGGGAAACGTCCTCGCCCGTTCCGCGAAAGCAAGGGCCAGCCGAATCCGGTAATCCAACAATTGAACATAGACCGCGTCCCGTCGGGTCGCTTTCGCGATGTTATTCGCGGTCTCCGGATCGGATTGAAGCGACTTCGCCCGCTCATAGGCCTCGTTTTCGGCGGCGGCCAGATACTTTTGAGCCGCCTCCAATTTTTCCCGCGACTCCCGGGCAAGCGTCTCCTGCCGCGCGGGAGTGAGGCCGGATTGGTTTTTGCGGAAATTGAGAGCTTTCCCTTCTTCAAGGAGCAATTTTCCGAGATTGCCGTTCGCCTGATACGCTTCGGGATGATTCGGATGTTGGTTGAGAAAACGGAGCAGCGACTCCCGGGCTTCGGCGAGATGGGTTTCGGCTCCGAGCGGCGAGGCATCGGCCAGGGCTTCGAGATGCACCAACGCGATTTGCAGGTCGATCCGTTCCTTCCAATCCTCGGGACAACGGGGATCGTTTCGGTCCGCCTTCAACGAGTCCAAGGCGACATCGTAATACCCTTTCTCCAACAAACCTCGAAGCATTTTCTCTCGCGGAGACGGAGCGGAGCGAGATTGGCCGACCGCCGTCGAAGTGCACAGCAGCAAGCCCCCGCAGAAAAGCAACAACGAAACTCGGCTCAACACTCTCATGTTTCTAAAGAATTTCAGCAAAAAAACGAACAATCTTTGCATCCGTTGCGCGGTTGCGTTTTTCGAATTCGCCCTGAAAGGGCGACGAATAACAGCCTGGTGCGTTGTTACGGCAAAATATTGGAATAAGGTAGGTGACCAACCTTCCCAAGATTGAATTGGAACAAAGCACTCGTCACGACTTTGCAATCCTCGAGAGGCGTAATCGCACAATTCCTTTGCGTGTCAGGGTTTAGCAGCGGTCGATATTTTCGAGAAAGAAACAAAACAGTAGTGCAATCCCCTTTTTAGAAACGTTTGAATTCGAGCGGATAATGCCTGCCGCTCGTCGGATGAACGTCGTTGACGATGATCAAATCCCGGGCGTGCTTGCCGCCGCCGGTTCATACGGCGTCACGATAATCCCGGACCGCGGAGAAGGAACGCGACGGGCAAGCGTACGCACAAAGGAAAGGTTTTCATCGTTTTTCCGGGGAAAGGGGCGGGGCATCATTCCGTCACGATTTCCAAAGCGGCCCAATAGCCCGCTTCGAAAGCCCATTGGGTCGGCGCATTTTCCAAATCGATTTTCAAATTCGGCGTCCCGGCAAAGGAACTGAGGTCATAGGTGAATTCCAGCCACCCATCCTCGCCAACGGTATCGGCACTGATGATTTGCCGTTTTTGAACGGAACCGTTGATCCGTAGAATCAATTCCCAATCGGCTCCCTTCAGATCATGGTGACTGACGATCGCTTTGAGGATCGTTTTTTTGCCTTTGGGGACATTCACTTCGGTCGAGAGCACGCACGCTTTCTCCTCATTCAGCGGATGGGTCACGAGAACCTGTGCTCGGCCGCGATAATGCTCGCGGATGCCGGGATCCATGTCAGGACCGCAATCGGAAATCGTCCAGCCGGGAAAACGGTTGGGCACGACGTCTTTGATTTCGCGGAATTCCTTGATACGGATTTGGTCCATTTCCTCTTCCGTGAAAACGCTTCCGGCGATCGGTCCGGGCGCCCAGCTCAATTCGAGTTTGTCGGGGATCGGCTTTTTGACCGGGATCACGAAAATCTCTTCCCCGGCGGCGTCTTTTTCCACGCGGCCCCCTTCCCGGGCGAGGTATTCCCGGGCGAGTTTTTCACAAACATCGAGCAATTTCGGGAAATTGTACGCGGTGTGTGAAAAATACGCTTCGTGGTCCAGTTTTTCGGAAAAACGCGGCGGAAGTTTCGAAAACCCAAGCGTCGTAAACAAAACCCCGGCCGCGTTGGACGGATTGCAGTCGGAATCCTGTCCGCAACGGGTCGAAATAATAATCGTTTGGTCGAGGTCCTTTTTACCGTACAGCATCCCGATCAAAATGTAAGCGCCGTTGATTTTCACGTCGATACCGCCGTTGGAACATTTTTGATACTCGGGATTTTCCCGATATTTTTTCTGGCAGAGTTTCCAGCACGCTTCCCAATCGTCGGGATTCGCTTTGTACCAGGCGAGGATGTCGCGGACCATTTCGGCGTACTGGCTATCCGACGGAATGCAAGCGAGTCCGGCGTCGATGATTTTCAAAAGATCGTCCTCGAAAAACGCTTCGGCGTACATGCCGCCGACGAATTGCCCGGCGTAAACGCCGTCGCTGTAGTTCATGAGCCGTCCGAAGATGCGGCCGAGTTCGATCGGAACGTTCGGCATGCCCGGGGCGATGAGGCCGGAATAATCGGCTTCGATTTGGTAATCGATGTCGTTGGGACATTTATTGAACCGCGGATGCGAAGAATCGGGCGGGGCGATTCCGGACCGGAGATTCCGGCGTCCGGCGGCGTTGGCGCACGCGAGTCCGTAACCGCTGTTGGCGAAGTCGATTCCGGCCTGGCGGATGGAAACGTCGAGTCCGTGTTCTTCCAGGGTGCGGAGGAACGTCATTTCGACGTACAGATCGTCTTGGCCGAACGCTTCGTTGATCATTTCCGGTTTCCATTTCGGCATATCGGCTTCCGGAATGATGCGGTCGCTCCACCGGAATTCGGTGGGAGCGCCCCAACACACCCCGGCGATTTGTCCGACCCAGCCGGCTTTCATTTTATCGCGATAGACCTTGACCGGCAGTTTTCGGACAGCCTGTTGGGCTGGTGCCACGTTCGGGATCAAGGAGAAACAGAAACAACAGAAAAGCGAAAGCAGGGTCGTTTGACGCATGAATGATTCAGGGATAAAGGGTAAGCGGCGGAGCCTGCTCCGCCTGGTGAAAATGACCTTGATCGACGTTACGGAAAAAAATTGTAGCCGCTTTCCTCGATCGTCATTCCCAAAAAATTGGAACGCGACGAACGGGAAACCGTTTGATCTCTCAGGTAATCGGCGAGCAAGAGCTTGGTTTGATCGTGTGCCGGAGGCTTTTCTTTACCAAGATAGTAGTCTTTGCCTTGAATCCGGATAAAGAAGTATCCTTTGGTGTGCTTTCGAACAGAGGGTAATTTAGACATGGCGGGCCTCCAAAGTGAGGAAGGTTGACACCCCTTTGTATCGGGTTTGGGGGGTGAACACCCCCCAAAAAAGGGGGTTCCCGCATCACTGTCGACCGCCGACAGGTAAGGCTAAGTCCTTACGGTATCCGTATTTAGAAAATGGAGCGAAGGGGAGTCGAACCCCCGACCTCAGCATTGCGAACGCTGCGCTCTCCCAATTGAGCTATCGCCCCGGCTATCGACTTATCGTCAAGAGAACAATGGCCCATGGTAACCGCAATTCTATCCCTTGTCAAAAGGGGGCTGCAAGAAACAAGACGATTGCAAAGTCC
>JAVBSX010000145.1:0-3769 GCA_031556455.1 Thermoguttaceae bacterium
CGACTGGTGGGTTTGCTGCTTGCCGACCTTCTTTTTCATTTGGTATTTGTACTTGCCGAAATCCATGATTCGGCAAACCGGCGGTTTGGCGTCCCCGGCGACCTCGACCAGGTCCAAGCCGGCGCTTCGGGCGGCGTTGAGTGCTTCGTGCGTGCTCATCACCCCGAGTTGAGCTCCTTCCGCGGAAATGACCCGGACTTGCGAAACGCGGATCATCTCATTGACCCGATGTTGCGGTCCCCGGTTGCTCGTTTCCATCCTCCTTTGATTCATACAGTCTCCGTAGTGGTTTGATAATCGTTCATGTTTCCGTCGAGTAATATTACAGGGTTCTCTTGACGGAACCATATATTTCGGGACTAGTATCCCATATTCTGCCCCCACTCGTCAACATGATCCGGGAAAAAAAGCCGAAATTTCAAGAAAAAAGCCGCCCTTTCAAAATTTTGTGTGGTGTTCGGTTTTGACCTTGGGATCAATCATGTTCTCGTCAAGGAGTCTTTACATGACAAAAGGGATGACAACAGGCAGGAAAACGGTTTAGTGCTATGCCCTGATCTTTGTTTTTTGTCTCACCTCATTTTCTTGGGCTGAGGAGACGGATCAATCGACCGGGCTTTGGAACAGGGGAGCCGGCTGTTCGAGGAGACAAAATTCGAGGAGGCGATCGGCAGTTTCGGCCGGATTCTCGAAACCGCCCCCGGAAAACGTCGAAGTTCTTTCTTGTGCCTTCGATCCGGTTCGGGTATAACTATCGGGAAGTGTTTCCCATCAGCCCGTTCCTTTCTTCTCAAAAGGATCTTTTTCATGAAACGAGACAATTCGGATACCCGGCAAACGAGCCGGCGTTCTTTTTTGAAAACGGCGACGGGGGCGGCCGCGACGGCGGCGTTCGTCGCCCCGCAAATCATGCACCTGCCCGCCCACGCCCGGGGAGCGAACGACCGGATCGGCGTCGGCTTTATCGGAACCGGCGGCCGCGGCACCTCCCATATCGGCACCATCAACCGGTATCGGGAAGAAGGAATCGCCCAGCCCGTCGCCGTTTGCGACGTCTACCGGCCGCGATTGCAAGCCGCTTCCGAGGCGACCGGCGGGACGAAAATGTATATGGCCCACGAAGAACTGCTGCAAAACCCCGACGTCGATCTCGTCTGCATCGCTTCTCCGGACGCCCATCACGCCTACCATGCGATCGACGCCCTCAACGCCGGGAAAGACGTCTTCTGCGAAAAGCCGCTCACGCATTGGAACCAGTTCGCCTTGGCCAAACGGATTCAAGAGGCGGCCGATAAAAGCAAAAAGCTCGTCCAGGTCGGGACGCAGTATGTCGCCGACGACAATTACGCCAAGGTCCGGCAGATGATCAAGGACGGCGTGATCGGCAAGCCGGTGCACGTTCAATGCGGCTATTTCCGGCGCGGCGATTGGGGGGAGCGGATGCCGATTCCCGACCCGAACGCGAAGCCAGGTCCCGATTTGGATTGGGACCGCTTCCTCGGTCATTCCCCGAAGGTCGATTTCAGCGTCGAGCGATTTTTTCAATGGCGATTATGGTGGGATTACGCCGGCGGGCCGTCGACCGATTTGCTGGTGCACGTTTTTACCCCGGTCTTTTGCGTACTCGACCTCGATTTCCCGGAGCGGGTCTTCGGCGGCGGCGGGACGTTCCAATACAATCGGGAAGTGCCGGACCAATGCAACATCATCGCCGATTATAAGGACGGCCCGAGCGTCGTGATGCTGAATTCGCTTTCGCACCATACGGGAATCGACACGCTCATTCGCGGGACGGACGGGATTATTCTTTGGAAGCACATCGAACAAGCCAATTCCCCCGGCATCCGGATCGTCCCGAACGACGGGCCAGAGACCGTGATTCCCTGGAGCGGCATGGGGGACACCAACCGGCTTTGGAAAAATCTGCTGGAGTGCGTCAAAACGCGGGACCCCCCCTATTGCTCGATCGACTTGGCCGTCAAGGTGCAAGCCCCACTCTCGATGGGAGTCATTTCCCATCGAGAAAGCAAGGTCGTCAAGTTCGACGCCCAAAAGAAAGATTTCGTCCTGTCCTGAAGATTTTGTATCATTTCAACCGCATGATGATTGTCGTCATTTCGACTGAAGCAGAGCGTAAGGAGAAATCTCACCCTCGCGAACGAGGCCGGATTCCGAGTCTCTCGGCGTGGGTGAGATTTCTCGCTCCGCTCGAAATGACGACAGCGGGGATTGTCCTCAAAACACCAAACGGCTGGAGTATTACATGTTTTTCAAATATCCCAAACGAACAAATTTATGAAAACGCAAACCGTTTCGCTCGCGTATGGTCGGGGGACGCTCGATGTCGCGATTCCCGAAAAAAATCTCGTCAAATGTCTCGGCTACAAGCCGCTCCCGGCGTTGACCGACCCTGAAGCGGAAATTGCCGCCCTGTTGGAAAAACCGACGCAAAGCGATCCGCTTTCGAAATTGGCCAAGGGCAAGAAAACCGCTTGCATCCTGATCAGCGACATTACCCGGCCGGTTCCGAACACCGTGATCCTGCCGCCGATTCTCCGTTCGCTCGAAGCGGCCGGAATCGCGAGAAACGACATCCTGATTTTGATCGCGACCGGGCTGCACCGTCCGAGCACGCCGGAAGAATTGCTCGAAATGTGCGGCCCCGACATTGTCGGGAAATACCGGATTGAGGATCATTACGCTCGGGAAAAGGAGCAGCACACCTATTTGGGCGAATCGCCGCGCGGGGTGCCGATTTGGATCGATTCGCGGTATCTCGCGGCCGATTTGAAGATCGCGACCGGGCTGATCGAGCCGCATTTTATGGCCGGGTTTTCCGGCGGCCGGAAAGCGATTTGCCCCGGCATTTGCGGGGCCGAAACCATTGCCGATTGGCACAAGCCGAAATTTTTGGAACACGAAAACGCGACCAACGGCGTTTTGGACGGCAATCCGGTGCACGAGGAAAACACCTGGATCGCGAAAAAGGCCGGCTGCGATTTTATCGTCAACGTCGTGCTCGATTCGCATCGCCGGATCCTCAAGGCGGTTGCCGGGGATATGGTCTTTGCGCTCGAAGAGGGGGTTCGCTTCGCCCGGACCTTCGTCGTCGATACGGTCGAGGAGCCGGTCGACATCGTGCTGACATCCGGGGCCGGTTACCCGCTCGATACGACCTTTTACCAATCGGTCAAGGGGATCGTCGCAGCGCTCAACATCCTCAAACCGGGAGGGACGATCATCATCGCCTCTTCCTGCACCGAAGGGCTCGGGAGCAAGGAATTCGACGAAATTGCCGAACGTTTTCCGAAAATCGAATCGTTCGTCGATGCAATCATCAAGGACGAATTCTTTGTCCTCAATCAATGGCAAATGGAGGAATTGGCCAAAGCTTTGCGAAAAGGGAGGGTCAAGTTTTACAGCGAAGCACTTTCCGCCGAAACGCTCCGCCGGTTTTACGTCGAACCGGTCGCCTCGCTTGCGACCGCCGTCGAGGAGAGCATCGCCGAGTACGGCCCGAACGCGAGCGTCGCCGTCCTGCCGGAAGGCCCCTACGTTTTGGCGGAACTCGGATAGTGCAATTTGACCCGTTTCCTACGAGCCGGGACCTGCGTTCCCGGTTTTTTTCATTGCGAGGAAAGATAACAATGCAAGTTGACGCAAACCGGGAGCACAGCTCCCGGCTCGTTCATTGAAAGATTTTTGATGCACTTTCAACTTCTCTTTTTTCGATAATCGTTAAACTTTACCTAATCGGAAAGTTCTTTTT
>JAVBSX010000401.1:0-8475 GCA_031556455.1 Thermoguttaceae bacterium
TCCATGAAAAATTTCGCGACATCGACCATGCAGTTGTCTTCGTCCATCACGACGAGCCCGCCGGAGCCCATCATCGCGCCGACTTTTTTGAGCGACTCGTAATCGATTTGAATATCAAGGTGCGATTCCGGAATACAGCCGCCGGACGGACCGCCGATCTGGACCGCTTTGTACGCCTTGCCGTTGGCGATGCCGCCGCCGATCGCGAAGACCACGTCGCGAAGCGTAGTTCCCATCGCGACTTCGACCAGGCCGGTTCGGGCGACCTTACCGGACAGGGCGAACACCTTCGTGCCCTTGCTCCCTTCGGTGCCGACTTTCGTAAACCAATCGGCTCCCTTCTCGATCAGCTCCGGAATGTTGGCGAGCGTTTCGACGTTGTTGATGATCGTCGGGTGCCCGAACAATCCGCTGATCGCCGGGAACGGCGGCCGCGGTCGCGGCATCCCGCGTTTTCCTTCGATGCTGTGAATGAGGGCGGTTTCCTCGCCGCAGACGAACGCCCCGGCCCCCATCTTGATGATCATTTTCAGCGAAAAATCGGTCCCCATGATCTTATCGCCGAGCAGATTGTTCTCTTCGGCCTGGGCGATCGCTTCCTTGAGCCGGGCGATCGCGAGCGGGTACTCGGCCCGGATGTAAATGTACGCCTTGTTCGCCCCGATCGCATAAGCGGCGATCGCCATTCCTTCGAGCAGGCGGTGCGGATCCCCTTCGATCACGGCCCGGTCCATGAACGCGCCCGGGTCCCCTTCGTCGGCGTTGCAAACGAGATATTTTTGCGGATCGGTTTGACCGTGGGCGAATTTCCATTTCATACCGGTCGGGAACCCGCCGCCGCCGCGACCGCGCAGGCCGCTTTGTTCGACTTCCTTGCAGACGTCGATCGTCGGCGTCGCGAGGGCTTTTTTCAGGCCGCGATACCCGCCGCGGGCGAGGTATTCTTCGAGCGAGGCCGGGTTGATGATGCCGCAATTTTGGAGCACCCAGCGGGTCTGCGGGCCGAAGAACGGATGTTCGTCCTGATACTTGACGCCGGGCCAGGCTTCGAGGCCGTTCTGCCGGAATTGGCCCATCACGAGCTCTTTCGGGACATCTCCGCCGAAGACGCCGTCCAGGATCGGGACGACCTTTTCGGCCGTCACGGTTTGGAACATGATCCGGCATTTTCCGGGCAGTTGCACGTCAAGCAACGGCTCCAGGGCGCAGAGGCCGATGCAACCGACCTCGACGATTTCGGCGTCGATTGAATTTTTGGCCAGGTAATCCTTGATCGCCTGGAGCGTGAAGGCGGCTCCGGCCCCCAGCCCGCAGGTCCCGGTTCCGAGGAAGATCACCGGCTTGGCGAGCTTCTCATGCCGAAAGAGCTGGAGCAGTTCCGCCCATTCCGGTTTGCCGCCTTCGGCGCCGTTGATGATCCAATTGAGAAATTCCTTATCGATTTTCTTGACGTTTGACATAGTGAGAGGATTAAAGATGTAATAATAATGAACCGGGAATGAAGCGCAGCGCAATCCCCGGGTAAATGAACAATCAAAAAAAGTTTTTTAGGCTTCAAGTTTTCATCGTTTCCAAATACTCGAAAAACTGTTTCGGCTGAAACACGAGCATCCCGGATTGTTTGAAATGCCTGTCTCGGGTCACGACGATGTCGATTCCGGCGGCTTTCGCGGCGACGATCTGGACGGCGTCCTCGAAATCATCAATTGGAAAAGCCAACGCCTCGCCGATGGTTTCTTCGCCAACGGTCAATATGGTCAAATAGCGGTAAACTTCTTCGACGACCTTTCGGGCAATTTCCGCTTTTTTGAGCTTGTTGACGGAAAAATAAATATCCGTCACCACGGACGAAGACAAGCAACCGTTGATATCACCTGAAATGACTTCGTGAAACACTCTCCTGGCGTCCTCGGCGAAACCTTCCCGTTTGAGAAAGTAATCCAAGGCGACATTGGTGTCAATCAGGACGTTCATCGACTACCTTTCCAGGATACGTTCCGTTTTCATTCGCTCAAACTCTTCGTCACTCACGCCTTCAAGGCAACCATAGCAGGTGTCCACAAAAACCCGGGCTTCTTCAGCTGTGGCTTTCGGTTTTTTTCGCACCGGCGGTTTTTCGTGTGATTCGGTTCGGTCTTCCTCCACCGAGACGACGACCTTGCGGTCGTGCAACTCCGGAATCGGCGGCAGCGAAATCAACCCTTCCGGAGACACCCGCGTTTCGTATTGCAATATGGTCATCTCGATTACTCCTTGGCTTCGCTCGGCGTCAGGTTCTCACGGATCATTTTTTCGAGGTTCGGTCGCACTTTTTGCAGCACGCTTTCCATTCCGAGAGTTTCCCATTGCTCGAAAAACGCGGCAGCAATGCCCAACTCGTCGTAGGTTTTGCTAAAGCCGATACCTTTGTCCGTTACGTAATACACCGTATTCGCTTTTGCCTCGACCGAGCCTCCCGGAAAAAGGATAATCGACACATATCGCCCGGACGTCGGCGAAACACTCGTACCAATCACGGCATTGTTACCCTCCGAATTCGGTTGAACCACCAAACATGACGAACAATCATGATGTTGGGGATTCCCTGCCTGCCAAGCCAAGCGGTATTTTGTCCCGTCCGCCTCAAAGGCTGTTTCGCTACTCACTGAGATCGGCTGCCCGGGCCGACACCCCGGCATCAAAACGGCGATTGTTGCAACAAGCAAGGCCTGCCAAAAAATCGTTCTCATGGTTCCAACGCCTTCAAAAACTCTTCCGGGGAGTAAACCCGCAGGCCGCTGTCGCGGAAACCTTTTCCGTCTCGCGTTACGACGATGTCGAGTCCGTAGTCTTTGGCCGCCGATGCTTGAACGGCGTCCTCGAAATCATTTCGATGCAGTTCCCACGCCGTTCGAAGCGTTTGACGTCCTACCGGAATGATTTCAAATTGATCGAGCGTTAGTCCGACGGCCTGCTCGGCAAAATCGCGTCCTTTGAATTTCCTGGTTACATAATACAATGTCGTCACGGTGATCGACGCCACGAAAATGCCGATCTTTTTTTCTCGCAAATGCCGTAGAACCGAGGCGGATGAGGCGACATGCCCGGCTCGGTTCAATACGACATCAAGGATGATGTTGACATCGATCAACACGCGGCTCATCCGAATTTCTCCATGAGGTATTCTTCTTTCGCTTTTTCGATTTCCTCATCGGAAACATCGGACATCGGCCCGCTCGTAAAGTAGTTGATGAAATCTTCAATGGATTTCCCGGCGTCTTCGGTACGTTCCGCCTCCACCGAGACGACAACCTTGCGGTTGTGCAGCTCCGGAATCGGCGGCAGCGAAATCAACCCTTCCGGGGACACCCGCGTTTCGTATTGCAATATGGTCATCTCGATCACTCCTTGTTTTCGTTCGCTGTCAGTTCCTCGCGGATCGTTTTCATCATTCCAACGCCTTCAAAAACTCCTGCGGTGAGTAAACTCGCAGGCCGCTGTCTCGGAAGCCTTTTCCGTCTCGCGTTACGACGATGTCGAGGTCGAACTCTTTCGCGGCGACCGCTTGGACCGCGTCCTCGAAGTCGCTCATCGGCGAGGCGAGTGCTTTTCTGATCGTTTGTTTGTCGACACCGATAACTCGAATCGATTCGATCAAATCGGCTATCATTCTTATTGCTTCTTCATGAGAAAAATTCTTTTCAAGGAAGTAATAGATATCCGTGATCTGCGAGGCTGAAATGTGGGCAATCAAACGACCGTTCGCGATTTCCTTCATGATTCTCCGGGCGAAAACATAATGCTCTCCTCGCCGCATCGCGAAGTCGAGAATTACGTTCGTGTCGAGGAGAATGAAAAAAATCATTGTCCGTATTTTTTCTCCAATCGTTCGGCCCGGATCTCTTTCATGGTTCTATCCGGCATTCCTTCAAGCAAACCGTCCCACGTTTCGAAAAACTTTCGGCCCGCCTCTTTTCGTTGTTCTTCCGTTTGTTCTCCGTAACGTTCTTCCAGGCGTGACGACCGGATCTGTTTTTTCGAAACCAAAATTTTTCCCGGCATGTCCTTGAGGCATCCCATCAACTGAAGGAATTCTTCAACGGCTTTCGCACGATCTTCCGACTCCGGCGGTCGGACGACGATCACCGCTTCGGCTTCGCCGCCGGTCCAGCCGGGGATCGGGGCGACCGCGCCGTCGGCCGAAATGTGCGTCTTATATTCGAGAGTTGTCATCGCTCGGGACTCCAAGGGTCGGCTATTTCGCCGCCGCCTGCTTTTTGTATTGGTTCACGACGCCGGGGATCTTTTGTGAACTCATATCGGCGTGAAAATTGCCGTCGATGTTGATCACCGGAGCCAAACCGCAGGCGCCGATGCAGGCGACGACTTCAAGGCTGAACAGACCGTCCCGCGTCGTTTCCCCCGCCTCGACTTTCAGCTCCCGCTTGAGAGCGTCCAAAACCGCCAACGAACCCTTGACGTGACACGCCGTTCCGCGACAGACCTGGATGTGGAACCGGCCTTGCGGGGTAAAGCGGAATTGGTTGTAAAACGTCGCGACACCGAAGATCTTACTGGCCGGGAGATTCAAATGCTTCCCGACCGTAACGACCGCTTCCCGGGAGAGAAAGCCGGTTTTGTCCTGAATTTCCTGCAAAATCGGAATCAACGAGTCGCGGCTCGCCGAGGGATATCCTTCCAAAACCTGTAAAACCGCCGTTTCCGTCGATGTGGGTGCTGCTGTGACCATGAGAGAGTACTTGATTGGATTGAAGTGTTGTATAAATATACTCAAGCCGGTTGAAAATTCCCGTCTTCAACACGGCAGCGGCCCAACGAGGCCGCGATTTGACGGAGGGCGAAGCCTACCGCCCATACCGGCTACGGTATAATATCGAAAAAGTGGTATCAGTAAAAGATTATCGATTCAGGATACATTATCCCATATTCCTTACTTTTGTGAAGGGGGCGAAAAAAATACAACGGGCAATTGGTGTGTAAAATTTTGTTGCGTTTTTCGAAAAAACTGGCCAATGGCGGCAACCGACCTTCCAATGCCGACAAAATATTGCGACCAATTTCAAACACCAACCCCGCCGAGATTGAACAGGGAAATTCAGAACACGCCAAAAAAAATCGATCCGGCTCGTCTCGCGAACCGGATCGATTTTTTATACCGTACGCGGTATTGCGAGAAGCCTTCGGCTCCATTTGGTCCGCAGCCTCGTTGGGCTGCTAACTTGCTGCATGTCAAGCACTTACCGATTCAGGCTCGAAAAAATGGGAAATGAGAAAAGTCGAATTTTTTGACTTCGCAAAGTATATGTCGATCAAAAAGAGGCATATCTTCTTTACTGACCCGGGCAGGTGCTCGTTCCGAAGTGCATGTTGTAGTAGCCGCCGAAATTCGCGGTTTCGGACGGGGCGACCTGGGCGCCGAAATAGCCCCAAGGATACGCCGATTTGGACGGCAGCCGCATCCCGGTATTTTCCGGATAATACGGAGCTCTCCAAGCATCGCACAACTGCTTTTCCTTGCTGAGACGCCGTTCCTGCAGCTTGGCGACGATCCCCTTTTCCGCCTTTTCGCCCTCAAGCGGGGCGGCAGCCTGCTGCGGCATCGGGTAATACGGGTTGGGCATCACCCCATATCCGTAAGGGGACATTGGCTGGGGATAGCCTCCTTGCCCCCCTTGGGCCGCGTATCCGGGATAATATGGATTCGGCATCGCGACGGCCCCGCCGGAATAGCCCTGCATCGGCTGGGCGTAACCGTAAGGAGCGGCTCCGTAACCATAGCCGTAAGGGGCAATCGGCTGGCCGCAGGCATTTTTCGGAACACTATATTGCTGAACGTGTTGGTTCATCGCCTGAACATACTGCATTTGCTGGGCCAATTGCTGCATTTGCAATTGATTGGTTTGCGGAGCGCCGTTGGCCGGGTTCATCGGCACGACCTGACCGTTCGGTCCCATCATCACGGCCGAAATCTGCAAGTTCGGATTCTGGTCGAGCAGTTGCTGAATTTGTCGCAAAACATCTTCCTGCGTCGGTTGCGCCGAAGAAGTCGCCGGAATCGGCGGCTTGACGGCCGGATTCGGCTGAGCGGCCGGATTCGGCTGAGCGGCCGGATTCGCGGCCTGCGGCTGGGCGTAATTCAAAGTGATCGGTCCCGCCGGGGTCGAAATCACCGGATTAGCATTCGGGTCCGGCGTCGGGACGACAGCCGGTCGAACGAGCGGCGAGTACTGGACCAAGGTATAGCGGCCTTGCGTAAAGTCGCTCCCGATCGGTTGGATCATTCCCAGTTCGCTCGCGGTATCCTCGATTTCGTCCTGCCGAATTCCGTCCGGCAAGGCCGGCCTGAGCAGCGGCTGTTCCGGTTCGGTCGTTTGCGGTGTCTGATAATACAACGCCGGTTGCCCCATAGCGGGGTAGACAGGATAGGCGGGATAAGCCGGATAGGGCTGGTAGGCCGCGTACTGGACCGGTGCCGGTTGCATTGGCGGGGCGATAACCGGGGTGATCGGATAAACCGCGTTACCGATCGTTCGCATGTTGGTCGGATACGGCAAAACGTAGGACGGGAAAGCCGTGTAGGTCGCCGGATATGACGTGTAGTCAACATAAGCCCCGGGATGGGTGAGGCTCGTCGGCATCGGCTTATATTGAATCGATTTCGGCAAAACGATATTCGGCACCATCTCGTAAAGGACATCCGGTTTCTCGCCTTTATGATGATGACACGATTTCTCGGTGCAAGGTCTTTCCGGCATATCGACGGAAGAAAGCCCGAGCATCGCGGAAGAAGCGACGAGAGTCGCCTGTGCCGCGGCCCATTGCGGCATTCCAAGGGAAAGGACGGATGCCAAAACGAAGGCTTTTGATAAAAACCGTTTCATGATTACGAAAAAAGTTGGGAAACTGAGAACCCGAATACGTTGATCTGCGATCAACCGTTTTTAAATATATTTTGGTCTGGAATATTTTTCCGACTTAATCATTCATCGAACCGAAGGGAGGCGAGAAATTCGTCAAGATTAGAATAATTCCCTTTTTTTTGAAAAAACGAGTACAAATAACTGGAATGGTCGGGATAGGTAAAATAAAGTGAGAAGTGGGAAGTGAAAAGTGGGAAGTTTTGGTTTTTTAAACAATCAGCATTGCGTCGCCGTAACTGAAAAAACGGTATTCGAGCCGGATCGCCTCGGCGTAGGCTTCCCGGATTAGTGCGTCCCCGCCAAAGGTTCGGACCAATATATACAGTGTCGATTTCGGAAAATGAAAGTTCGTCAACAAAACGTCGACCGCTTGCCAAGTGTACGGCGGGCGAATAAACAGCGACGTTTCCCCGGCGAATTCGGCCAGTTCCCCTCTTGCCCGGCAGACGGTTTCGAGCACCCGGACGGAGGTTGTCCCGATCGCGACCGTTCGGCCGCCGCCTGCACGACGGGAGCGGATCGTCGCCGCGTTTTCCGAACCGAGCGAACACCATTCCGAGTGCATTCGATGTTCGTCCAATCGCTCGGCCGTGATCGGTCGGAACGTCCCGACGCCGACATGCAACGTAACCGGGACGACGGCGATTCCCAGGGCTCGAATCTCGTCCAACAGCGGTTTCGTAAAGTGAAATCCGGCCGTCGGGGCGGCGATCGCACCCGGCTCGCTCGCGAAAACCGTCTGGTAATTTTCCCGGTCGGACGGCAGCATTTTCCCGCCGCGGATGTAAGGCGGGATCGGGACCCGGCCGACCCGCTCGATCGCCGCGAGGGCCGGTTCTTCGGTTTTGGCCCGGGCGATCCAATTGCCGTCCGGCGTTTTCTCCCGGAGCTCAAGGGCCAAACCGGGCCGACCGTCCGGCGTTTCCAAGGCGATGATTTCTCCCGATTCGAGTTTGCCCCGGGTTTTGCACATCAGGGTCCAAAGTCCTCGCGAATCCAGCCCGAGAAAAAGTCCTTCCCAAGCCCCGCCGGTCCGGCTGCGACGGCCGATCAGCCGTGCGGGAATCACCCGGGTATCATTGACGACGAGCGTGTCGGTCGGTTCGAGAAATTCCGGCAAATCGCGAATCCGCCGATGCGAAATGGTTTGCGTTTTCCGCTCGACGACCAGAAGCCGGGCCTCGCTCCGATTCTCAAGCGGCGACTGGGCGATCAATTCCGGCGGAAGTTCAAAATCATAATCGGCCAGTTCGTTCATTCCGGCTCCGTATCCAACACAAAAAAACCGTCCCGATTAAAAACCGGAACGGCCCATGAAAAAACAACAATCACACTCACATCGGCAAACCAATGTATTCTTTTTCCGCAATCGATGCAGGCTGTCCCGCTTCCATCGGTCGATTCCCGAAGGAAAATCGACCTGCATCAATTCGCGAAACGTGTTAGACGAGTTCCTTTTTGGAACCGATCAACGTTCGGAGCCGTTCGGCCAACAAGGACGAATCGAACGGTTTCTTGAACGTTTCGTTGATTGTCGAACGGTCGAAACTCATCG
>JAVBSX010000165.1:0-6593 GCA_031556455.1 Thermoguttaceae bacterium
TGGTAAGGGTTTGTGTGAAAGTGATGATTTTGTAAGTAACCACCATTTTCCACGCCCCTTGCCACTTTTTCAACTTCTCATAAAACACAACTTTCGGTTATAGCTCCAGTGCCACGGCTCTTTTGGATAAACACCAGAAGGAATTGAAAGACCTTGGTGTTATTAACAAGAAAGAAATTTCAACGGCGGATTTGAGTGATTCGAATTATCGACATACAGTGGGGGGATTGCCCCGCCGAGGAGTAGTGGAAGGACTTCGTACTGTCGGCGGTATTCTTTACTTAATCCCGGAATATGGCCGGACTTGGAATGCAGCGGAAAAGCTTCTACACAGCATCGTGACCAGCGATTCTGTAGAACTCCGTAACAACGCAAATGACTTAAAGCTCTCTTTCATAAATGTGATCAAGGGAGGCGGAAAAATGGCGATTACAATGGTAAAGGGGGTAGCCAACCAAACACCCCTCGTAAGAGGCATTAAAGCCATCCAAAACATATTCAAATCCAACTCCCAAAGTGCGTTTGCTCTCTTTACGACCGCGAATGCCGAATCCGCTGTCGACGAATATATCCTGCTCCTCGAATTCGACGGCAAGCCGGGCGAGGAGCATATGGGGACAATCATTTTAAATGACGGCACGCGGATCACGGAAGCCGACATGGAAAACGACGACCGCTTCACGCTGGTCGAAGAACTGCAGAGCGACTACCTGCGAGCCTATTACATCCGAGAGTCGCTGGACGAAATTTCGCAATGGACGTTCGAAGTCGAAAGCATCGAAGGTGAAATCACGCCGACGCTGTACGAATTCGTGCCGCCGCTGGAGGTGGAGGCGAAATCGATCGCGACAAAAGCGAACGGTTCCTTCGTGTTCAATACCGACTCGGCGACCGCCGCTCCGGACGCCACAGTCTCGATTTATCTCGACGACGATAACAGCGGCTTCGACGGATTTTCCGCGCATACGACGACGCTTGCCGAATTACAAAACGGTTGGACGCCGGAAGGAGTCCCCGCCGGAACCTATTACGTCTACATCCGCGTCGAATGCGGCGACGCCGTTCCGGAAATGGTCTATTTCAACGTCCCGATCACGGTTACGGATCCAACGCAACTCAGTGCCGCCGAGTATGCCGCGATCCGTTCGCAGTACGCCGATTTGGGGCTTTCGGCAAACATGGCCGACTACAATGTTAGCGTCGTTACCGCCGACCAACTCTCCGAGGCAGCCTTGCGTAACGCCGTCAACGCGGCGGCGATAACGACGGCCAACGATCTGATCGTTCTCCGTACCACAAACACGCAGAATACGATCACGCTTGGCGGAACCGAATTGCTCGTCAACGCCTACGCCCCCACAAGAGGTTCCGTCACCATCGTCAGCTTCGGTGCCGAACCGTTGAGCATCGACGCAAATCAGCAATCCCGGGTGATTAGCGTCAGGGGCGATGCCGTCGTTGCTTTGGCAGGGCTGACAATGACCGGTGGGAAAGCCGATTACGGCGGCGGGATTCACAGCAGCGGCGTCGTGACAGTGACGAACTGCGCGATTTCAGGAAATTCGGCGAATTACATCGGCGGCGGAATTTACAACTTGGGCGGGGCCAAACTGACAGTAACGAACAGTCAAATTTCGGAAAACTCGGCAAGAATAACCGGTGGCGGGATTAACAACGGTTCTTACGGTATCGTGACGATAACAGACAGTACAATCTCGAAAAACTCAGCGCATTCCGGTGGCGGGATTTACAACGACGCCAATGGCATACTAAAGATAATTGACAGTACGTTCTCAGGAAACTCGGCGAATTATGGTGGTGGAATTTACAACCGTGACGCCGGCGATTCCAGCGGGGTTATGACGATAACGAACAGTACGATCTCAGGCAACACCGCGGAAGTGAATGCCGGTGGGGTTCTCAATCTAGGCGGCTGGAGAGTGACGGGCAGCACGATCTCGGGAAACACCGCTCTGGAGTTTCCTGAGTATTCTAACATTTACGACGGTGGTTACGAACTCGTCCCTCCGACGGCTCCGCCCAACTTGGTAAGTACCGCCCGAACATCGAACTCCGTAACGCTCGGGTGGACGGCCCAATCCGGCTTGACCGGCTACTCGTTGCAGTATAAGAAGTCGGGCGAAGCGGCCTGGATGACGTGGACACCCGCTCCGGAAACGAGTGCGGACAGAGTAACCGTCACCGGCTTGGCCGCGAACACGGCGTATGATTTTCAATTGACGGCGACCAATCTCCTCGGCTCCGCCTCCTCGACGGTCGATGCAACGACGCAACCTGCCGTCCTGACACCGAGTGCGGCCCTCAAGGCCCCGACCAAACCCAAGGTGGCCATCGGTTCTCAAAGCGTCGTTCTGTCGTGGGCGGCCGCGGCGAACGCAACCGGGTACAAGATCGAATGGTACACCGGAAAAACGCTTCTCGGCAGCACGGAAATAACAGGCGGAGCGAACGTTTCGACCACGATTCCGGAACTCAAGGCGGGAACCAAACATTCGTTTAAAATTTACACGACCACGGACGACGGATTGATTTCCCAAAAATACGTCGGTGTCTCCGCGACGACCAAGACCGCACCGGCTCCGCAGTCGGTCAAAGCCAAAGCCGATGGCATGCGCGCCGTTTCGATCACTTGGAAAGCCCCGAAAAACTCCGCTGTTCCGGTCGATCTCGTGATTGCAGGCTACGGAATTTACGATTCGCAGGGCAACCTTATCGGCACCGCCAACGCAGGCGAGACCTCTTTCCGATGCGAGGGACTGCTACCGAAGACATCGTATTCGTTCAAAATCGTTGCGATTTACCAGCCGAAGTCCGGTGGCGAGACGTTGGAATCGGGAAAGCCCGTCAAGGTCAAAGCGAAAACGGCGACGTTTCTCGCTCCGAAGGCCGTCAAAACGGTTACGGGCGACGCCGACCTGACGAGTCTCACGCTCCGTTGGCAGGTGCATCCCGACGCCGACGGTTTCAATATCACCTGTTTGCAGAAAAAGGCCCCCGTAACGTTGGATTTCGGTGACGGCGGAAACGCGAGTTTCGTTTACGGCGGCAATTCCGGCACGGATATCATCGGCGTCACGATTACGGGGCTTTCGCCCGGACTGAAGTACGATTTTACGGTGCGTGCAACGAACTCCGATCTCGGCATGGAATCCGCCGTTTTGAAAAAATCGGTCTCGACTTTGAAATTTCCAAGTGCGAAGAAACCCGTCAAAGCGCTACTCACCTCTTCTTCGGTGCAAGTCGGATGGGCTTCGCCGGTTCTTCCCAAAGGTGTCGAAGGCGGAATCCTCTACCATCTTTACTACACCACGACGAAGGGATTGAAGCCGGGAGAAGCCGGCTGGACGGTGATCACCTCGTGGGAAGACGAGCATGGTGTCAAGTGGGATTCCTCTGGAGTGATTTCAGGTCTCGCTTCGGACCAAACGTACTATTTTTACGTTCGCGCATTTTGGAACAAAGATGCAACCGTCTTCAGCAATTCGAAGATATTACAGCTCAAAACATTGAAGTCCTGAGTTTCGTGTAAAGCGGCTTTTATTGCCTTCCGCGAAAAAACCGAACCGTTACTAACCCGGCTCTTGCGGTTTCGGGGCTTTCATCGCTTCGCTCCGGAAGCCCCTTGGCCCATTTTTTGTGTGGAGCACAGTATTCCTGGCTCTATTCCAAATCCGGCCCTTCGATCGCCTCGCCCTTGAGTTGTCGGGCTTGATCTTCCGGCTTGAATGTGCCGTAAAACAGGGCGTTCGCGTCGATCCAAGTGTTGAGCCGGTCCCATTCTTCTTCGGACAGCCGGACATCGTAGTGCCCTTTTTCCAAAAGGCGGACCAAGGCACTGTTGCGTGCTCCGAAACGGTCCGGCTCCGTCAGCGGCTCGAAATTCCCTTCCGGCAGCCCCCAAGCCGTGTAAGAAACCTGCTTGATCAGCGAATTGTAGGAACGGGAAAACGCCCCTTCCGCCTCGCCGGTGAGCAACACGCCGCCGTTTTTCTCGCCGGCCGCCGCATTATGACAGGAGACGCAATGTTTTTCCAAAATTCCCTGGACCAGAATCGGATAACTCATCGGCTTGCTCCCGGTTGGTCCCGGAGCGATTTTCGATGGGGCTCGCCGGAGAGCGAGAGCCTGCCGGTCGGGGGTAAACGTTTGCATCCGATTTTCGTGACAGCCGATGCAGCTCATGTTTTCCCCTGGCTGCAAATAGGTCAGGCTTCGCATTGTTTGAACGGCTCGGCCCCGGGCGTCCAACGCTTGAAACAGCACCGGCGTTTCGGCGGGGCATTCAAAGAACGCGCTGCCGTCCGCTTCGACCGGGACCGTTCCCAAAACCTGCTTGCCGGGAGACGCGTTCGCGGCTCCGACCATCGGGGCGTTGGCGTTCGGCGTCGTTTTCGGCAAGACCTGGACGATCCGCAGGGCGGTGATTTTGTTTTCCTCGCCGCCGGGAAGTTTCGGCCAGCTTTCGTAGACGTTTTGCAGATAAAAGGTCCCCGTTTTCGAGGCGAGGTTGTCCAACCCTCCGTCGAGGACGGGCGGGAGCGTTCGGGCGGCGAGCGGCTTCGCCCAAACGCTGGAAATGTTCGGATCGCGGTATATCAACTCTTTGTTGCCGAAAACGTCGACGAAATAAAGCCCGAACATGTTCGGGATGTTCGGCCCCGCCTCTCCCCGGAGACGATCATAACTGTAGGAAACGATAAAATATTTTTCCGAGAGCGGCCAAGGGGATTTGTAACAATGTCCCACCCAGCGGCGTTCCTGCTCCGTCGGTTCGAGCACCCGTTTTCCCGGCCGGTCGGGGCGGTTGAGGGCGTCCCAGCTGAAGGGGACCGGAGAATCGAAATCGCTCGGCTCCGGCAAGGCGACCCCGGCCGCGAGCAGGGCTTCCCCTTCCGGGAAACGAGCGTCGGGGGTCAATCGGGTCAGCGGCTCGGGGCCGTCGACGCCGAGTTTCGTGTCGAGCATGATGATCGAACCGGCGCTCATGCCGTGATGCGGGGCGGCCGTCGCCATCACCTTGCCGGAACCGGGAATCGGCTTCGCTTCCCAAACCCCGCACGGAATAAACGTGTTGTTGCCGTAATAAATCCGGACGTTCGTTCCGTCCTGCCGGGCGGACCAAAGCTGTTGATAAAAGACGGCGTCCCGATCGACATAATCCCAACGGGTGTAGACTACCTGCCCGTTGTTGAGGACGGCGGGATCCCACTCGTTGGTTTCATGAAAGGAAATCGTTCGCGGCGGCTCGTCCGTCCCCGGATTCATACTCGCGAGCGTATAAACATAGCAAGGCCCGGCCCCGCAACGGTGATACCCGCCGCGGCGCGTCGAAATGAAAATCAGCCGACCGTCGGGCAGCGGCGTCGGGTTGAAATCGTCGTAATCCCCTTCGGTCAATTGCCGCAGGTCGCTCCCGTCGGCGTTCATTTCGTAAAGGTGGTAACGGCGATTCAGCGTTTCGGGATCACGCCAAAATTTCGGCGATTCGGACGTTTCACAATAGGCGAAATAAATTTTGCGACCGTCGTACCCGGCTTCGGGATGGGCGAAACTGCCGGTCGGCAAACGGTCCCCGATCAAGCCGCGAAGTCGCATCGAACGACCCGGCTGGTCGAGCACGAACAGCCCGCCGCCCGGCCGGGCGGTATAACCGTAGGTTTGCGTCAATTGATGACTCATCACCGAAGGGACGTGCTTCGCGAAAACCAGCGGGCCGGTTTCGAACAGCGGATTAGCAAGGACGATTTCCCGCCGCAAACGGTGCAGCTCTTTCCAATGGGTTTCGTCGAAAGCCGTTTTCCCTTTCAACGCCGCGAAACGGTTTTGCAGTTCCGGAGACGGCGTTCCGTCGGCGGCGAGATCGGCGAGGAGCGATTCGATTCCCGGGAGCATCCGTTCGATCGCCTCTTTGTATGTCCGTGTTTCAAGAGGGGTGTCGATACCGTCTTGCAGCCGCCAATCGTGTTCGATCAGAGCGGTTTCGATCGCGGGGGCGAACTCGCCCGAGCAGGCGGTCGGTCCCAGCGACCAGGGGCGGCGCACCGGGTCGAGCGGCAGGTCCGAAACGGTCTCGACGACGCTCGGGCCGTTTTCGGCGCTGAATTCGAGTGGCGCGGCTCCCGGCGGAACGATCCGGATGCGGTCGCCCCGGTCGAGAATGGCGACGATCCGGTATTTCGGGCTCGGTTCCGGAAAACCGAGCAGCAAAAGCTGCGGCGTGGTTTTGCCGGATTCGGCGTCTTGGAAAAACCAGACCCCGCCGGCGGTTCCGTGGGAAGGGTAAACCGCCTTGCCGTTCAACTCGACGGTTGTTTTTTGAAGGGGTTCCTCGGCCGCGACAAAAGTGCAACCGCTCAAAACCAACAGAGAAGCTAACAAGAAACGCATAAGGGGACTCCGATTTGAAGGTTTTTATCGTAACGAGGCCGGAAAAGCCGACCGATCGCCGCTCTTAAGTATAAAACGATTCGAATGCGGATACCAGTATGATTTTAATTTTTGCGTTGCGGGAGGGAGTAGTAAAGTTTTAGGGGCAACGTTTCCCACCCCCAACGGGGGCTCACAAGGTAGCC
>JAVBSX010000277.1:0-6142 GCA_031556455.1 Thermoguttaceae bacterium
CTCAAGGCGGTTCACGAAAAAGGATTCATACACCGGGACATCTGCCCGCGCAACCTTCTGTTTACGGGAGATGCCAACATCTTGAAACTGACCGATTTCGGCCTTTCCCTCCCCGCGAAGCCGCCGTTCACGGACCCGGGCAACCGGACGGGAACGCCGAATTATATGGCCCCGGAACTGGTCCGGCGGAAGCCGACGGACATCCGGCTCGACGTTTTCGCGTTCGGGGTCACCATTTACGAATTGTGCTGCCGGGAACTTCCCTGGCCGCGGGGGGAAAGCGGGCTCGCGGCCATGTCTCACGACCAGCCGTACACGCCGATCGAAGAGTACCGCCCGGACATCAACAAAAACCTCGCCAAGGCGATTCATTCCTGTCTCCAAGCGGACGTCAAAGCCCGTTGTCCGGATATGGGACGATTTCTCAAAATGATTGCCAATGTCGATTACGAAGACGAATGACGTACTGCACGAGCCGGGAAACGTTGTCTTTTCTCATCATGAACGAAATCGGGACCACAGGTCCCGGCTCGTTTGTCCTTGTCATTATGATGTTGACGAAACATTTCTCATTCCGCGTTGCCCGTTGCCTTATCCCAATCGCTTCAGCGCCGCGAAGGTTCCGTAGGGGGCTCGCTGCTCCCGCGAAAACATCGCGGCCGCTTCCGGGTCGTTTTCGATCCGTTCCCGTTCCGGGTCCAAACGGATCGTCCGGCCGAGCCGCATGCCGATATGGGAAAGCAAGCAGGTGTAACACCCCCGGTGTCCCGCCTCGACCGGGGCGACCGGGTCGGTTCGCTCTTTGATGCCGATGAGCCAATCGCGGTGATGGTCGTTGCGCGGCGAGGCGTGCAGGCGGATGTCGTTCGGCCCGAACGCCGCCGTCAAAATCGCCGGGTCGGACGCGTCAATCGTTTTCTTGTTTTCCGCGATGCGTTTCGGATCATCCGAACCGGGGACGAAACCGCCCCGGGTTACCCAAAGCCAACCGTTTTCGCCGATAAACTTGACGCCGATCGGCTTCTTGTCGCTGATGTACATCATCGCCCCGTCGGCGTATTTCGCGGCGATTTCGTAAGTGCCGTGCACATCCCAAAGGCCGGAACCCGGTTTCGGGAACTCCGCATGAGCGGTGATTTCGACCGGCCCGGTGTAAGGATGCTTTTTCGCGGGAGCGGCCGCGTCCGAAGAAAACGGCTCCGTAATCGGGTCGTATTCAATGCCCATCCCCCAATGGGCGATGTCGATATGATGCGTTCCCCAGCCGGTAATCATCCCGGCACCGAACTGTTCGCAACGCAACCAGCCCGGTCGGCCGAAGTCCGGCTTGCCGTCTTTGCCCTGGGGGTGAACGCGGTCTTCGGTGTAATCAACCAGCGGCGTCGAACCGAGCCAACGGTCGTAATCGAGGTTGGCCGGGACCGGCATTTTTTCGGTTTTTCCGCCGGAGGGGTCGGTCGGCAGGCCGATATGCACTTCCTTGATCTTGCCGAGCCGCTCGTTGCGAACCGCCTCGCAGGCGAGGCGGAATTGCGGCTCGCTCCGCTGTTGGCTGCCGAGTTGGAAAATGACGCCCGATTTCCGGACGGCCGCGACCATTTGCCAGCCTTCCTGAATCGTGAGCGAGGCCGGTTTTTGAAGATAAATCGCCTTTCCGGCCGCCGCGGCTTCAATCGCCTGCTGGGCGTGCCAATGGTCGGGCGTGCTGATGCAGACGGCGTCGATATCCTTTTCTCGCAGCATTTCCTCGTAATCGCGGTAGGCCCTGGTTTCGCCGTACCCGTCATTTTGCAGCAGCCGGGCGTATTGGGCATCGAGGTTTTTTTTGGCATCGTCCAACCGGATCGCGTCAAGATCGCAAACGGCGACGATCCGGCAGAGATCGGTATTTCGCAAACAGCCGGGCACTTCGGAAGTTCGGCCGATTCGCCCACAGCCGAGCTGTCCGACGCGAATGAGGTTGCTCGGGGCCTGTTGCCCGAAAAGCCGGGCGGGGACGATCATCGGAGCGGCAAAGGTTCCGAGAACCAGCGTACCGGTCTTGAGAAAATCACGTCGGGAGGTTTGGCCTGTTTTTTTCATATCATTGATTTTGTTGAGATTGTCGCGAAAACACGAGCCGGGGGCTGTGCCCCCGACTGTTTCAATTTGAGTTACCGTTTTTCTCATGAGACGGTGCAGTCGGGACCGCAGGTCCCGGCTCGTAATGTGCTCGTATTTTTGTTGCGTTGCCGGGGTTAAGCGGAGGAGCGATTGCTTTTCTCGGACCAGTAGCGCAAAACTGCGACCGAGGCCCAGAGAAGGTTCAGGACGATAAAGCCGACCAGAATATTCGCCGCCCAATGCGAATCGCTCGCCGCATAGGCGTGTCGGCCGGTGCTGAAAACGAAGTTGAAACCGTACCAGGTCATACCGATCGCGATCGCCCCGAAAACCGTCCCGATCAAGACGCCGAAATCTCCGTACAGCCGGGCGAACCGGCCGTGTACGGCGGTCAGGAAAATCAAGAGCGTAACCAACGCCCAGACTTCTTTGACATCCCAACTCCAAAATCGTCCCCAGGAATAATCGGCCCAACGCGCCCCGAGAATCGTGCCGAGCATCAAGAGCCAAATCGCGGCATTGACCATTTTGCGGATGTAAGGGGTTAGCGCTTCGCAATAGGCCGGGGAAAGGACGATGATTTTTTGGGGCGATTGCTCGACCCGGCGGTATCGACCGAAAATATGAACTCCGAGAGAAGTGAGCGCCAACAACCAGGCGATCACTCCGGCGGCGTAACTGACCATGATCGCGATCACATGCACGGCCAGCCAAAAATTGCTCCGCAAGACGGCTGCGAGCGGCCGGATGTTCGGGTTGAAATCGGTCGGGTTGACCGTCGTTACGATCCCGGCGATCAGGACGACGAGCGCCCCGAAGAGCACGAACACCTTGCGACGCAACATCCGTTTGCGGGTTTTGCCCGGCGTCGTATCTTCGGTCTCCCCTTCGGCGGTGTCGCGGAACCGTTTCGGGAAAAAGAAGGTCAACGGAAACAGGAGCAGGGCCAAAAGGAATCGCGGCACGAACCAGACGATCGCGAGAAGGGAAGCGGCGACGACGGACCAATCGATCGGGTCGGTCATTGCAAAGGAATGAACGACGGCCCCGGCGATCCCCGTTTCGTCGGAGGATTCGTGATAGGATGCGACGATCACTCCCCAAAACGTCAAAAGCATCAGCCCGATCCGCAAAACGGGAACGACGATCCGAATCGCCGTTTCCCCGGGAGAGGAACCGGCATTTCCTGCTGGGGATGGGCCGGTCGGGTATCCGGCTCCGGAAGGAAACATTCCCGGCATTTCCCCGTACAGCTCGGCCAACGAAGGGGCCGGCGAGGCAACCGGTTCGCCGGGGGCCGCATTCGCGGCATTGACATTCGCCGGAGCCTCTTTTGTATTCGCCGGGGCGGAGTTTCGCAAAAACCGTCCAGGGAAAGCGGTCAAGGCCCAAGCCCGGCCGAGCGGCGGGCCGAGAAGCGGTTGCAGGGAAAACCAAAGTCCCAGACAAGCCGCCGAAAAGGCCATTAACACGAGTGTTTCGAACATGTTGGAAACCGGAGCCCACCCGGAGATGTAAGCCCGCATCGCCCCGCCCCAAAAAATGATCGCTTCGGAAAGGATCAGAAAGAGAACGCCGAGCCAAAAGAGCGTTTCTTCCGAAAGGGACAAGAGAGAAAACGGTCCGCGTTCTTTCCGGGGGCCGCCTTGCCCGGAATAGGCCGAGGGGATCCCGATATTGGCGAGTGAGGTCGATCCGGCAAAAGGGGCGGGCGGCCGCGAGCCGGTCGTTTCGAGAGCGTTTGCTCCGGGAGCATTTGCCGAGGAAGCGGTCGCCGGTTGCCTCGAACGAATTTTTCGGCGAACGAATTCCAAAACGAAACTCAACAACAGCGCGACCGTTGCCGCGAATGCGGTGATCCCCATCCAATAAAACGGGTCGAACCGATAATAAAGGTATTCCGGATCGACCGCCCCGCGTCGGGGATACGCCGTTTTCGCGAGAATCTCCGCATCGCGGGACGCTTCGGGCAAAAGATTTTCGCGAATCGGCTCCGTCCGCTCCGCCGTTTCGCGAAGCGATTGCACGAAGAGCGAAAGCCCCGAGGCAAAACGCGACGCCCGGGGGAGCTTCGGGGACGTCGCCGTTTCGCTCGCGGGATCGGGAGGATATTTCGTTTCGTCCGCAGTGCCGTCCCCTTGCTCGGGCAGCGATTCGGGAGTCCGGTCCGTGTAGGCGAGAACCAGTTCGCGAAACGCCGAACGAAGAGCGACCGTCGAATTGCGGCCGGACATGCTCGTCGCGGTTTCGCCGCTTTCCAATGCCTCTTTCGTCTTTTCGGCGATCAGGCGGTCGAACACTTCTTGCGCCGAAAGGTTTTCGTCGGTCGGAGGTTCCTTTCCCGATTCGGCGGGCGGTTGGTTGTCTTCCGCGACCGAAGAGAGTTGGAGTTTTCCGTCGGCCGAAGATTCTTTGACCACAGGGTCGCTCGAAACCGTTGCCGAGTCGCCCGAAACGATACCGAGAGAGCGTTTGATTTCCGGCCCGAGGGTAACCGACAGATCGGAGCCGAAAATTTCCTGCCAATCGGCGAGGGTTCCCGGCCCGGCGTTTAGCGGAAAATCGGGATCGACGAAACGGCGGATCGTCGTCGGTTCCCCCCGCAACACCAAGGCTAAAGGGACCCAGGGGCCGAGATCGCGAACGTTGAGCCGCTCGGAAATCCCGGCGATGTCAGGCCGGATCGCATCATCGAGCAAGGCCGGCAAGACCCGAATCGTCCGGCCTTCGCCGAAAAGCGAAATGAGAGCCGCCTGGGTATAACGTCGCAGCGACAGCAGCGAAACGTGCAAGGTGATCGCCTCCGCACGATACGAGGAAAGCCGAGGTTCGTTTTTCGCGGAAAAAATCGCGGATTCCGGAGCCGCCGCCTTGTTCGATCCGACCGGCTGTTGCCCGATTTCCGTTTCGTAAAGCCGGTCCAAAATCATTTCGCTTTCCGCGACCGCCTGATCGAGAAGCAACAGGATCGCGTTGAGCTGTCTTTCGATCCGGCCTTGAGAAATCGGCTGGTCGTCCTCTTTTTCGGAAGAGAAATTTTGAAACAGTTGGCTCAAAACAAGGGCGATCGCGTTGAATCGCTCGTCCGGAGGAACCGTCGATTTCGGCAGAAATCGGGAGAGCCCCCGTTCGGCGGCCTGATCCCAAGCCCGGCTTGCCGTCGAGAAATCGGCTCTCGCCTGCTGCAAAGCGGAGACAAAAGACATCGACAAATCAGAAACGTTCCGGTTCGGCCGGCGAACCAAATTCCGGTAAACGGTCAACGTGTTGTGCAGCTCGATCGCCGTTTTTTCCTCTTCGGACAACTCACGTTCCGGCTCCTCTTCGCCGGTTTCCGCGGAATGGTTCGACCGATGCGCCGCCTTCAGCTGTCGCTCGCGCACTCTTTGCAGCATATCCTCATATCCCCGGGAACGCTCCAATTGGACCGGAGCGACGCCGCGAATGATTCGGCCCGATCGGCCAACGGGAGGCAGCATGAGCACTTCGCTTCGGAAATCCGTGCTTTTCGCCGGGAGGAAGGGAATAAACTCCCAGATTTCCGGCTCCGCGACCCAGGAAAAGAGAAGTTCGTACGGTTCGAACACCCGAACACCGTCCGGAAAAAGAGCTTCGATCCGCTTCCGAATCCGTTCGGCTTCCGCGGCTTGGGCTTCCGGTGTTCCGGGAAAACGGCTCGGCTCGATGTTGCTCAGCAGCATCTCGTCCAGGACGATGAGCGGCCGATGCGTTTTGCAAATCTGCATCACCGAGAGCCGGGCGAAGGTGTCGAGCGGCATCGCCCGCCCTTCGTCATACACCGGCAACGTGCGCCAATTCCGCCAATCGACCGTCCCCAGCCTCGAATCGGCCGCGAAAACAGGGCTCGAAAAGGAAAGAAGCAACAACCCAAACAATAATGTCGATCTCATGCTATTCAAAGGAAAAGGCTTCAGACTTCAGGCACCAGGCTTCAGATTTGAGCTGTTGGATCAATTCCTGAAGCCTGAAGCCTGAGGCCCGAAGCCTTCCGTATATTTTTATTTCTTTTTGTCTTTCT
>JAVBSX010000046.1:0-3541 GCA_031556455.1 Thermoguttaceae bacterium
AACGTCGTTTCGGCGAACAATCCGGGCGAGACCTCTTTTTCCGCACGGACTTCGATCTCGCTCCCGGGAACGAAATCGGGGCCGATCGGGTCGAGTGAACATAGTTCAGTACCGTCGAGGTTCAACAGGGCGGCACTCGCCCCGGCCGCGAACTCAAGCGGCAACACCCCCATCCCGACGAGGTTGCCGCGATGTATCCGCTCGAAACTTTTCGCGATCACGGCCCGGACGCCGAGCAAAGCGGTCCCCTTCGCCGCCCAATCGCGGCTGCTCCCGGTCCCGTATTCCGCGCCCGCGAGAATGACCAGCGGCGTCCGGTCCTTTTGGTACCGCATTGCCGCATCGTAGATCGGCAGTACCTCACCGCTCGGGAAATATTTCGTCATTCCCCCTTCGATTCCGGACACCAACTGGTTGCGGATCCGGATGTTGGCGAACGTCCCCCGGCTCATCACCCGGTCGTTGCCCCGCCTTGCCCCGTAGGAATTGAACTCCTTCGGCTCGACCCCTTGAGCGATTAAAAATCGTCCGGCCGGGGAATCGGCTTTGATCGAACCGGCCGGGGAAATGTGATCGGTCGTCGTCGAATCGCCGAGAAAGGCGAGCACGCGAGCATTCTCGATCGGCTTCGGCTCCGACGGTTCGAGCCGGATGCTCGACAGGAACGGCGGCTCTTGAATGTAGGTGCTCGAACGGTCCCAATCGAACAGTTCCGACTTTCGGGTCGCGATCGCGTTCCATTTTTCGTTGAGCGAATCGACGGCCGCGTATTGCGAGCGGTACATCTCCGGATCGACCGAGGTTTTTTCGGCGGCGTCGAGTTCCGCTTCGCTCGGCCAAAGGTCGCGCAAAAAGACCGGCTTGCCGTCGGCTCCCGTCCCGAGCGGTTCGTGCATCAGGTCGATCGCCGTCGTCCCGGCCAACGCGAATGCGACGACCAACGGCGGGGAGGCGAGGTAATTCGCCTTGACCAAAGGATGAACGCGGCCTTCGAAATTGCGGTTGCCGCTCAGCACGGCGGAAACCGTCAGGTCCTTGTCCGTAATTTCTTTCGCGATCGGCTCGGCGAGCGGGCCGCTGTTGCCGATACAGGTCAGACAGCCGTACCCGACGATTTGAAAGCCGAGTTTTTCGAGCGGTCCGAGCAGATCGGCCCGCCGGAGGTATTCGGCGACGACGCGGGAGCCGGGGGCGAGGCTCGTTTTGACGAACGGCGGGACCGTGAGCCCTTTTTCGACCGCCTTTTTCGCGAGCAGCCCCGCCGCAAGCATCAGCCGCGGATTGCTCGTGTTCGTGCAACTCGTAATCGAGGCGATGACGACGGAGTGAGAAGTGGGAAGTGAGGAGTGGGAAGTATTCGAATTCCGACTTCCCACTTCCGACTTCTCACTTCCCACTTGCCGAAGAGCAATCCGATCTTGCGGCCGTTTCGGGCCGGCGATCGAGGGTTCGACGCTCGCGAGGTCGAGCGAAAGGGTTTTGGTGTATTTCGGAACCGGGGCGTCCTTTTCGCGGAACAGGCCGTTGGCCTTGGCGTAGGCTTCGACGATCTTGACTTGGTGCTCTTCCCGGCCGGTTTCCCGCAGGAACCGAATCGTCCGTTCGTCGATCGGAAAGAAACCCATCGTCGCTCCGTACTCGGGCGCCATATTCGCGAGCACGGCTCGGTCGGCGACCGGCATCGTCGCGGCACCGGCCCCGAAATACTCGACGAACTTGCCGACGACCCCTTCCTTGCGCAGAATTTCCGTGATCGTAAGCACCAAATCGGTCGCCGTGATCCCCGGCTGCAATTTTCCGGTCAGCTCGAACCCGATCACGGCCGGGGCGAGCATGTCGTAAGGGAGCCCGAGCATCACCGCTTCGGCCTCGATCCCGCCGACCCCCCAGCCGAGCACGCCCAGCCCGTTGATCATCACAGTATGCGAATCGGTCCCGACAACGGAATCGGGGGAAAGGAGTGGGAAGTGGGAATTCGAATTCTCCTTACTTCTCACTACAACACGGGCAAGGTATTCCAAATTAACCTGGTGTATGATTCCGACCGAGGGGGGAATCACGCGGAAATTGTCGAGCGAATTTTGAGCCCAGTGCAGTAGAGCGTAACGCTCGCCGTTGCGGGCGAATTCGAGTTCGACGTTCTTTTCAAGGGCGTCCGCGCTCCCGGAAAAATCGGTTTGAATCGAGTGGTCGATGATGAGATCAACCGGAATCTGCGGGTTGATTTTCTGCGGCTCACCCCCGAGCCGGCTCATCGCGGAACGCATCGCCGCGAGGTCGACGACGGCCGGCACGCCGGTAAAGTCTTGCAGCAGCACCCGGGCCGGTTTGAACGGGACCACGATTTCTTTCCCCGCGTTCGGCTGCCAGCCGGCGAGATCGCGGACGTTCTGTTCGGTTACGACCTTGCCGTCGCAGTTGCGGAGTACCGATTCCAACAGGACGCGGATCGAATACGGCAGTTCCGCGAGCCGGAGCAACCCTTGCTCTTCGAGGGCGGAAAGCCGATAATAACCGTACTGTTTGTCGTCGACCGAAAGCGTTGCAAGAGCCTGAAACATGAGCAAAACGTAACTGTGTTGATTGTTATTGTTGAAGAAGAATCGGGATTTTACCGTTGCCTTTTTTAGCCGGTACTCCTCGTCTTTCCCTTCTGCCGGTTCGAGTCAAAAAAAGCCCCTGTTGAGCCGGAGTGTACTATAAGGGATCAGATTCGTTTCGTCAATTCGTACAAAATGCCGCTCCCTCGTCGCATACACGATTTCCACGAGGATTGCAAAGTCGGATTTTTTGACAGGATAACAAGATTGACAGGATGAGGAAGAAATTTTTCAGCCCGCAAACTTTTTCTCGACCTCTCATTTGATCAAAAATCGATCCTGTTAATCCTACGAATCCTGTCAAGAAGAATTTGGTCGGACTTTGCAGTTCTCTTGACACGATTTCGGGGTATGTATGCTTTTTCCGCAAAAGATGGTATAATCGCCGACCGGTTGAGTTTTTCTTTTCTTTTTCGCTCATTTTTCAAACATGCAAAACGTCATCGTCCTGATTCTCGGCGGCGGTCGCGGGACCCGGCTGTACCCGCTCACGAAATTTCGCTCCAAACCGGCCGTCCCGATCGGCGGAAAGTATCGGCTGATCGATATTCCGATCTCCAACTGCATCAACAGCGGACTGAATCAGATTTACGTTTTGACGCAATTCAACTCGGTCAGCCTGCATCATCACGTTCATTCCTATACGTTCGATCATTTCAGCAACGGCTACGTCGAGATTCTCGCCGCCCAGCAGACCTCGGACAACGACGGCAGCTGGTACCAGGGAACGGCCGATGCCGTCCGGCAGAACTTCGGCTTTATCCGGCAGCGCGGCGTCGAGTACGTGCTGATTCTTTCCGGCGATCAGCTTTATCAAATGGACTTTGAAAAGATGATCGAAACCCACCAAAAATTCAACGCCGATGTGACCATTGCAGCGGTCCCGGTTTCGCAAGACCGGGCCTCCGCCCTCGGCATCATGCGGCTGGACGATAACGGTC
>JAVBSX010000181.1:0-5105 GCA_031556455.1 Thermoguttaceae bacterium
AACGTCAAGGAAACGATCAAGGTCCTGAAAGAAGCGATCAACTCGCCGGAACCGTGGTTGATCGTCTCGAAATCCCCCTGTCCGTTGCACCTCCGCAAGCCGGTCGGGCCGCCGCTCGCCGTCGATTTTGAAAAATGCAAGCGCTGCGGGCTGTGCCTGAAACTCGGCTGTCCCGGCATCGAAAAGGAAGGGGACCAGGTCCGGGTCAACCCGCTGCTTTGTGCCGGTTGCGAAATGTGCAAGAACCTCTGCCCGGTGCAAGCGATTGACGAATTGTAGGTAGCGGCTTAGCGGGTAGGTTCATTGTTCTGTGCAAAATTATCGGATTGATCTCCGACAAAAATCAGGCCGTCATTTCGACTGGAGCGCAGCGTAAGGAGAAATCTCACCCTCGCGAGCGGGGCTGAATTCCTACGCTTTCGGCGAGGGTGAGATTTCTCGCTTTGCTCGAAATGACGATTCGGTTGATTAAGACTAATTGAGAATCGCCAACTCGTTCAATATTTTTGAATCCCTGAAATGTTTTTCCCGGCATCGACGTCTCAACAGTATCAGCCTTTCTTTTTTCGTCGTTAGCACCATGATAATAAGAACCATTACAGTTCAGGCCGGTTTGTTTTTAATCCTTGCCGCGTTTTCCGCGGGCGTCTTCGCCCAGGAGCAGGAAAATTGGCCCCGTTTTCGCGGTCCTAACGGGCAGGGAATCTCAAGCGCGGCAGGCCTGCCCGTCGCCTGGGGGCCGGAAGAGAATGTCGCCTGGAAAACCGAAATTCCCGGCGTTGCCTGGTCCTCCCCCATCGTTTGGGGGGATCGTATTTTCCTCACGACGGCGACGGACGAGGGGAAAGAATGCCGCGTTCTCGCCGTTGACCGGAACACGGGCAACATTCTGTGGGACAAACTCGTTTTTACCCAGGAGCCGCGATTCAAGCACGAGAAAAACACACACGCAACCTCGACGCCGACGACCGACGGTCGGGCCGTGTACGCCGTCTTTTCGAGCGGCGGCTTTGTCGCCCTCGATTTCGACGGCAACATCCTTTGGACCAACCGGGACTTGCACTTTTATTCCCAGCACGGTTTCGGGGCCTCGCCGATTCTGTACGACGATCTTTTGATCACGCCGATCAACCCGAGCAATACGGAAGAGCCGAAACGGCTCGGTTGGCAAATTCCGTGGGACCAGTCGTATCTCCTCGCTCTCGATAAGAACACCGGCAAGGAGCGCTGGCGGGGCAAACGCGGCATGTCCCGGATCGCCCACGTTACCCCGATCGTCGTCGCGGTCGACGGCAAAGACCAGATCATTTCTCCGGCCGGAGACGTGATTCAAGGGTTCGACCCGAAAAGCGGCGAGCTGATCTGGACCGTTTTCAGTCAAGGGGAAGGGGTCGTTCCCTCCCCGGCGATCGGCGACGGCCTGATTTATACGGCTTCGGGATTCGAGGCGACGACCTTGCGAACGGTCCGGCCGAACGGCCAAGGGGACTGCACCGAAACGCATATCGCCTGGGAGCAGAAACGGAACACCCCGAGCATGGCCTCGCTGCTGTACGTCAAGCCGTGTCTTTATTCCGCGATCGACGGCGGCACGTTTACCGCCTACGATGCGGCGAGCGGGGAGCCTCTTTGGCAGAAACGACTCGGCGGGGCGCTCAATCCCTCGCCGCTTTACGCGGACGGAAAAATCTATGTTCTTTCCGAGCAGGGAACGACGACCGTGCTACAGTTGGCGGCCGATCCGAAAGAGGAGGCCCGGATCATCGCGAAAAACGAACTGGACGAACACGTCTTGGCCTCGATCGTGGTTGCCGGAAAGCAGCTCCTCATCCGGACGGACCAACATTTGTGGTGCATCGGGAAATAGGACGAACCGCGTCTATTGCTCTCCGCGAAAAAATCGAGCTGAAACTACAAATTCGGCTCTCGCGGTTTGCGTTACCGTCGAGTTAAGAAACGCTCGCTTTACATTGCAACAAGCCGATGGCGTGCGTTGATCGATGCCGGAGCAAAAAAACGAGAGAAGTTCGTGTTGTATAACCCTCCTGCCGAAGTATTTGAAGAGATTCGTAATAGTCTCCTCGCCGTGAAAAGCAAAAATATTGTCATCGAGTTGTTGGATGATGAGAGTGAAACCATAGCGAAAGACAAAGTTCTCTCTTGCGGGCCATGCTGTGTTAATCGAAAATCGGACCAAACCGGCATCTTACTGTTCCCGGCACTTTTCAGAAATGGACCTGATTTTTCAACAGCCCCCAGTTTTTGGCCGGGCACGCCGGAATACAAAGAGGAAATCTATTTGGATATCCCCTTGGACGACATGAAAAAGATTCGGAACATCAACTTCCGCTACGAATAATCCTATGAGGGGATTGGCATTGACGTGATCAGTAAGAACGGGACCCCGACTCTTTGATGGAAATTGGTACGGCCTGCGTCACGGTTGGAAAATACCCGACGACGCAAAACGACCAAGTCTTGTTCCGATCGGTCCATTTTTTCATTACAACACCTGGCGGAATGTGACCGGAGCGCGCACTCCGGTATTCTTCGTTCGTTTGCATTTTGCTGTCGAAATTCCGGATCGCTTTCTCCGCTTTCTCTTGCCCTGACGCATAAAGCCGGGAGTTCATTAAATCGTTGTCATCTTTGAACGTCTCAAAGGTTTCCTCCTTGCTGCGAACGATGTTTTGGATCCGTTCTCCCTTGACCGTACCGAGGAAGGCGCTTTTCGCCCGCATTTCGGCCAGTTTGCCTGCCGTGATTTCTTCCTCGGCTTGTTTGACCGGATCATCCTTCGTTTGAATGATTGCGCTACCGAAACCGACAAATCCGATTTCTCCGGTCGAACGTAAGACGATCTGTTTGCAACCCTGAAGCGGGATTACACCGCTCTTTAATTCCGTCATCGCCTGTTCCAAACCGGCGGCAAACGAGTTCGTCTCAACAACATCCGCGAGATAGTTGTCAACCCCTTGTCGGGTTCTCGGCGAAGAAACGATCGACACGCTGGCGATACCGCCGACCATCTTTTCTTCCTTGTCTCGAATCGGTTGGTCGTGAACGGCGTAAAGCACGAATCCCCGGATAACTCCGTCCAATGCGGAATCGACCGTTTCCGATAATGTGGAAGAAGTGTTCATTTTGCTTTCGCTCGCTTCCGTTACAACGTTCATCGCTTCCAGGATCGTCGTTCTCGCCTCGATCCCAATGCCGTACAGATGCTCGGCAAGCCCGAACGGGAGCGTTTGTCGTTTTGGGGCGAACTACGGGACGGCGTGGCAGACCGCAATGCCTTGTTTTTCAATGCTTTGCCAACGATTCGCCTTGTAAAGGCAACGTAAGAGCAGCATGTCCTCCGCCGAACTCTCCTTCCAATACACGCTCGCTCCCTTCAACCGCAGATTGACCACCCGACGGATCGTGCTTTCGATCACCCCGCTGCCGATCGGGAATTTTCGCTCCCTCGCCTCGCCGTAATTCATGTGTCCCGCCCGCGAATGTTTCAACAGGTAATTTCCTTTCGTCCGAAGAACGCTTCCCTTGCGACTGCTTTTTTGCAACAACTCCACTTCCCGTTCGAACGAGCCATTGTCGCCCGAAAACAGAAATCCCGTCATTCGGCGAATCCATTGCGTCCGCTTTTTTTTCGTCCAACCCTTCGCCGCCTTCGCCATCTCGTGCAAATATCCCTTCATGTGATAATAGTCGAGCAGGCAACGGAACCGACCTCCTTTGTCGCGAACCGTTTTTTCGACGAGATGCACCCGCTTCCACAAACAGTCGGCTCCGTCCGAAATGAACAACACTTCCGTCTCTGTATCGATCGCGTAAAGATCGTCCGAGAGCCGATTCTGCACGCCGGTGCTGCTGCCGCGCGTGATCGGGCCGAGCACCGGGACGGAACCGCGAGATGTTTCCTGGCGAGACTTGTCGAGTGGAAATGTAAAGCCATTCCAAAAGATTGGCAGTTATCAGGTCGAAGGGTTTTACTATGTGAAGATTTACGGCTTGGAAGTTACTTGGATAAAACAATTCCCGGCGACGTTCTCGGCGTAGGTCGAGGTGGCCTCGAGCGTCTCGCGGTCGAGCGTCGCGGCGGCGGCGACCTCGCTCGACCAGTAGCCCTTCATGGCGTCGATAACCGCGAACTCGTACGTTTCGTACATCTCCGCCTCCTTGCTCCGCTGAGTGGCGTAGCCCGACGCGATCGCTTTAGCGGTCCGTAACTTGCGGCTGCCCTTGAGGGCTGACGCTGAAAAATGAGGGGTTTTTGAAAACATGACCCCAAAGTTACGGGCGATGGCACGACCGAAGTTGCGGGGCGGCGCATCATTCGCTGTCGCGTTCGAAAACACCTTCACCGATCGCCCCCACGCGCTCAGCTGCTTGCTGGTGATCATGTCGACGCCAAGACCCGCCTCCAACAGGTTCGCGATCGGATTCAAATCCTTCGCGAACTCCGCGGCCAGCTCCATCCCTTTGCCGACGATGGGCAGCCCTCGCTGTAGGCCCGTCGCCAAATGAATGTCCCGTTCCAACGTATCTTGCGGCATCTCCTCCGGCGGCGTGCTGAATACTCCCCAGAACTTTCGGTAGGCCCAAGCCAGGAAACTGCCCTCGCCAAAATAACGGGCTGCGGTGTCCGGCTCCTGCTCCTCGCCGTCCGAACCGTTCACAAACATCACAGGCCCACTCGCGCCGCTATCGCGCCACGGCGTACTGCCGGTCACGATGCTCACCGTGCCGCCTTCGCTCACACCGTGCAACGTGTCGGCATACCAATTCGCCAGCCGCTGCGACTCCGTCCCGTACGCCGTCTGAGTAGTAGTCGAACATCGCCTTCATCCGCTTCGCATCGATGTCGATGAGCGCGAGCTGCTTCTTCTTGTCGGCCGTCGCGACCTTTTTGTAATACTCGCAGCGAGCGTCGACCTCCGACTGCGCAAGCCCTTCGTACGTGTCGATCGCCGCCGATTCGATCCCGCTCGCCCCGGCGTTGTAGCTCTCGGCGTAGGTCGAGAGAGCGTCGAGCGTCTCGCCGTTGAGGCCGAGGTTGGCATCGAGCGTCGCCCGCGAAGAGGCGAGCGCGGCCGCGATCAGCG
>JAVBSX010000137.1:0-8572 GCA_031556455.1 Thermoguttaceae bacterium
TGGGTTGTCCCCGACGATCCGGCGAATGTCATCTTCCTTGCAAAACCGCCAATCGCCGTTTTTTTCCCGGGAAAAAAGCGATTCCGCGTTTTTGTAGCCGAGTTCCATATAATCGACACCGGCGTTGATGCAAGTTTGGTAGACGGCGCGTACGAAATCATCGGAAAATTTATGATGATTGACCAGGCCGCCGTCGCGGATCGTGCAGTCGAGGACTTTGATTTCCGGCCGGAATGTAATCCAAGGAGCATGCATTGAAGGTCGTTTTCGGGTCAGAGTTGAAGATGCTTATTACAAACATGTCTACCATACGCGGCATTACCGGTTTTCCTTGTCTTTTCAAACTTTACTTTACGAAAAGGCCGGGAGCAACGAAAAAGCAAAATTATTAATAATGTCGCAAAATTTTGAAAAGGAGCATTCTTCAGAAAACCAGAGCAAAATCAAACCCGAATATATCATTTCGGCACATTTTCAAAAAAAATACACGAGCCCCGGGAATAAGTCTGCCTCCTATTTTTTTTCTGCCGGTTTCGTCTCTGGTACCGTCTCGAAAACAAAGTCCATAGGGGGAAGCTGCAATCCTTCTTCACTGCAAAACCCCGAACCTTCGGACGAATTGATTTCAATGAGGTACGTCTTCCCCGGTTCCAATTTGACCGGCAAAAGACAATTCCTCTTGCTCGTCCATTTGATCTCACCGGTTGTCTCAGGAGCGAATTCCCCACCTTCCCCCCAGTCGGCAGAGCTTGTATCCATATCCCGATCGAAAGTAATACTCAATTGTTTGAATTTTTTGGGGTCAAGGTAAGCTTCTCCATTTTCCGGAATTGTTTTGGCGACGGTGGGGATATGGGTATGTTGATAAAACAACGTTTCCGTTAATTTGGCCGCCTTGACCATTTTCAAATCCGAAGTCGTCTCAAAGGCCGCTTTCATTTCCTCGAGATCACTGGTGCAAACCCGCCCAACAAACTTGGAATTGCCTTCTTTTTCAGCACGAAGGTAACCATACGGGACATTCCCGGGAAAAACTTCTTCGCACTTCTCGATAAACTCCTGTTCCGTCTTGGGCTGGAAGCCGCCTTTTGGCTCGAAATAAATCAGGTGCGTAAACCCGTCCGTATCGGGCGTCTTCCAAACGACCTCCGTTGTCACTTCCGTATCTCGTTTACAAGGATACCTCTTGACGATCTCCGGAGTCAATCGATAAACTTTAAGAGGCTTTAAATCAGGGCTCGTCTCCAAAAGCCGCACCGCGACAGGGACGCCGTTCACATAGACCCACCCAAGCGGCTTTTTCCCTTTTCCGTCGCAATTAAAGCACCCTGTCATTACGCCGATTTGTCCCCGAAAAACTTCAGTGAACCTCGCGAGAAGCTCTCCTTCCGTCTCAGGGCGAAATTTGCCGTCCGGTTCGAAAAAGAGGAGGTGCGCAAAACCTTCAGCCTTATAGCTATCGAGTTTCTCTTGCGCCGAAAGCGTGCCTTCCCGAACGACCCGCGGCGGCAAGTCTTTTTTTCGCGAAGTTTTTTTGGTGGGAACACCCGTATGTTTCTCGAAAACTTCGGGGGTCAGCGCGATAATTCGGGTCAATTTGACATCCGGACTCAAGGCAATCGTTTCCTTCAGATTCTCCGGCGTGTTGGTGCAAACCCGTCCAATGATTTGCCCCTCTTTTCCTTTACCTGCCTTGAAACTTCCGGCAACGACATTTCCGCCTTCAGCTTTTTTCGTGATCGCGCGAAATTTCTCCGAAAATTCTTTTGGCGATTTCGGAACGAAATCGCCCGTTGCCTCAAAAAGAAACAAATGAGTGTATTCGTATTGGTCGGGAGTTTTCCAAGCGGCTTCTTCAATCCGGAGCGGGTTGGCATCGGAATCCTCTCCGTCTTGGGAAAAGGCAAACGAAGTGATCAAAACCAAGAAAATGACCGACATGCTAATGCCTCGAACAGGAAAAACGCAGGCAAAACCGGAACTCGTGAGATCTTTTAAACCAAAAACCGGAAGAGTGTGTTTCATGATTCTTTCCTTCGCGAAAGGAACGCAATTGTGTAAGGCGGATCCGTTTCATCGAGCGGCACGACAAAACAGGTCGATCAGCGGATTTTTCAACGTCTTCATAATACCGTTAAAATCGTTACAGGTCAAGTTTTGGAAATCTTTTACTTTGAAATATTGATTTCCTCGGCGGAACTCCTTTTTGTCATTTTTTTTCAAATCCGACAACCGTCTTTCATTTTCGTGTGCGTTCGATTAAAATTTTGCTCGACCGTTGAAATCTTTCGAAAAAATAGGATTGGTTTTGAATTTTTCTCGAAATATCAACGTCGTTTTCATCGTCTCCGCCTCCTTAAAAATATTTACCGATCCACTCCGTTGACCGATCCGCAACAATCCCCCCCGGTTTCCCGCTCTCCGGGAAAATTTGCCAACCGCTCGAAAGCCCGCACGGTCGCCTTCCAGATCCTTTACCAGGAAGACCTCAACCCCGGTTCCGCGGAGCAATTCGCCGAAGAGTATCTTCGAGCCAACCTGCCGAACAACGAACCGCTTTTGACCTTTGCCCGGACGCTGGTCAATCAAACCAGAAATCAGCTCGAGCAGATTAATGCGTCGATTGAAAAACAATCGCTTCACTGGACGGTTTCGAGAATGAATGCGACCGACCGTAATATCCTGCGGCTGGCCATTGCCGAGCTCTTGATCGGCGAAACTCCCATGCCGGTCGTTATCAACGAGGCGATCGAATTGGCCAAGCAATTCGGAACCAAGGATTCTCCCGCTTTCGTCAACGGAATTTTGGATGCGATACAGGCGACCGGTCCCGGAAAACCGGAAGTGTAAGCGTTCGCGGTCTTTGGATTCTCAAATGATGAGAGGTCCGCTTAACCGGTACTCGCGTTTTCATTTTTTCGCGATCTCATGTTTTTTCCTTACAACACCGATGCCCCGATCTATTATTGGCCGTACATCACCGTCTGCCTGATCGTCGTCAATGCCCTCGCCTTCGCCTTTGAGCTCGCCAACCCCGATATGGTTGAAAGTCTGGCATTGGAAATCGGCGGAGGGCTCAATCCGGCGCAGTGGTTGACGAACAATTTCATGCACGCCGATCCGAAGCACCTGCTCGGCAACATGATCTCGCTTTGGGCCTTCGGGCTGGTCGTCGAAGGAAAATTGGGCCCTTGGAAAACGCTGTTCACCTACTTGGGAATCGGCGTCGTTTACGGGGCGACGGTCCAAATTCTCATGCTTGGCGGCGAACCGGGCCATTGCCTCGGGGCTTCGGCGATCATCTTCGCGTTTATGGCGATGTGCCTGATCTGGGCGCCGGAAAATACGATGAGCTGCTTCCTATTGATTTACTTTCGGCCCATTTTCTTCGAGATGCGAATTTGGGTCATGGTCCTTTTGTTTCTGGTCGTCCAAATTGTCGTTTTGAGCCTGACAGGTGGGCAGCTTTCCAGCGAATTTTTGCACACCGTGGGCGCCGCCCTCGGCTTTGGCGTTGGAATCGTGATGCTCAAAAAGGGCTGGGTTGATTGTGAGGATTGGGACGTTTTCTCGGTGATGCGGGGGCACCATCGATTGACCTTGGCGGAAAAGGCCAAACTCGAAGCGAGTTCCCCTCAAGCCAAACGTCGGCGGGAAGAAGAATTGCAAAAACGAGCGGAAGAAGCCGCCAAGCGGCGAAAAAATCTGCATCAAGAGATGCTGCGTGCGATCCTCGACGATCATCCGAAACCCGCGTTCATTCTTTTCGAGCGACTGCACAAGGATTTTCCGGGGCAGACGCTTCCCGAATCCGATCTGATGCTCTTGCTTCGTATGCTTCTCAAATGGAAGCTCCGCTCGGAAGCAATCGCTGTGATGCAGGAATATCTCGCCCATTATACCGAGAAGGCGATTCCAATCCGGCTGAAGTTGGCCCAGGTCTTCTTCGAGCACGGCCAACCGCTTTCGTCGCTGAAAGTTTTAAACCAACTCGACACCCGGCAACTCGGTGCCGAGCAGCATCAATTCTACCTCTCGCTGCGTCAGAGTGTCGAGAGAATGAAAACCGAAGAAGAACACGGCTTCTACGAACTGGCGGAATGATACCGTCGCCGGTAGGGGCGGTAGGCTTCGCCCTCGGTCAAACCGCGGCCTCGTTGGGCCGCTGCCGTACTGAAGACGGGAATTTTAAATCGGCTGGAGTAGAAAAAGGGACATTCTCGTCAATGGGACGAGAATATCCCTCATTTGGAAAAACGATCAAATTCAAACCCGCGACCGCCGACTTACTTCCAGCCGTATTTGTCGCGGACGTCGATCATCGCGGCGAGAATGTCGTTCCAGGTTTGCGGCTGCATCATCACTTCGTTCGGGAACATGCAGCCGTCCCAGCAGATGTGGTTGAACCGCTTGCACAAACCGTCTTCGTCCTTGAGCCAGTAACCGGCGTACTCCGTGATGTTGAGCTTGCCGTTCGGGTCCTTCGCGAGGCAATGCCGGCCCGTCTTGTCGTGGTCGCCGCTGCCGTGCACCGTCGCGTCGTTCTGGGCGATGTGCAGATCGATCGTCCAAGGCCGCAGGGCGTTCGTCATTTTTCGGTAAGCCCGGTCGAACGTCTCCTTGTCCTTCCAATCGAAATTTTCCGGCAGCAACCGGTCCTCGGGAGCGTTGTAACCCAGAAGATACAACATCGTATGGGCCATATCCGCTTGAAAACCGAGGTGTTGCGGCCGGTCGACCATTTCGAGGATTTGCAGCATCCGTTTCCAGGAATGAATGCCGCCCCAACAGATTTCCCCTTCGCAGGCGAGCATCTCGTCGAACTCGGCGGCGATCTCGCACGCTTCGATCAACGTCGCGGCGATTTTTTTCTGGTTCCCTTCCGGGTCGGAATACCAGGCTTCGACGCTCGTCGAGGTGTCGATCCGGACACAACCGTTGGGCCGGACGCCGAGCTCGCGGAGTTTGGCGGCAACCCGACAACCTTTCCGGACCTGGTCGAGAAATTTTTTGACTTCCGCGGCATCGCCCATCGCCGAGCCGCCCCCGGTCCCGCCCCAGATCGGGGCAACGACGGTCCCGATTTCCAACCCTCGGGAAGTCGCCTTTTCCGCCAGCACTTTGATATCGTCGTCGGTTCCGTCGATGTTGATGTGCGGATCGTAAAGGTAAAGATCGAACCCGTCGAATTTGATTCCGTCGACTTCGGCGGCGGCGGTCAAATCGAGCATCGTGTCCAAAGAAATCGTAGGCTCCGCGTCCGGGCCTCCCTTGCCGACGACTCCCGGCCAGGCGGCGTTGTGCAGCTTCGGAAATTTGTAAGGTTTATGCTTGGCCATACAACAGATATCCTCTTCGAAAAGGTTAAATATTTTTCCGCCCGGAAGACGGAAAAAGGATAAAAATTCCGGCGTTATACCATGCTCGAAAGGCAAAGTCAATTTTGAGGAAAAAATTTCCGTCTCCGCACGGCAGCGGCACGGCAAACCGGCTTGAGTCTACACTTCGTACAAAATACCGCTCGGTTCACTTTTTATCACCAGCACAATACCGACCATGCCATTCTCCCATCTCTCACTGGAACCCGGTTTTACTTTTCGCCAAACCTGATAGAATAGGCAAAATGCGGTGTTCTGGAAGCGGCCGGAAGCGATTTATTTTTCCTTCGTGTGATCGTCGCGGCTCAATTTTCGCGCAGAGCAATCAATTATGGACCCTTTAACGATCGGTTTTTTAGGAGGCGTACTCCTGATGCTCGTTCTCGCAACGATCATCGTCGCCGTGTTGCGCAAATACCGTGATTACGGGGTCGACAAGGCGGTTCTCGAAACGTTTCGCGCCCGGGTCCGGGCCTGGTGGTTGCTGTTCGGCTCCCTGATCGGAGCGTTCATGTTCGGACATGCGGCGACCGTCATTCTTTTCGGGATCATCGCGTTTTGGGCGCTTCGGGAATATATGACCTTGACGCCGACCCGACCGGCCGATCACCCGACGCTGGTTTGGGTCTTTTTCCTTTGCACGCCGCTCCAATTCGCCCTGGTCGGGCTTGATCCGATCTGGTTTCGTCATGTTTTGGGGATCGACAGTTATTTGGTTTATTCGATCCTGATTCCGGCCTATGCTTTTTTAATACTCCCCGCCCTGATCGCGATGTCGGGGGATTCCAAGCATTTTCTCGAACGGATCGCCAAAATTCAGGTCGGGCTGTTGATCTGTGTTTACAGCCTCAGCTTTGTTCCCGCCCTATTGACGCTCGAATTGCCGAGGACCGCGGAGACCGCGTTGGAAACGGAAACGACCACGGGCACTTTTTCCGGCGGGGTCGAGGAAGAGATCGTTTCCAAGCTGAACCTGGAAAAAGCGGTTAATCCGGACGGGACGACGACGCCTTTACATTCCCCGCGTCCGACATTGAACAACAAGAATCTCCGGCTGCTCTTTTTCTTCGTACTGATCGTTCAGCTGAGCGACCTTTGTCAATACCTCTGGTCGCAGATTCGTTTTCGGCATTTGATCGCCCCGACGATCAACGCGACGCGAACCTGGGAAGGAGTTTTCGGCGGGGCGGCGACGACGGCCCTTTTGGGGATCACCTTATTTTGGTTTACCCCAATCCGGTGGTGGGAGGCGGGGATCGCTGCGTTCGCCGTCGCGCTGATGGGATTGGCCGGGAATATGACGATGTCGGCGATCAAGCGGGATCACGGCGTCGCGGACTACGGGAGCCTGATCGAAGGACACAACGGCGTGTTGGACCGGATCGACTCGCTCTGCTTCGCGGCCCCGGTTTTTTACCATCTGGTTTGGCTTTTTCTCAACCTCACCCGCGTTTGAGGAAACTGGTCATCTCGATAAACTTGTTTGATAACGGACAGGTAGCCGACCGGAGGACAATAATTTGTGAATGGGTCTGTTGAGCCGAGCGGCGAAGACGCCGGAGTTCAAACCGGAGAGCAGCAATTTAGTGTTGCTCGGGTAATAGTGCGTTCGTTCAAGCGAATTTTTTCCGAATTCTCCAAAAAAACGCCCCGATCCGGTCGAACCGAATCAGGGCGTTGGGGGGGAATGCACAGCGATACCGTCAACTTTCAGGATAAGATTTAACGGAGAAGGTTTCGGAAAAATCCGGAAATCCCGGTGTTTCGCGGCGGCGGCGCGACAGGCCGCGGCGGTTCGACTGCCGGGCGAGGCGGGGCGGCGAGGGCTTGCGGCGGCAACGGTTGTTTCCGTTCCAACTCCAGCTTTTTTCGCTCTTGTTCCAACCGAAGCTGTTCTTGCTTTTTACGATCCACTTCCGAAAGACGAACCGACGCGGCTTTTCGCTCTCTTTCCTGCCGCTCTCTTTCCAAGCGTAATTCTTCCTGTTTCTTATGGTCCGCTGCCGGAGAATGCGCCGGCGCGACCTTTCGTTCTCTCTCCAATCGCTCCCTTTCCAAACGCTCTCTTTCCAATCTTTCTCTTTCGAGACGTTCTTTTTCCAAACGCTGTTGTTCCTGTTTCTTGCGTTCCTTTTCGAGACGTTCCTGTTCCGCACGCTGCGAAACGTTCGGGGCGGACGTTCTTTTCGGTAGAATTTGCGAAAAACCTTGCTCGGTGCCGAACGCGAAAACGGTCAAAACAAAGAGCGGGGCGACGATGATTTTCCAAAATGTCGTTGTCATGGTTTCATCCCTGAATGTGATGGTCAATAGATGTCAGAAAAGACGAAGAGGCGAAATCAAAAAAATAATGAAAACCCTGCATATTGCCTAAATTTCGCTTGGAGAAACGAACTCCGTTTCGTCAATGTTCTCTGGGTATAAACCGCGCTGCCGCGGATAAGTTTCGCCGCATTATGAAAATTATTCCAAAAAAAATCAAGAGGAACTTTTATGGTTTTTTGAGGTTACATACCCTTGGGTGAGCGAAAATTCACTCGGAACAATCTCCGAAAAAAAGAACACGGGTACCATTCCTTTTTTCGAAACACTGAAAAAAACACGACTACGATACCAAGGAGAATAAAATGAAACGCATCAGTCTTTGCAGCTTGACTTTTCTCGGAGCGATTCTCTGCTCCGCCGCTCTTGTTTCGGCCCAGCCGCCGATTGAACCGCCCCAAGGACCGCCGGAGACGCCGCGACCGGCTATGAAGCGGGATATGGGACTGGAAATGATGAAGCACTTTCAAAAAATGATCGAACAGGCTTACGAGCGCGGTTATAACCGCGGTTTCGAGCAAGGTCTCAAAGCGGGATCGCGAAAAACGGAAGGTCCCAAACGCGAACACGGCGATTTTCGCGGGCCGGGACCGCGCGGTGAGCGACCGGAACGGGGCGAGTTCGGTCGCGGACCCGAGGGCGGGCGGCACGAACACGGCGATTTTCGCGGGCCGGGACCGCGCGGTGAGCGACCGGAGCGAGGCGAGTTCGGTCGCGGACCCGAGGGGTGTCGGTATGAGCACGGCGATTTTCGCGGGCCGGGACCGCGCGGTGATCGGCCGGAACGAGGCGAATTCGGTCGCGGACCCGAGGACTGTCGGAGTGAGCACTGCGTTTTTCGCGGGGCGGGACCGCGCGGTGATCGACCGGAG
>JAVBSX010000240.1:0-6629 GCA_031556455.1 Thermoguttaceae bacterium
GGGCGTATCGGATCGCGACCGAGCACGGCGACATTACTTTCGTCGATACTCCGGGGCACGAAGCGTTCACGGAAATGCGGGCGCGCGGGGCCAACTGTACGGACATCGCCGTGCTCGTGGTCGCGGCCGACGACGGGGTGATGCCGCAGACGGAGGAAGCGATTTCTCACGCGAAGGCGGCCGGGGTCCCGATCGTCGTCGCCCTCAATAAAATGGACCTGCCCGGGGCGAATCCGGATCGGGCGATTCAAGGTCTCGCCGCCAACGAGCTCCTCCCGAGCGAATGGGGCGGGGACGTCGAAATCGTCCGCTGCAGTGCCTTAACGGGCATGGGAATGGACGAACTGATGCAGACGCTCTTGACCGTCGCCGAACTGCACGAATTGAAGGCGAATCCGAACCGACCGGCGACCGGCGTCGTGCTCGAAGCCGAATTGCAAGCCGGGCAAGGGGTCGTTTGCAAAGCGCTCGTTCAAAACGGAACCTTGCGGCCGGGGGACGTCGTTCTGTGCGGCGGAGCCTACGGTCGGGTCAAGGCGATGTACGATACGTTGGACTCGAAAAAAACGATCGAAGAGGCGACCCCGAGCACACCCGTCAATTTGGTCGGATTGGATGTCGCCCCGGTTGCCGGGAGCCAATTTTGCGTTCTCGAAGATATTTCCCAGGCTCGGCAAATCGCCGAAACCCGGGCGGACGAGATACGGAAAAGGGATCTGGCGGAAGTCCAATCGCACGTAACCTTGGAAAACCTTTTCCAACGAATCAACCAAGCGAACGCGGTTCAAACGCTCAACATCATTATCCGCGCGGACGTCCGCGGTTCGATCGAGGCGATCCGGAAGGAATTGGGCAAGTTGGACCATCCGGAAGTCAAGATCAAGATTTTGCTCGCGACCGTCGGCGGGATCACCGAGGCGGACGTCCAGTTGGCCGACGCCTCGGACGCGATCATCGTCGGTTTCAACGTCGTGCCGGACGAAAACGCGAGGGCATTGGCCGAAAAGAAGAAAATTCAAATCCGGCGATACGATATCATTTACAATCTCTCGAACGACATCAAGGCGGCTCTCGAAGGGATGCTCAAGCCGCTCGAACAGGTCAAGGAACTGGGGCGGGCCCTGGTGCAGCGGGTTTACTCGATCAGCCGGCTCGGGACGATCGCCGGTTGCCGGGTCCTGAGCGGCAACATCGAACGGGATTCGAAAATCCGGATCATCCGCGACAGCCGGATCATCGGCGAATACAATCTCGATTCGCTCCGCCGCGAAAAGGACGACGCCAAGGATGTTCGGGAAGGGTACGAATGCGGTATGAAACTCAAAGGTTTCAACGACCTCAAGGAAGGGGATATTCTTGAAGCCTACAAAATCGAGGAAATCGCCCGGACCTTTTAGATCAAAAACATTTCACGTATTCGTTAATACCAGCCCCAAGCGTGAGCGCGGGGTGATATTTGGCGGTCAGCTGTCAGCGGCTTAGCAGCTTAGAAGACGGTTTTCGAAGCCGCTAAGTTGCTAAGTTGCACGGTTTTATCACCCCGCGCTCACGCTTGGGGCTGGTAAGGAACGCCTCTCCAATCATTATTCCAATATGTCTTCCCGCCGTACATTGAAAGCCGCCGAAGCGATCCGCGAGGTCGTCGGAATGTCGATTCTCGCCGATTTGCAGGACCCGAGAATCAAGGACGTAACCGTAACCCGGGTCGAGGTTTCCGGCGATATGCGCTACGCGAAGGTCTATGTCTCCGTGATGGGGGACGAGGCCAAGCAAAACCTGAGCCTGCGGGGACTGCAAAGCGCCGCCGGTTATCTGCAATCGAAGTGCGCCAAACGAATCGATACCCGATACACCCCGCAGTTGCAATTTATTCTCGATCAAGGAACCAAGCATTCTCTCCTGATTTCCAAGATTCTCGACGAAGTTCTGCCGAAAGAGAAAAAGGAAGAAATCGAAGAAGAAGAAAAGGAAGAAGAAATCGAAGAAGAGGAAGCCGACGACGAAACATGATTTTGCGTTCGTCCTGTTCTTTCTCCATCAAAAAATTCTTAATTCATCATTCTTAATTCATAATTCCCAATCGTATGGCTGCTCCGAATCGCACGACCAAAATTCAATCGCTGTTCAAACTGCTGCAAAAGCGGTACAAACACGCTCCTCAAACGCCGGAACGCTCGGTTTTGGAGCATTTGATTTTCGCCGCCTGTTTGGAAAACGCGACATTCGAGCAGGCCGAAAACGCCTTCGCCGTTCTCGAACACCATTACATCGATTGGAACGAGGTTCGGGTTTCGACGCCGCAGGAACTGGCCTACACATTTCCGCAACTTCCCGACCCGCTCGCGGCCGGGGACCGTATCCGGAAGGCGTTGCAGGCCGTTTTTGAAACAACCTACGTTTTCGACTTGGAGGATTTGCGAAAAAAGAATCTTTCCCAGGCGGTTGATTACCTGGAATCGACTGCGGTGTGCAGCCGTTTTATGGTCGACTATACGACTCAAAACGCCTTGGGCGGGCATGTGATTCCGCTCGACGAGGCGGCGTTGCGAATTTTCCGGCTCTTGGGACTGACGCAGGTCAATAAGGATCAAACCCGGGAAGAAGTCGGCGGCTTGGAGCGGGCGATCCCGAAAAACCAGGGACCTGCCTTCGCCAATCTTCTGCATTTTTTCGCGACGGAGTTTTACGGCGATGTCGACGGAACGAAGTTGCGGCCTTTGCTCAAGCCGATCGACGCTCAGGCGCTCAGTCGGGATTGCACGCCTCCCGCTTTGGTTTCGCTCAAACCGGCGCGGCCTCACAAACAGCGACCGGTCGCTCCGTCGATTTCCGCCGTCGATGAGGATGCCGATTTAATCGACGAATCGATCGGTGTCGAAGAGGTCGAATTTATTCCGAACCCGATCACCGGCGAAGAGGTTGCTTTCGAAGCAGACGAGGACGAGGAGTTCGGCGACCACGCTCTCAAAGCAGGCGGAAAAGGAAAATCAGCGGGCAAAAAGAAAGGTTCGAAAAAACCGGACGCCAAGGAAATCGGCTCGAAGGGAATCTCGAAAAAAGAACCTGCTGTCGGCAAAGAGGCCGCAGGCAAAAAAACACCGGCGCCCAAGTCGGCTCGGCCTTCGGCCCCGAAAGCGGCGGCGAAGCCCGAAAAGAAGGCCGTTTCCTTGAAGTCGCCCAAGTCGAAATCCGGGAAGGCCAATACGCCTCCGGAAAAGAAGGGGACCAAGACGCTCAAAGGCAAGCCCGCCGCGAAGCAACTGACCGGAAAAAAAGACCTCGCGAAAAAACCGCCGACCAAACTCGTCCCGTCGAAGCAGGCGGCGAAATCCAAGTCGAACAAACCCGCGAAACCGTCGAAAGCGGCTCCCGCCAAATCGGGAAAATCGCCGACACGGACATTGCGGCAGCGGAAACCGAAATGATTTTTGAAACGTTCGGATCGGGAAGCGTTAATGAGCCTCCCCCGGACCCCCTCTCATTTTTCACACTCTTTCCCGAACGAACGAAAATGGCAGGTCATTCTCACTGGGCAGGTATCAAACATAAAAAGGCGATCGTCGACGCCAAACGCGGGAAGCATTGGAGCAAGCTGGCGAAAGCGATCATCGTCGCCGCGAAAATGGGGGGCGGCGACCCCGATTCCAACATTCGCCTGCGAACGGCGATCGAAGAGGCGAAAGCCGTCAGTCTGCCGAAAGAAAACATCATCCGGGCGATCAAGCGGGGAACCGGCGAACTGGGGGCCGAGCAGCTGGACGAAGTCGTGTACGAAGGTTACGGTCCTTCCGGCGTCGCCGTCCTTTGCGAAGGGTTGACCGACAATCGCAACCGGACCGCTCCGGAAATCAAAAAAATCTTCGAGGTCTGCGGCGGCAAGCTCGGGGCATCCGGCTGCGTTGCCTGGAACTTCGACAAAAAAGGGTTCTTCCTGGTTCCGCTCGGAAAAATCGGCGAGGACGAGCTTATGGAACTCGCGATCGAAGCGGGCGCCGAAGACGTCTCGACCAACGAGGACGGGCAACTTGAGATCACCTGCTCGCCCGAGGCGTACGATACGGTCGCCGCCGCGTTGGACAAGGCGGGCATCGTCCCGGAAGCCTCGGAACTCTCGCTCATCCCGAAAGACACCGCCGCCGTTTCCGATGTCGAGACGGCGGCCAAAGTCCTCAAGCTCGTCGAGCTGCTCGACGATCACGACGACATTCAATCGGTTTCGTCCAACTACGATATCCCGGACGAAATCATGCAGCAGTTGGAATAAGCCTTCTATAAAAAAGGCCGTCATTTCGACTGGAGCAACGCGCAAGGAGAAATCTCACCCTCGCGAGAGGGCAGGAAATTCTGACTCTTTCGGTGAGGGTGAAATTTCTCGCTCCGCTCGAAATGACGCTTCGGGTTATGTAGGTTAATTGAGAATCGCTGCGCAAAGAGGCGCCCATTTCTTATGCTTTCCGCTCTGAAAAACGACGTTTATCTCGCGAATCTGGAACTGTTCAAGGCCGGGCTGGTAACGCTGACCTGGGGGAACGCGAGCGGGCTGTCCGAAGATCGTTCGCTGGTCGCGATCAAACCGAGCGGCGTCGATTACGGGGAGATGTCGCCCGAGCGGATGGTCGTCCTCGATCTCGACGGCAGCGTCGTTTCCGGCGATCTTCTCAAACCTTCGTCCGATACGCCGACGCATCTGCACTTGTATCGGCATTTTCCGGAAATTCGCGGCATCGTTCATACCCATAGCCCTTGGGCGACGATGTTCGCCCAGGCCCGGCGGGAAATCCGCTGTTTCGGGACGACGCATGCCGATCATTTTTTCGGCACGATTCCGCTCACGAGGCCGCTGACGAAGCAAGAGGTCAAAGACGATTACGAACTCAACACCGGCGCCGTGATCGTCGAGCGATTCGAAGACCGTTCGCACCGCTTCCCGATCCCGAACCATATTCCCCAACCGATCTCACCGCGAGAGATGCCGGCGGTTCTCGTCGCCGGGCACGGCCCGTTTTGCTGGGGGCCGACCGCCGAGGCGGCGGTCGCCAATGCGATCGCCCTCGAATCGGTCGCGAAAATCGCGTTCGGCACGCAGATGCTCATTCTCGAACGGGAAATGCAACTCGGCGATTTGCAAGCGCGGGAGCCGCGACCGCTTGAGGACCACATTCAGGAAAAGCATTACCGCCGCAAACACGGGCCCGACGCGTATTACGGGCAGGGTTGAACCGCGAACCTTATTTCATTTCCTGCAAACTCGATCGTCCCGCCTTGTCGAAAGGAATGGTTTTCGGGAATTTCACCGTCAGTAACCAAGCGGAATCCAGCTTCGCATCTTTCGCAAGCGCTTGTTGAATGGAAAGGTTCGCCATTTCTTCCATTTTTGCACTGACCCAGCTTCCAGTGTCGGACGAGGTTTGCCAGTACGTTGTATCACCCTGTTCCAGCGAACAGGTACATAGAAAACGACCTTGACTCTTATAGAAGTTCTCGCGCGAATCAGTCCAGTATCCGCTGTCTTGTCGGGGAGCTTCTCGAGTGAATCGCACGGCCAGGACCAAGGGGGCATTCGCGGAAACGACGAGCCCGTTGTCCGTCGCCATTTTCGTAAAGTATTCAAGAACCTTTTGATGATCGGGAACGCCCGGGTCGATTTGCAGTTTGACGGGTGCGCCCGGCCGTACGCAGTATTTTTGATCATCGCTTAAGTGCGGCAAAGGCGGCAGCGACGAGGGGGGCAACTTGAACGAGTTGAGGATGTACGCCGGTCGTGCGTTTTTGACGTTTTTTCTCTCGGTCAAATGCCAATATAAACCCGCGAAATCCGAATCCTGGGAATGCGCATCGGAGTAAACCCAGATCGGCAACGTCTGTTTCGCATCGAAGAGCGTCCCGGAGATCATCACATGGTTTTCGTCCGGCCAATGCGGCGGGACGGGGCCTTTGAAATATTTTTCCGTGTAAATCGGCTTGCCGCATTCTCCGGTTTTCACATCCGTAAAATAAACATGCGTGTCGGTACAGACCGCGATTTGCATTCCGCTCGGGGAAAAGGCATATTTCCAATTCGGAGCAAATGAGGACGCGATGTCTTCCGGCACTTGGAGCTGACCGATCACCTTGCCGGAAAACGTCTCGAGAAGACACGGCTGTTTGCCGTACAGGAGCAGGTGTTTTTTCCCGGGAGAAAGGGCCAATATGCGGTGATTCCTCTCCGTATACCATACGGCCTCGCGCGTTCGAACATTGAAAAGTATGGTTCGACCGTCGTAAGAGTCGACGAGGATGTGGTCTTCTTCGATCCAGTTCGCATTCCAGAGGCCCGAAGATTTCACTTGCGGGGCATTGTTTTCGCGATCAGGCGGAAATGCCGTTTCCTCGGCAAAAGGACACAGGACGCCGACGCAGGGATAATTCTCTTGCGTCATATCGGCAAAGGTCAAAAGAGAACGTCCTTGCCTTTGGGAGTCGCGAGAATTCTCTTTCGTGTTGGTGGTGATTCCATTTTGGACGAAAATCGCGAATCTTCCGTCGGGAGAAAAACCTTGAGGGGAGAGCGTCGCCGGCCAAGTCTGGGACTGGAATAATCCCGTTTTGAGATCGCCGAGAAAAACTTTGGTGCTCCGATTGCCGCCGTC
>JAVBSX010000266.1:0-11663 GCA_031556455.1 Thermoguttaceae bacterium
AGGACGGTGTCGTAAACCTTCCCGTCGGGCAGGCCGCAGCGCATCGCGACGCCGCACGGTTGAATGACGTGAAAGTTGGTGATCGCGTACCCGTCGGGCGAAATCACGACCCCGCTCCCGCCGCCGGCCGGACCGTCCGGAGCCGCGGGAAAGACGGCGATCACCGATTGCATCGTCCGTTCGATCCGGTCGGTCCGTTCCCTCTCCCGCCGCAACAGTTCGTCGAGATCATGATCCCGAGCCGGGAGCGGCCCGCCGCTCGCGAAAACGGCAAGCAGGAACGAAAAAAGGATTGTTCTCAAGGGCAACATGGTGTTCGCTTTTCCGCGGGAACGTTGGAAACCGTCAATAGAACCTCGAAAAACAGATGCAAAACGGAGCCGCGTGCTTCGCACGGGAAGTACACGGTCGGCGTTTATTTTTCTCAACTTCGCGTGCACAGCACGCGGCTCTTTGGTTCTCGCTTTTTTGGAAATGAGGCTTTATTGATCTTCAGGAAAAATTCTAAATCAGGGCAGCAGCCGGAAGCGTCAGCGCCCGGTTCTCGGGACGAAAACGCAGGGCGAACCCGGCGCTTACGCTTCGGGCTGCTGTTTGTTGGTGTTCGATTTTTTACGCAAAGATCCGTTATTTTCTCCGTTCCTCACTCGATGCCGAGATCTTTTTGGATTTTTTCGAGCGGGATGCCTTTGGTTTCCGGCATGATTTTCAAGGCCCAGAACAGTTGCAAGAGCATCATCACGGCGAAAAAGGAAAAGGCGTTGGCCCCGGACTTATCGGCGATCATCGGGAAGGTACACGAAATAATCGTATTCCAAAACCAATGGGTAAAGCAACCGAGGGCGATTCCCCGGCCTCGCAATCGGTTCGGGAAAATCTCGCTGATAAAGACCCAGATCACGGCTCCCTGCCCGAAAGCGTGAGAGGAAATGAAAACCATGATACTGATCAAAACAATCCAGCTTCCGAGCGGGGAAAAATTCGTCTCGTAACAGTAGAAGCAACCGGCGATCGAAGCGAGGCTCACGAAATAGCCGATCGAGCCGACGATCATCAGTTTCCTTCGCCCGAAATGGTCGATGATGCTCATCGAAATCATGGTCACGATCAGGTTGGTAAAGCCGACGACGACCCCTTGCAAGAGTGCGGCATCCTTGCCCGCGCCCGCTCTTTGAAAAATTTCGGTCGCGTAATACAAAATCGCGTTGATCCCGGAAAATTGGTTGAACGAAGCGATCGCGAGGACCAGCAGAATCGGCTTCATATTCGCCTTGCAATAAAACGGTTCGCTGAGGGCGTGTTTTTCGAGGGCGAGCGATTCCTGAATCGTTCGAATTTCCTCCGCCGTGTTTTCCGCGTCCCCTCCGAAACGGTCGAAAATTCTTCCCGCTTCCTCGGAACGGTTTTGGGCGATGAGCCAACGCGGGGATTCCGGCGTCAAAAAGAGAAGAACGAAAAACAAAAAGGCCGGAACCGCTTCGACGCCGAACATGCTGCGCCATTCCCAATAATCCCCGATCCCGAGTTTGGAGATAATATAATTCGAAAAGAACGCCGCCAAGATGCCGAGGACGATGTTAAATTGCGTAACCGCGACGAGCCGCCCCCGGTATTTGGCCGGAGAAATTTCGGCGATGTACATCGGCGAGACAACCGAGGCCCCGCCGACGCCGAGACCGCCGAGAAACCGGAAAAACAAAAAGCCGTACCAGTTCGGCGGGAACATCGTCCCGATCGCCGAGATGAGATAAAGCAGGGCGACGAAAAAAAGGACCTTTCGGCGGCCGTACTTGTCCGAAGGCCGACCGATGAAATAGGCTCCGAGAATCGTGCCGATGAGCGCACTCGCGACGGTAAAGCCTTTCCAAAAACCTTCCAAATTGTATTCGGCGCAGAGCTGTGGGAGCCCTCCGTTAATGACGGCAGTGTCGAAGCCGAAGAGAAACCCTCCGAGCGCGGCGATAACGGTGCAAACAATCAGGTAGGAAAAGCTTTTTTTCTGCATGTGGGGTTGGAATTATTGTGGTACTATGATTTTTGGGTATTGTCTCAATCCCGTCGGAATATTCCGATCAGTTCGACCTTTTCGATCACCTTGCCGTGCATCGCTTCGAGGAGAGCGTTCTTGTCGACTCCCGGCTCGATCTCCAACGGCTCATCGAGCGCGAAAAGCGTAAAGTGATAATGGTGCGTTCCGTGCCCGGCGGGCGGGGCGGGGCCGCGGTACCCGATCACCCGGCCGCCGGACCAGGAGTTTTTGCCTTGAAACGCATTGATCGGCGGCCCGAGTTCCTGGTCTTGCGGCAGCCCTTCGGGCAAACCGCCGAGCGTCGGGGAAATTTTGTAAATGACCCAATGTACCCAGGGCTCGACGCTCGGGGCGTCCGGGTCTTCGCAAATCAACGCGAGTTCCCGGGTCTGTTCCGGCAGCCCGGCCCATTCGAGCGGCGGCGAAACGTCTAACCCTTCGGCGGTGTATTTCTCCGGAATGATCTCCCCGTTTTTAAAGGCGGTGCTCGTCAGTCTCATCTCTCGCCCTGCGGGAATGCTGCCGTTCGCGGGCGGTGTGATCGCGGGATCGGCTTTCTTCTTGCAGGAACAACCGAAAAGGATCGGGCAAACGAGCAAGACGAAAAAGAGAAATCGTTGATAAGCAAACACCGGAATCTCCTTCAAGAAAATCACTTTCTCCGTTTGAGCGAACCCCCACATTCGCACAATCCTATCGGCCCCGTTGCGGGGATTATAAGAAATCCGGCCGAAAAATACAATCGGTTTCGAAAAATCAACCGCCTCCTCCCCGTTGGTTCTTTGAAATTCCGTCTCTTTTCTTTCAATTTTTTTCGCATTATAATGGTTTTTGAAAAATTCGTTTTTTCCGCCGTTCAACGGTCTTCTTACAATAACGGGAAGCGGCGGTCGTTGCACTCCCTTGTTCCCTGGAGAAAATTCATGAAAAAAATTTCGTTCTTCCTGCTCCTCTTTTCCCTGTGTTGCTCCTGCGCGTTCGCCGCCGGAAAAATGCCCCAATACAAAAAATACACCCTTTCCGACCAATTCTTCGCCGAAGGGGCCAATGTCGGCGATTTCAATAAAGACGGTCATCTCGATGTGATCGCCGGTCCCTATTGGTACGAAGGCCCCGATTTCAAGGTCAAACATGAGATTTACCCGGCCGAAGCCTTCAATCCGGAAGCCTATTCGGACAACTTCCTCTGCTTCGTCGGCGATTTCAACGGCGACGGTTGGCCCGATTACTTCATTTGCCCGCACCCGGGAACGCAATCGTATTGGTATGAGAATCCGAAAGGGAAAGACGGGCTTTGGACCAAGCATATGGCCCTCGAAGAACTCGGCGGCGAATCGCCCGGTTGGGCCGATATCCTCGGAACCGGCAAAAAAGGGCCCATCTATAATACGAACGGCTACATCGGCTTCGGAACCTACGAAATCAAGAACGGCGTCCCGGAATGGACGTTCCATGCCGTTTCGCCCAAGGACGACCGCTTCCAACGCTACACCCACGGCATCGGGTACGGCGACATCAACGGCGACGGCCGCGTCGATCTGATCGATATGGAAGGCTGGTGGGAACAGCCGGAAAAAATCGAAAAAGGCAAACCCTGGACGTTTCATCCGTTTCATTTCGCGGACGCCGCCGCCCAAATTTTGGTGTATGACGTCGACGGCGACGGGAAAAACGACGTCGTTTGCGCTTGGAATTGTCATTTGTTCGGGCTGGTCTGGTACAAGCAACTCCGGGACGCGGACGGCAAGATCACCTGGGAAAAGCATGAGCTGCTCACGCCGAATCCGGACGAAAATTCCTCGGAATTCCGTGTCAGCCAATTGCACGCGTTCGACACGGCCGATTTCAACGGCGACGGGCTGCTCGATTTCGTAACCGGCAAGCGTTGGTGGGCGCACGGTTCGAAAGGGGACAAGGAAGCGAACGCTCCGGCGGTGCTCTATTGGTTCGAACTGAAGCGGGACGGCAAAGGCGGGGCGACATTCGTGCCGCACAAGATCGACGACGACAGCGGCGTCGGCACCCAGGTCGTTGCCGCCGATTTGAACAAGGACGGCGTCCCCGACATCATCGTCAGCAACAAAAAGGGGACCTTCGTTCACTTGAGCGTCAAGTAAGGTGCACAACGATTGCACACAACGAGCCGGGACCTGCGGTCCCGGGTTCGTTCACTACGAGAAATGACGCCTACCCCAATAGACGCAACCCGGGGGCACAGCCCCCGGCTCGTTAAGTACGCTCGTAAGTGCCGGGTTGAAAAAAACTCGAAATAAAATAAAATTGAGTTTTCGTCGGGCTTATCCCCTCCTCCCTTTCTTCTTCTGCTTCCTTGAAAAAATGAATACACGGGTTCTTTTCGCGGTTTTTAAGAGGAATTTCGTCGGCTACTTCGCGAATCCGACCGGCTATGTCTTTATTTGCGTTTTCGTGCTGCTCAGCTCGATCGCGGCGTTTCTGCCGTACGAGTTTTTCAGCGCCAATCTCGCGAACCTGGCCCAGCTCAACCAATGGTTCCCGCTCATCATGCTCGTCTTTATCCCGGCGATTACGATGGGAATTTGGGCCGATGAGCGGCGACAGGGAACCGACGAGCTGCTCTTGACCATTCCGGCCGGGGATTTCGAGATCGTCTGCGGGAAGTATCTTTCGGCCGTCGCGATTTACACCGTTTCGCTGCTCTTTTCGCTCGGCTGCAACTACACGGTTTTGACCTATCTCGGCAATCCGGACCAAGGGTTGTTTTACTGCACGTACATCGGCTATTGGCTCATGGGCGTCGCGATGCTCGCGATCGGCATGGTCGCCTCGTTCCTGACCGGAAACCTGACCGTCGCCTACATCGGCGGGGCGGTCTTCTGCGTCCCGCTGGTCGCGATTCATTGGGCCGATGCCGGACCGCTGGGACCGGACGCGGCCGCCTTTTTCCAAAAATTTTCGATCTCCAACCAATTCGACACCTTCGGCCGCGGAATCCTCAGCCTCGCCCATGTCGCGTATTTTCTCGTGATCGTCGCCGCGATGCTCTATTTGTGCATGGTCCTGATCGGGAAACGGCATTGGTCGGCGAGCCAACAATTCGTCGGAGCCTTTCATTATTCCGTCCGGGCCGTTTCACTGATCCTGATCGGTTTCGCCTTCTGCCTGATCCTGGAACGGTTCGATCTCCGCGCCGATATGACCGCCGAAAAACTCAGCACCCTTTCGCCGCTGACCGCCCGGTTGATCCGCAACATCGACCCGCAGCACCCGGTTTTGATCGAAGCGTATCTCAGTCCCGAAGTGCCGGAACCGTACATTCAAACCCGGTTGAACATCATTTCCGTGCTCAAGGAATTCGAGTCGCGCGGGGGCGGTTCGGTTTCCGTCCGGATACACGAAATCCGGCCCTTTACGGAAACGGCCCTGATCGCCGCCGAACGGTACGACATTCGTTCCCGGGAAGTCTGGTTCGTCTCGCAGGGAAACCGCAACCGGGCCAATATTTACCTGGGCGTAACCTTCCGTTGCGGGCTGCAATCGCAAACCCTGCCGTTCATCGACCGGGGGCTCTCGCCCGAATATGAACTCGTACACGCTCTTTGTACCGTAACCGACCCGCAAAAGAAGCGGATCGGCATCCTCAAGACCGACGCGCCGTTGTTCGGCCAGTTTTCGATGCAGAACTTTTCGATGTCGCAGGACATGCGAATCGTCGAGGAACTCAAAAAACGGTACACCGTCGTCGAAGTCGATCCGGCCAACCCGCTGCTCGAACGGTACGACGCGTTGGTCGCCGTTCAGCCGTCCTCGCTTGGCCCCCCGGACATGAAAAATTTTATCGACGCGGTCCGGCAAGGGCAGCCGACCGTCATTTTCGAGGATCCGTTCCCGATTTACGTCGGCGGAGTCGGCGGTACCAGCGAACCGCGACGGGCCCAAAACCAGATGATGCAAATGCAGCGTCAGCTCCCGCCGAAAGGGGACATCGGCCCGCTCTGGTCGTTGCTCGGCGTCGATTTCGACGGGCACGACAGCATTTGGCAGGATTACAACCCGATCCGGAAACTCAACGCGCTCCCGAAGGGGTGTGTGTTTCTCGACAGGGCGGTCGACGAGGTTTCCCGCCGGACGGTTTCTCCTTTCGCGTTGGACGATCCGATCACCAGGCGGTTGCAGTATTTGATGCTTCCGTTTCCCGGACATTTAAATAAATCGGGCAAATCGACGTTGAACTACAAGCCGATCGCCTGGACGATTTACCGTCCTTCCGGAACGGCTTCGGTCGAAAAAATCCGGGATGCCTTTCAAGCCGACATGCTCGAAAGCCTCAACGAACGGTTGGACCGGGTCAACCAAACCACGGAAGGGCCGAAGGAAATCGCGGCCCACATCACCGGCGAAATCGCCTTACCCGAAACGAAACCGGAACCGCTTCCCGGCGAACCGGACGCTTCCGAGGCGGCCCCGGCTCTTCCGAAAACCGCCAAGCTCAACGTCGTCCTGATCGCCGACATCGACCTTTTGCATAACGAGATTTTTCAAATGCAGGAAGCGGGCAGCCCTCCCGGTATGGGCATCAACCTCGATTTCGAGAATGTTCCCTTCGTGCTCAATGCGATCGATTCGGTCGCGGGGGATACGAGGTTTCTCGATATCCGAACCCGCCGGCCGATACACCGAACCTTGCAGCGGATCGACAAAGTGACCGACGAGATGCGACAAAAGACGGCCGAAAATCGCGAGCGGTATCAAAAGGAATTGGAAGAACGGATCAAGGACGACACCCTAAAGCTCGCTGACCGGCTCGAACAGATCAATAAGGATTTCCAAAACCAGGGGATGAGCCAGGAAGAAGCGATGTCTCGATATCAGGCCGTTTCCTTTTCCGCGAAAAAGAGCATGCAGTCGACGCTCGATGCTTTGCGGCGGGAAGTGAGCCAAAAAATCGAACTCGCCGAGGTCAAGCTCAACGAATACATCCGCAAAATCCAAGGCCAATATAAGTTTTACGCCGTCGTCCTCCCCCCGATTCCCCCGCTGATGATCGCCTGCCTCGTCTTTATGACCCGGCGCATGCGGGAATACGAAGGGGTCCCCAAGTCGCGACGGCGAAAGTAGGGGCCGTGAGCGGTATCGATTTTTTACGATATCTGAGTTTTCAATTTTTATAACCTTTCAGGCGTTTGTTTTTTCGAAAACAACCCAAAATCGTCATTTCGAGCGAAGCGAGAAATCTCACCCTCGCCGAAAGAGTCGGAATTCAACCCACTTCGCGAGGATAAGATTTCTCCTTACGCTGCGCTTCAGTCGAAATGACGAAATAACAACGAATACACCAATTTTCAATAGACCTTTTTTTCGACAATGAAAGAATCCTCCAAAACCGCGATATTCCTTGCGATTGCCTTGCTCCTGATCCTCATCGCCTGGCTCGTGCAGCCGACGCCGATCAACGACTCGCCCGAAAGCGCCGTCGGCAAGGTGTTGTTGGATAAACTGACCGATCCCCTCGAGATCAAATCGTTGGAGATCACGAAAATCAATCCGACCGACGGCGAAGTGCAGCGTTTTCAGGTCGCCGAGGTTAACGGCCAATGGGCGATCCCTTCGCACGAAAATTACCCGGCCGATGCCAAGGAGCAAATGGGCCGGGTCGCCTCCTCGCTGATCGGATTGGAAGTCCTCTCCGTCGCCTCAAGCACGGCCGAAATCGGTGCCGCGGCCAAAGGCAAGGAAAAAGCCCCCGAAGGCCCCGTCCTCTCGTCTCATGCCCTGTACGGTGTCGTCGATCCGACAGCGGAAAACGCCGGGATCGGGAGCGGGGCGGGGATCAAGATCGTTTGTACCGGGGCCGACGACAAGGATTTGGGCCAGGTGATTATCGGCAAGGAGGTCGACGGAAACCCCGGGCTGCATTACGTCCGTATCCCGGGCCAACACCCGGTTTATACGGTTAAGATCACGACCGAGGCGATGTCGACCCGATTCGAGGATTGGATCGAAAAGAATCTTTTGAATATCGAATCGTTCGACATTCAAAAGGTCGATGTCGAGGATTATTCCGTCGATATCGACGAGGGAACCCGGCAATACCGAGCGTCTTTGAATCTCAAGTACGACTCCCAGGCCCCGGCCGCGGCACGCTGGTCGCTCGATTCGTTGAAAATGAATCGCGAGGGTAAGGTGATGCAAATCCCTCTCTCGGACAATCAGGAACTCGCCGAAGAAACGCTTTCGAATATGGTGACCGCCCTCGATGATCTGAAAATCGTCGACGTCCGCCGCAAGCCGGAATTTCTCGCCGCCCCGCTCCGGGAATCGAAACCGCTCGGGATCGAGATGATTCGACAGGCACCCGAAATTCTTGAAGCCTTGGCCCAATGCGGCTTCTATTTCGCCGAGGCGGAAACGGACGATCCGGCGGTCCGCAAGGTCGCGATTTATTCCAGTAACGGGGAAATGTCGATTCTGATGAAAAACGGCGTCAACTACACCCTCCGTTTCGGCCGACTCGCCGGGCTGGACGCCGATGCCGAAAAGAAGGTCGACGACGCTGAAAAACAGCCGGGCGCGGATTCCGAAAACGATGCGACCGTCGCGATGCGGCGATTCCTTTTCATTCTCACGGAATTCGACGAATCGGCGATTGAAAAACCGACGCTTGAGGAACTGCCCGAGGTGCCCGCCGAGGGTGAGGAAAGCGTGATTGCCGCCGCCAAAGAAAAACGCGACGCCGTCGAAAAAGCGAACGCCCGGCTCCAGGATTTTTATAATGCCGAGATCGAAACCGGCAAGAAAAGGGTTCTTGAACTGAACAAGCGATTCGCCGATTGGTATTACGTGATTTCCGAGGACGTTTTCAAGAAAATACACCTTGGTTACGATGCGATCGTCAAGGACAAGCAACCGGAAATCGACCTGAACTCACTGGATTTTCCGGACGCGCTGGGCGGTGAGGACCATTCGATCGTCCCTGAAAGGGAGCTCCCGACCTTGCCGGGCCAGGAAGGTTCGTTCCCCGTTGTCGAGCCTCCCGCGAAAGCCGAAGCCGCTCCGCAAGAGCCGCCGGCAGCGGCGCCGCCGACGGAACCGGCAACGGCTCCCACTGCGGAATCGACACCGCCCGTGCCGGAGCAATCAAACCCCGAGCCCGACCCCAAACCGGATGCCGAGCCGCTTCCCGCACCGTAGGGCGGCTGCGGAGCTTCGTCAAAAAACGGAAAACGGCGGACGGCGATTCGAGTTGCTTTATTCTTCCCAATAGACTCAAGACGGTTTACTGATCTGCGCGAAAATTTTGATTCGGTTGGCGAGGCGAACACTCGTGATCCCTTGATTTTTGAGACTGCGCTCCGCTACGTCTTGAAAATCAAGGGGCAAATTTTATGAGCAGACCAGTAAAATTCTCGTCTTCAATACGGCAGTACAAAGTCGTAGTATTGATCTTCATGTAAAAAACCGAACACTGCAAACAGCAGCCCGATTCGATATTTTTTGTGAAGATCTGTAAATTGCCTTCGCCGAAAAACGTGACGTCATTTCGACTGGAGCAACGCGCAAGGAGAAATCTCACCCTCGCGCGAGTGCCGGAATTCCTGCCTTTGAGGCGAGGGTGAGATTTCTCGCGGAGCCTGCCCAGAGCGAAGCGTGGGGCTCGAAATGACACGGTGTTGTATTTTTTACGCGAAGCCCAATTCGACGACTGTGTAGTAGTTCCCCAAATTTGCAATAGAATTGGACGATACCTGGGAACGGAAGGTCGCGACCGTGCTCGATTTTCCTCATTCTCTCGCCAAAAACCCCCTTACGAAATCGCGGTTTCCCTATAAAATGGAACGGCCAAAAAATTCGTTCGTTCCCAGTGTCTCCGCCGGTTTGACTCCGGCGGCTCCAATCGCTCAAATCAATGCCGCAAACTCGTAACGACCTTCGCAATATCGCGATCATCGCCCATGTCGATCACGGAAAAACCACGCTCGTCGACTGCATGCTCCGGCAGTCCGGGCAATTCCGCGACGCCCAGCTTTCCGGGGAGCAGATTCTCGATTCCAACGACCTCGAACGCGAACGCGGCATCACGATCCTCGCGAAAAACATCGCGATTCCGTACAAAGGGGTCAAGATCAACATCATCGACACGCCCGGGCACGCCGATTTCGGCGGCGAGGTCGAACGGGTCCTGCGAATGGCCGACGGCTGTCTGGTGTTGGTCGATGCCGCCGAAGGGCCGATGCCGCAAACGCGATTCGTTCTCGGGAAAGCCCTCGAACTCGGCCTCAAGCCGATCGTCGTCGTCAACAAGATCGACCGCAAGGACGCACGGCCGAAAGACGTCTTGAGCGAAATGTACGACCTCTTTATTCAATTGGGGGCGACGGACGAGACGATCGACTTTCCTTATCTTTTCGCGAGCACGAAGAACGGCTTCGCCTCGTTCGACCCGACGGCGACAGGCGGGAACATGCTGCCGCTTATGGACCTGATCCTCGAAAAAATCCCGGCTCCGGTCGTCGAAATCGGCGACCCGGTCCAAATGCTGGTTACGACGATCGCCTGGTCGGAATTCGTCGGCCGGATCGCGATCGGTCAGGTTCGGGCCGGCAGCATCCGCAAGGGAATGAACGTCGCCTTGATGCAGAAAGACGATAAAATCGTCCCCGGAAAAATCGCCCAGCTTTATACGTTTGATAATCTCGGCCGGACCGAGGTGCACGAAGCGGATGCCGGGGACATCGTCGCGGTCGTCGGCCTCACGCAAATCGAAATCGGCGACACGATCTGCTCTCCGCAACACCCGGTCGCCTTGCCGCGAATACACGTCGACGAGCCAACCTTGAAAATGACGTTCAGCATCAACAATTCTCCGCTCGGGGGAAAAGAAGGAACGTACGTGACAAGCCGGCATTTGCGAGACCGGCTGATGCGGGAACTGGAGCGGAACGTCGCCCTGAAGGTCGAGCCGGTCGAGGGGACGGAGCATTTCGCCGTCTCGGGCCGCGGCATCCTGCACCTTTCCGTGCTGATCGAAACGATGCGGCGGGAAGGTTACGAACTTTCGATCGGCAAGCCGGAAGTGATTTTCCGCGAAAACAATGGCGTGATCGAAGAGCCGTTCGAAACGTTGGTGATCGAGATTCCCGATTCCCAAACCGGCCCGGTCATGGAACTGGTCGGCGCCCGGCGGGGCCAATTGCTGGAAATGTCGAACCGGAACGAATATAACATCATCAAGTTTTCGATCCCGGCCCGCGGGCTGATCGGGTTGCGGACCCGGCTGCTGACGGCGACGCAGGGCAACGCGGTGATCAACCACCGTTTCGAGGGGTACAAACCGAGGGAGGTCGATATTCCGGGCCGACCAACGGGCGTGCTGGTTTCAATGGTTTCCGGCCGGGCGAACGCTTACGCAATCGACGCGTTGCAGGCCCGGAGCGAGCCGTTCGTCGCTCCCGGGGACGTCGTGTACGAGGGGATGGTCGTCGGCGAAAATTCCCGGAGCGAGGATATGGACGTCAACCCGACGAAGGAAAAAAAACTGACCAACATGCGGGCATCCGGTCACGACAAAAATATCCTGCTGAAACCGGCTCGTGCTTTTACGCTTGAAGAATCGCTCGAATACATTGCCGATGACGAATTGGTCGAAGTGACCCCG
>JAVBSX010000357.1:0-7963 GCA_031556455.1 Thermoguttaceae bacterium
AACGGATTCTCGCGCTGATTCCCAAAGGGGCGAAGGTGCTCGACCTCGGTTGCGGCCGGGGCGGTTTTCTGGCCCGATTGCAGCAGCGGGGGGACAACCAGGGGATGGGTGTCGAGATCGAGGAACGGTATTTCGTCGAAGCGCTCGGCCGGGGGATCGACGTGATCCAAGCCGATTTGAACGAGGGTTTGACGCCGTTTTCGGACAAGCAGTTCGATTTCGTCGTTCTCTCCAAAACCTTGCAGACGGTCGTCGACGTCGAATTCGTGCTCCGGGAGATGCTTCGGGTCGGCACCCGAGCGGTTGTCAGCTTCCCAAACCTGGGATACCGCGAGCACCGCCGTCGGCTGGTCGAACAGGGGTTTGCTCCGCTCACCGATCCGCAGCCGGATCATTTTTGGTACAACACGCACGATGTCCGCTTTTTGACGCTGACCGATTTCGAGGAGTTTTGCCGGGAAAAAGGCTTCCGCATACACCAGCGGATCGCTCTCGATACCCAGGCCGGCGAGCAGGTGAGCGAAGACCCGAACCTCAACGCCGATGTGATGATCGTCGTCCTGAGCCAATAGGACGTGAGCCGCGAACGCGACATAACGAGCCGGGACCCGCGGTCCCGGGCACGCTCACAGCGAGAAACGTCTCTATTGAAGACGGAGACAGCCCGGGAGCACAGCTCCCGGCTCGTTATTACCGCTCACAGCGAGAAACCTCACAACTCGAATTGACGCAAACCGCACTCGCGGAGTGCGGCTCGTTATTTTTAACCATGCGAATCCTGATCACCTCCGGCCCGACGCGGGAATACCTTGACCCGGTCCGGTTTCTCTCGAATGCCTCAAGCGGAAAAATGGGGAGGGCCCTGGCCGCCGCCGCCTTCGAACGAGGGTTTGAGGTCGTACTCGTGAGCGGCCCTGTCGAAACGGATTATCCCGACGAGCTCGAAGTCCGCGAGGTCCTCACGACGGATGAAATGCTGAAACAGTGCCTGCGGATCTTTCCGGATTGCGATGCCGTGATCGGAGCGGCGGCTCCTTGCGATTACCGGCCGAAAAACTATTCCGATACCAAGCTGTCGAAATCGGCGTTCGGCGGAATGCTGGAACTGGTCGAAACGCCGGACATTTTGGCCGCACTCGGAAAAATCAAGCGACCCAACCAGCAAATCATCGCTTTTGCCTTGGAAACGGACAATGCCCGGGAAAAGGCTTTGGCCAAGCTGCGAAAAAAGAACGCTGATTTCATTGTCTTGAACGATCCGACCGTGATCGGCTCTCCCGAGGCAACAATCGCGATTCTCAAGCGGGACGGAACAATAATCGAACAACTTCGCGGCGGCAAAACCGAGGTTGCCCGCCGAATCGTCGGGCTTTTGTCTTTTTGAAAAGGGTCCGTTCGCCGATTCTTCATTGTTTTGTCAATAAAGCCTCCTCCTTGGTCGATAATCAAACAAGGGATTCTTCGTATAGGAAGCCTCAATTTCCTCTTGAAATTTGACGAAAAATGCGATAAAATATAAGAGTTGGCTGGTGTTTTGCCCTTCTTGATGTCGCGAGCAGGCTTCTATGTTAAAGTTGATGATTCGAGTAATGTTTTTTTTGGCCTTGGGAGGACAGTTCTCTCATGCGCTCGGAATCTGTACTCTCCATTTTCATCAAGATTGCGACAGTTCGGTCGTTCACGTTTTTCCCTGTTCCGATCGACACACTTGCGACCATCATCACCATTCCTGTTGCTCGGACGATTCGAAAGATTTTTCGTGCGAAGCAGGTGGGCATCATTCCGCTCCGATCGAGGAAAATTCGTGCGGTTATTGCGAATGCAGTCCGGAAATTTCCTCAATTTCGGTCAATGTCCCTCTTGGGAAGTCGCTTTTCGCGACAGCCGGGCTTGCAGAACTTCCTGCGGACTGTTTTTCTCTCCGCAGGGCAGCCGTCCTTGTTCCGGCGTTTGAAAAAACTCCCGACAACGTCCCTCTTTTTCTTGCGAATCGATCCCTGTTGATTTGATCGCATTTCTTACATGATCCTTGAAAATGAGGATACGACACTTTGATGTCGCGACCGTCGTCGTTTTGCGCAGCGGTTCTGTCATTTTCCTACTTCGATTATCGTTTTTATTCTCAATTTGAATTTCTTCGGCGTCTTCGCCGCCCGCTAAACTTTTCTCCAATTCAATCATGAGCCCAAAACATCAACAACATATCAACAGGTTTGCTCTTTTTATCGTTCCGCTCGTCTGCCTCTCCGTCGCCGTCCTCGCGATTCTGGGGTTTCACGAACCGTTTTTTCAGCAAAAACTGAGCGGCAACGAAAGTCCCGCGACCTCCGCCCCGGCTCTCGCCGCGGTCGAGGAGCAACATTCCCTCGCCCTTTCGGACCAGGCTTTACGCAATATCGGAATCAATTCGGATACGATCCTGCCGGTCAAGGTCTCCTCATTCAAGAAAACGCTCGTCTTTCCGGCAATCGTCGTCGACCGGCCGGGCCGCTCGAAACTGGCCGTCCCCTCGACCGCCTCCGGAATCGTGCAACGGGTGTACGTCGAGCCGGGCGAAACCGTCGTTTCGGGGCAGCCGCTTTTCGATATCCTCCTTGTGCACGAAGAGCTGATCCGCTGTCAATCCGATCTGCTTGCGCTCCTGCAAAAAAAGGACGTCGTCGAATCGGAACGCAAGCGGCTCGAAGGGCTTTCCGCCGACATCGCGCCTAAATCGATCCGCGAAATCGCTTTCCAGAAATCGGAAATCGACTCGCAAATCGCCTCCCAGAAAAACGCCCTGCTCGTTCACGGTCTTTCGCAAGAGCAGATCGATGAGACGATCATCCGCGATCGCAAGCTCGTCCGGATGATCACCGTCCGCCTGCCAAAAGTCTCCGAAGACGGGATCGCCCAAGGTCCGATCGTTCCGATCGACGTATCGCAAGTCTCGCCGCAAAAAACCAACTCCCTGCAAATCGAGTCGCTCGAAATCGAAAAGGGCCAACAGGTCGAGATCGGCCAATCGCTTTGCCAGATCATCGACATGTCACGGCTGTCGATTTGCGGCCGCTCCTTCGCCCATGATGAGAACATCCTCAACGCGACCGCCCGGAAACCCGGGATCGTGACCGCCCTGTTCGAGGGACACGACGGGTTTAAGGAAAACATTACCGGACTGTCGATCCGGAGCATCGACAACCGGATCGATTCGGTCAACAGGACGCTCAATTTTTACGTCGAATTGCCGAATTGGATAATCAAGGACGACGATGCTCCGTCCGCGAAAAATCCGGACGATCCCTCGGACCCGCGATTCGTCAATTGGCGATTCAAGCCGGGCCAACGCTGCGAACTTCTCCTCGAATACGAAACGGTCGAGGACTGCATCGTCCTGCCGAGCGAAGCGGTCGCCCAAGAGGTCAACGACGCCTACGTTTTTCAATGGAACGGCACCGACGACGGCAAAAAGGTCTGGCACCGCAAAGCGGTGCACGTCTTTTTCCGCGCCCGGGATTCGATCGCGATCGCGAACGACGGCTCGATCCTCCCCGGAGCGGTCGTCGCCGCCCGCGGGGCCGGGCAGTTGCAAATCGCCCTCACCAGCGGCGGCGGCAAGCTCCAAAGCGCCTGCCCCTGCGGAGATCATTAGTCAATTAAGAATTTAAAATTATGAATTAAGAATGAGTGTTACATCGCCAATATCATTCGTAATTCATAATTCCAGACAATTCGTAATACTTCAGCCGTTTGGAGTTTTTTGAACAGTCCCCCTCCTATTCGTCATTTCGCGCGAAGCGAGAAATCTCACCCTCGCCGAAAGACTCGGAATTCCGCCCCTCGCGCGAGGGTGAGATTTCTCCTTACGCTACGCTTCAGTCGAAATGACGAAATCACCATTCGGCTGAAGTGTTACGACAATTCGCGATTCATAACCATTCACGATTTTTAATTCATAATTCTTAATTTTCCATGTTCAACGCGATTATCCGTTTCTCGCTGCATCACCGCCTGGTCGTCGTCGCCCTTGCGATCCTATTGATGGTTTTCGGGTCGTTCCAGGCCCGCGACCTGCCGATCGACGTGCTGCCGGACCTCAATCGTCCCCGGGTTACGATCATCACCGAATGCATCGGCTTCGCCCCCGAAGAGGTCGAAACGCTGGTTACCATGCCGCTCGAATCCGTCCTGCACGGGGCGACCGGGGTCGAAAGCGTCCGGAGCAACTCGGTCGTCGGCCTCTCGATCATCATCGTCGATTTCGATTGGACCGTCGATTCGTTTCGTTCCCGGCAGATTGTTTCCGAGCGGATCCAACTCGCCGCCGACCGCCTGCCCGAGGAGGTTGTCCCGAGAATGACGCCGATTTCTTCGGTCATGGGGCAGGTTTTGCTCCTCGCCGTTTGGGACGAAACCGGCAAAACCTCGCCTATGGACCTGCGAACGCTTTCCGATTGGGTGATCCGCCGACGGCTCCTCGGGATCGGCGGGGTCTCCGAGATTTATACGATGGGCGGGGATTTGAAACAGTATCAGGTCCAAATCCGGCCCGATGATCTCCTCAAATACGAGATTACGATTCAAGAGGTCGAGGAAGCGCTCAAGCAAAGCAACCGGAACGTAACCGGCGGCTACCTGACCGGGCAGGGAACCGATCAGTACCTGGTTCGTTCGGTCGGCCGGCTCAGGGACGTCAACGATTTGAAGTTGCTCGTCGTCAAGCCCGATGTCGATCCGCCGGTCCTGCTCGAACGGGTCGCCGACGTGCTTGAAGCCCCGGCCGTCAAGGTCGGCAGTTCGAGCGCGACCGTTCGCAATCCGGACGGCAGCATTTCCGGCGGCCCGGCGATCACCCTCACGATCGAGAAACAGCCCGATTACGATACGCGCGAATTGACCGAACAGGTCCTCAAGGAAATCGCGACGATCAAATCGGCGTTGCTCCCGAACAATCCCGGTTTGCGGATCGAATGTCTGTACCAGCAGCGAACCTTTATCGATCTCGCCGTCAACAACGTCAAAGAAGCCCTTTGGATCGGGGCGGTGCTGGTCGTGATCGTGATCGCTCTTTTTCTCATGAACCTCCGGGCGACGTTCATCACCCTGCTCGCGATGCCGATTTCGATCATCGCGACCTGCGTGATTTTCGCGAGATTCGGGCTCTCGGTCAATACGATGACCCTCGGGGGGCTGGCCGTCGCGATCGGGGAACTGGTCGATGATGCGATCGTCGATGTCGAAAATATTTTCCGAAGGCTTCGTGAAAATTACCAATTAGAGAAGCCCCGCTCCTCGCTCCGGGTCGTTTTCGAGGCGAGCTGCGAAATTCGTAATTCGATCGTGTACGGGACGATCATCGTCGTGCTCGTTTTCTTCCCGCTGTTTTTCCTTTCCGGCATCGAAGGGCGGCTGTTCACCCCCTTGGGCGTCGCCTACGTCGTGTCGATTCTTTCTTCGCTCGTCGTTTCCTTGACGCTGACGCCGGTTCTCGCTCATTTTCTCCTGCCAGGTATCGCGAAACGGCATCGCGAAAAGGAAGGCTTTGTCCTCCGGACCGTCAAATACTTCGCCGAACGTGCGATCCGCCTCAGCCTCGCATTTCCGAAAACGATTTTGGCCCTCGCCCTCGCGATGATCGTTCTCGCGACGATCGTCTTCTTTTCGCTGGAGCGAAATTTTATGCCCGCGTTCAACGAAGGGGCGATCCAGCTCAACGTCGATCTCATGCCGGGCAAATCGCTCAAAACCTCGGAGGAACTGGCCGATTCTCTGGCCCGACAGATTCAAGACGTCCGGGGAATTCAAAGCGTCGTCCGCAAGACCGGCCGTTCGGAACTCGACGAACATGCCGTCCCGGTCAACACCTCGGAATTCATCTGCTCGATCGACCGCAGTGCCGGCCGCTCGCTCGAAGAGGTCCTTGAAGATTTGCACAAGCTGATCGAACCGGACAACATTCCCGGAACGGTTGCGTTTTCGGACCAGCCCTTGCAGCACCTGATCAACCATCTCCGAGCCGGGACGCGGGCGCGTATCGCCGTCAAGCTTCGAGGGGACGACCTCGAAACGCTCAAACGTCGCGGGGCGAGAATCATGGAACTGATCGCCGATATTCCGGGAATCGGGAATGTGAGAATGGACCCGATCCCGATCGACATTCCTCAAATCCGTATCAATCTCGACCGCGAGCGGCTCGCCGCGTACGGTTTGACCCCGCTCGGCGTCAACCAGATGATTGAAACGGCAATGAAAGGGAACGTCGTCACCGAACTGATCGACGGACAGCGTTCGTTCGATGTCGTCGTCCGCCTCGGGGACGAATACCGGGAAAACCTGGAAACCCTGCTGCACCTGCCGGTCCTTCTCGCCGCCGGCGGGGTGATCCCGCTCGATGCGATCGCCGAGATCGACACGAAGGCTACCGGGCCGAGCCAAATCGACCACGAGGCGGGCCGGCGGCAGGTCGTCATTCAAATGAACCCGCGCCATCGCGGGGCCGTCGATGTCAAGGACGATATTCTCAAACGCCTCGCTCCGGAAATGAAATCCCTCACCGAAGGGAATTACATGCTGGAACTGGCCGGTTTGTTTCAAAGCGAACAGGAAGCTTCCCGAAAGATCGCGCTGTTGACGATCCTCTCGATGTTCGGCGTCTTTCTCGTCCTCTTTACGATGTTCCGTTCGATCAACATTTCCCTGCAAATCATGGTCGCGCTCCCGCTCGCGCTCGTCGGAGCGGTCGCCGCGATCGTCCTGACGGGGCAGGACCGGACGATCCCGAACCTGGTCGGCATGATCTCGCTTTGCGGGATCGCTTCCCGGAACGGCATTTTGTTGATCGACCATTATTTTCATTTGGTGAAGGAGGAAGGAGAAACTTTCTCGAAGGAGATGATTATCAAAGCCGGCCGCAACCGGGTCGCTCCCGTGCTGATGACGGCGTTAACCTCGGCGATCGGTTTGATTCCGCTCTTGATCAATCCCACCGAGCCGGGGCGGGAAATCCTCTACCCGATCGCGACGGTCGTCGTCGGCGGGCTGCTGACCTCCACGTTGATGGAATTTTTCGTACGTCCGGCGCTCTTTTGGACTTTCGGCCGCGAGGCCGCCCGGCGGGCGATTCAAAGTGCCCGGGAACACACGCTCGAAAGCGTTGCGGAAACGACGGACTGAAGGTATACTGGGCCTCACTAACCCCAATCGCCAGCACGGGGTGATTTTTTCGCGTCCCATTTTTATCACCCCACGCTCACGCCTGGGGCTGGTATTGAACGGTGCAAAAAAATTCGGACCACATTCCTCATCATGCCAAAAAAACCGCTTGAAATCCTCTGTTCGCTATTGAACCTGCGGTTCCTGCGAGCGGGTGCGCGGATTCCGGCCCTGTTCCTGCTCGGGATATGCTGCGGGCTGGGGCTGCTATTGGCCCATGTTTCCCGGGCGACCTCCTATTTGAGCAACGATTCGAAAACCTGCATCAACTGCCATGTGATGACGGACGCCTATCTTTCCTGGCAACATTCCTCGCACGCCGATCACGCCGTCTGCAACGACTGTCACGTCCCGCACACCTCGCTGCCGCGCGAATACGCGTTCAAGGCGCACGACGGGTTGCGACATGCCGGGATTTTCACGCTCAGGCTGGAGCCGCAATCGATCAAGCTTTCGGAAGGAGCGATTCCGGTCGTGCAGGAAAACTGCCTCCGCTGTCACGAACAGCGGCTCGCCGAGGTCGCCGCCTGCCGTCACCAAAGCGGCGATTTCCGCTGCTGGGACTGCCACCGCGAAACCCCGCACGGCCGCGTCCACTCGCTCTCCGCCTCGCCCGACACGTTCCGCCCCGCCTTGCCGCCCCCCTAAAACGCCGCACAACAACGAGCCGGGAGCTATGCTCCCGACTGATTCCCTTTTCAACAAACCGCACACTTGTTCGAACAGTCGGGACCACAGGTCCCGGCTCGTTAATTTAGTATCATGCACATCT
>JAVBSX010000051.1:0-13715 GCA_031556455.1 Thermoguttaceae bacterium
GAAATGACGAAAAATACCATGCGTCTGAAGTGTTGTCGGCAACCCAACCGTATGATTATTCTTTCTCGCCGATAAAAATGTAATGCGGCATCTTGAAGAACGGATTCGGGAACCACGGAATGCGTGTTAGCCGTTCCTCGAACAGGAGCGGTTTGAACTTCCGATGCAGGTAGGGGACATGCTCCGGAGAGGGAAAGACGTTGTCGGCGGCGAACCAAATCGGCCAAAACGAACGCTTGGCCCAGGAATGCCGGACGTGATTCTCGGCCGGATGTTTCCGCGAAACGTAAAAATCGACGACCCCGATCCGGCCGCCCGGCTTGAGGAGGTCATAGGCATGATCAATCGCCGCGAACCAATCGGGAATCATCGTCAGCGAATACGAAAACGTGACGACATCGACCTTTCCTTCCGGCGGCACGAAGGTCGTCGCGTCCGCTTCTGCCGTTTGCGTGTTGGTCCAACCGTGCGTCTGCGTCCGCTCTTCGGCGACTTCGAGCAGCGAACCGGCGAGATCGACGACGTACACCTTTTGCAGCAAGCCGATTTTTTCGCCGAAAAATTCAAGATTCGAACCGGTCCCGCCCCCCATGTCGAGCCAAACCAAATCGTTCGGCGGCCGCTTCGGATCGCTCAACAGCTTCTCCCAAAGTTCTTCCCGGCCGAGGAGCAACCGCCGCCGGAAGTCGTCGTAATCGGCCGCCTGCCCGGCATAAAAGTTGTCCATTCTCTCGGCGTGATCGCTCCCGCGAACCGGCCGAACGGCCATATGATAAAGGATTTTCAGGTCCGACCAAATGCTCATAATTCAATAGGCTGTAGGCTGTAGGCTGTAGGCTGTAGGATTCGTTCCCAGCCGTTCACGGTCTTGCAGCGGTTTCTAGCAACGAGGCAACACAAATGAGTTCGTCCAAGGACGAACACGGATTTTATCCGTTGCCTGGAAAGTTGTAAAGCATCACAACGACAGTCGACATTCGGGACTTTTCGGGGGACTTTGCGCAGGTCGCGTTTTTTGTTACATTGAAAGATTGTTTTTCGGCACTTTCCCCTCAATCATGCAAACTCCCGGGCCAAACCAACGTCCCCAGATCCGAATCGAAGGGGCGAAAGTTCATAATCTCAGGAATATTAATCTCGATATTCCGCGAGGGGATCTTGTCGTCATTACCGGGCTGAGCGGCTCCGGGAAAAGTTCCCTCGCCCACGACACGATTTTCGCCGAGGGACAGCGCCAGTACATCGAATCACTTTCCGTCGGCTCGCGGCAGTTCCTGCACCAGTTGGAGCGGCCGGATGTCGATCAGATCACCGGGCTGCAACCGACCATTTCGATCGACCAACGGGGCGGGACCCACAATCCGAGAAGCACCGTCGCGACGATCACCGAGGTGTACGATTATCTCCGGTTGCTCTTCGCCCGGCTCGGGCAGCCGCACTGTTATCGCTGCGGTCGACCGATCAAGCCGCAGACCTCGGAGCAGATTCTCGAAGAAATTTTGCGGCTTCCCGAAAACATGCGGATCATGATTCTCGCGCCGATGGTTCGCGGTCGGCGGGGGCAGCACAAAGACGTCCTGCGCAAGATCATCAAATCCGGTTTCGTCCGGGCCCGGATCGACGGCGTACTTTTGGAGGTCGAGCAGGTTTCCGATCTCGACGCCGAGCAGCGGCACGACATTGAAGCGGTCGTCGACCGACTCGTGCTCAAACCCGGCATTCAAAGCCGTCTGGGCGAATCTCTCCGGCTCGCCCTCGATCTCGGCGATGGGGTCGCCGTTTGCGTCTACGAAAAAGAGCGAATTACCAACTCGGACGGAACGGTTAAAAGCGTTTGGAAAGACATGATCTTCAGTTCGCTGCATTCCTGCCCGAAATGCAAGATCAATTTTATGGAAATCGAGCCGCGGACGTTCAGCTTCAGCAGTCCTTACGGCGTTTGCCCCACCTGTCACGGAATGGGGCACCAGGACAAGTTCAAAGCCGAACTGGTTTTTCCCGACCCGATTCTTTCGCTCAAAAACGGGGCGATCGCACTTTTCGGGCTGCTTTCTCCGCCTTCCCAGCGGCTCTTGCATTCGCAGTTGGAAGAGTTTTTCGAGAAAATCGCCGTCGCCCTGCCCTCGGCGACGAAAGAGCGGAAAAAAAAGAACGGCTCCGTTCCCTCGCCGACCGAAATTTTCTTCAAAACGCCGATCTGCGAATTCGACGACGAATTGCGCAGGGTCTTGTATTTCGGATCAGAGGACAGAGGACGGGAATTCGAGGACAGAGGACAGAGGACGGAGGACAGGGGGGATCAGGGGGCAGACGAGAAAGCGCAAGGGAAATAGAGGAGCGTAAGCCCTGATCGCCTGCCTTCTTTTGCGGGGATACTTCCTTTGTTGGACCGGATTTACGAAAAATCGAAGAGCAAAAAGGAAAAAGACCTGCTGCAGCCGTTTCGCGAAGCGGTCGTCTGTTCGGATTGCGGCGGCTGTCGGCTCCGACCCGAGGCCCGGTCGGTGATTATCGGCAAACGTCGCATCTTCGAAATTTGTTCGTTGACGATTGATGCCGCGCTCGAATTTTTCCGGCAGTTGAATTTCCCCGACCATCAACAGGTGATCGCCGAGCCGATTCTCCAACAGATCGTGCAGCGGCTCGATTTTATGAACCGGATCGGGCTCGATTACCTGACGCTCGACCGGCTCGCGAAAACGCTCAGCGGCGGCGAGTTGCAGCGGGTCCGGCTCGCGACCGGGCTTGGGAGCGGTTTGGTCGGCATCTGCTATGTTTTGGACGAACCGTCGATCGGATTGCATCCCCGGGACAACCGACGGCTGATCGATGCGATGCGGGTCTTGCAGTCGCAGGGCAATTCGCTTTTGGTCGTCGAACACGACGAAGCGATCATGCGGGAAGCGGATTGGATCATCGACATGGGCCCGGGCGCCGGGCACTTGGGCGGAGCGATCATGGGGCAAGGGCCGCCGGAAGCGATCCGGACCAATCCCGATTCGATCACCGGTCGTTACCTGGCCGGAACCGAATCGATCCCGCTGCCGAAAAGTCGTCGCAAAGCGGCCAAGGCCCGTTCGATCCTGCTCGAAGGGGTACTCACGAACAACCTCAAAAACATTACGGTTCATTTTCCGCTCGGAACGCTGATTTGCGTGACCGGGGTGAGCGGGAGCGGCAAAAGCTCGCTCTTGAACGAGACGCTCGTCCCGGCGGTGCAGCGGCGTTTGACCGGAACGGGGCCTTCGCCTGGCCCGCACAGAAGTCTCCGCGGAACGAACAAGATCGAAAAGCTCGTTCTCATCGACCAATCGCCGATCGGCCGCTCCCCGCGCAGCAACCCGGCGACGTATTGCGGGGTGTTCGACGAAATCCGCAAGGTCTTCGCCTCGACGAAAGAGGCGAAACGGCTCGGCTACAAATCGGGCCGATTCAGCTTCAATATCGCCGGCGGCCGTTGCGAGGAATGCCAAGGGCAAGGGCTGCAAAAAATCGAGATGCACTTTTTGCCCGACCTGTACGCCGTCTGCCCGGTCTGTTTCGGCAAACGCTTCAACCGGCAAACGCTCCGGATTTTGTACAAAGAGAAATCGATCGCCGATGTGCTCGAAATGCAGATCGATGAGGCGGCCGTCTTTTTCGAAAATTATCCGGGCGTCTTGCGGCAGTTGGACAGCCTCAAACGGGTCGGGCTCGGATACCTGACGCTCGGCCAATCTTCGACGACGCTGTCCGGTGGGGAGGCTCAACGCGTCAAATTGGCGGCCGAACTCGCCCGGGTCGAGACAGGCAACACGCTTTATGTCTTGGACGAGCCAACCTCGGGGCTGCATTCTCACGACATCAAGCAGCTGTTGAGCGTGCTCTCGGAACTGGTCGATCACGGCAACACGGTGATCGTGATCGAGCACAATCTCGATGTGATGAAGACGGCGGATTGGATTATCGACCTCGGGCCCGAAGGGGGCGAACAGGGGGGCGAAGTGGTCGCGACCGGTACGCCGGAGGAAATTGCCCGCCTGCCCGAAAATCATACCGGCCGTTTCTTGAAAACCGTGATTGGGTGAGGGGCAATTCGAAAAAGAGCCGTAAGTGTAGTCGGTACCCCGACGTAACTTACGGACCTTGTACCCGGCACGAACTTACTGAGTTCCAGATAAAAAATGACCTCTTTTCAGCTGCTGCGAAAAAGTGGTGCTTCCCGAATTCGCCCTGAAAGAGCGGCGCGTAACAGCCCAGGGCAAAGCGAAGCGACGCCCTGGGTCACAAGCCTCCCCCACACCCTCATCGGCCTGTAAGGCCGACGCAAACCGTTTGGTCCCTTGCCCTTTCAGGGCGACTGATTGTCGTGGGGCATCATCACCCAGGGCGGCGCCTTCGGCTCTGCCCTGGGCTGTTACGCACCGGCCTTACAGGCCGAAGAGCGAAAACTGGCGTCTGACTTTTTTACGATATTTTGTAACACTTCAGCCGAATGGTAGTTTTCGTCATTTCGACTGAAGCGTAGCGTAAGGGAAATCTCACCCTCGCGCGAGGGCCGGAATTCCGAGTCTTTCGGCGAGGGTGAGATTTCTCGCTCCGCTCGAAATGACGGCTTGGGGGGCCGCGAAAAACAAAAGGGCAAAGAACAACAAAACAAAATTTTTCGCCTTGACAAATACTACCTACGGTAGTACAATCAAGGGTAGTAACACTTGGTTTTCGAGATTTTTTCACTTTTTTCTTTTTCGAAGCTTTATCACATATGTCCGAATTGGAAATCAATGATCTTGGAGCACAGCAGCGACGATTCCTGGAACTGATCTGGGAACGCGGCGGGGCAACGGTCCAGGAATTGCTCGAAGCATTGAACGCTTCGTCCGATTCCGCTCCGCTTGCTTACACGACCGTTCTCACAACGCTGCAAAAACTGGAAAAAGCCGGTTGGTTGTACCACGAAACGGCCGAAGAACACGGTCGGGCCTACGTTTACAAACCGACCAAAAAACGTAACGAAGCGATCGGCGATTCGCTTCGCTCCTTCGCTCGAACGTTTCTCGATGGGAGCAAAACGCTCCTCTTCCAACATTTTGTCGAGGATACCGGCCTGAGCGATCAGGAATGGGAAGAAATCCGAACCATGATCGACAAACGTCGGAAAGGAAAAAAACAATGACCTTTCTCCTTTCCCTGTTGGGCGATTGGCTTTTGTTCGCGGTTTGGCAATCGACGCTGTTTCTCGGGGCTGCCTTGCTGCTGGGAAGAATTTGCCGTAAAACTCCGTCGAAAGCCCATGTTTTTTACACGATCGGCATTTTGGCCGCGATTGTCTGCCCATGCCTTTCGACGGCAATCGCGCGACACGACGCCGGGCTGCTGCCGTTCCGTCGCGGAGCGGCCGTGTTCGAAACGTTCCCGGTCCGGATCGAAACCTTCGGGCTGCTGCTGGCGGCCGGAGCGATCGGTTTCGCGATACTGCTCCTGTACGGCATTTTCGCGTCCCGGCGGCTGATGTTTTTCGCGAAACCGTTCCCGGACCGCGAATCGCAGGAAGCCCTGCTGCAAAACGCGGCGGTTCTGCAAAACGTTTCGCTCCCGATTCTCTTTACCTCCCCAAACGTCAAGACGCCGACCGTCTGGTGCTGGGGCTTGCATCCGGCGGTGCTGCTCCCCGAATCGCTCGCCGAACGAATCTCGACCGAGGAACGGGACGCGATTTTTCTGCACGAGCTCGCCCATATCACACGGCGGGACCATCTTACGGGGCTGCTGATCCGACTGTGCGGAGCGCTGCTGTTTTGGAACCCGCTCTATTGGTTCGTGCTCCGAAATTCCGAGACCGTCGCCGACGAATCGTGCGATCTGCTTGTCATCGCCCGGGGAAACGTCTCTCCGGAAAATTATATCGAAACACTGATGCGCGTCGCGGCAGGAGAAAAACGGACTCTCCTCGACCGTTGGCCGGTCCTGCAATTTTTATCACGAAAGGAAAAAATCATGAAACGTATCAACCGGATTATCGATTTTGGGGAACAAATGATTCCCCGCCCGACCGCCATTTCCCGGGTTTGGGGAGCGAGCGCGATCGCGGCGACTCTGCTGCTGAGCCTCGGCATCGCGTTTTGCCAGGAGAAAAAAACGGCTCCGGCCCGAAGTTCGTTCGAGACGGACGGCGACCCGCTCCAGGAAAACAAGCCGATCGAACCGGGGAAATATACCGGCGAGGAGGCGAAACAGGTCGGCGGCCGGATCATGCAAAAGTTCCGCGAGATCAACGCTTATTGGCTTTGGCGACCTTCTCCCGAAATCACGGAATTATCCTACACCTTCGAGGTCAAACCAAAATCAAAGAAAGACGGCGCGCCGATCGTCGAAAAAATCGCGCTGAAAGACGACCTCCAGACCGTGCCGTTCGCCCAGGTTCGCGGGATTTCGTATATTGGCGTTACGGACGGAATCTGGCAGTTTTCGTGGGGCAATGGTCTCATCTACAAATCCGTTGAGGTTTCCGAAAAGGAAATCAAGATTCATTTCCAGATCGTCGAAAACGGCGGAGCCTACCAATATCTTACAAATGGTTTGGACAGAGGATCTTACGGGTCTTTCGATCAAATGGTTCCCGAAGGGATGCTCTATATCGATGCCAAGACTTACACGCCAATCGGGGTCAGGCTGCCGAAAAACGCCTACGAGAAATATTCCGATTTCGTCAAATTGGACGAAACACACTTCGTCCCCCGGCGAATCGAAGTCGCCAACGCCTACGATTTGCTCTTCGAGATGCAGTTCAAGGTTTATGCGCCCGGCCTTTGGCTGTTGGAGCAGAGTGTCTGCGAGTTCAAAGGGAAGGAATTCTCAAAGGCAACCGTCCGCGACGTCGTCGTCAACGGAACGGCGGCGGCGACCGAAGAAAAGAAATGACCGACACTAGCCCCAAGCGTGAGCGCGGGGTGATAAAACCGTGCAACTTAGCGACTTAGCAGCTTCGAAAACAGTCTTCTAAGTTGCTAAGCCGCTGACCGCAAGCTGCCAATAGCTCACATCCCTTCGTCGGGGGCGTTGCGGGTGACGCGAAAGCCGATCACGCTCGAAGAAGTTTCCGGGTTGCAACTGTTGCGATACGCCGAACGGGTCGCCTCGGCCCCGAATTGCCAAGCCCCGCCCCGGAGCGAACGGGCCGAGCCGTTGTCCGGGCCGAGCGGATTTTCCTCTTCCGCGCTTTGCTGGTAATAAAATTCGCCGTACCAATCGAAACACCACTCCATCACATTGCCGTGCATGTCGTACAATCCCCAGGAATTCGGCTTCTTCCCGCCGACCGGCTGGGTTTCCATTTGAGCATTGTCGAAGTACCAGGCGTATTGGCCGACTTCAAGCACCTGATCGCCGAAACACCAGGGGGTGATGCTCCCCGCCCGACAAGAATATTCCCATTCCGCTTCCGTCGGGAGCCGATACCCTTCGCCCCCCAAAACGGTAACGTCCGCCTTATCGATCATACCCGTCGCGCGGCGTTTGACGTTTTTCAATTCGTAGTAACGGGATAAGCCCTCTTCGTCGCTTAATTTGTTGCAGAACTCCAGCGCCGAAAACCAGGTTACGTTATCGACCGGGCATTTCGGGTCCTCGGTCGAAACGCTCGGATTGAATTCCATAAGCCGCTGAAAATCACCCTGGGTCACCAAATAGACGCCCATAAACAATGGATGGGTGATCGTGATCCGATGCTGCGGTCGCTCGTTGTTGCGAATAAACTCGTCCGATTCGTGCGAGCCCATGTAAAACCTGCCCGAGGGGATGCGGCGGAACTTCATTCCTCCCGGGGCCGTTACCGTCGTCAACTTTTCGATTTTTTCCTGCAGGCTTTGGGCCTCGGGATCGTTCGCCTTGAGTTCGAGGTACCGTTGGACGCAGGAAAGAAGGGTATTGTATTTTTTCGTCGCGATCGAGTTGCGAATCTCGCGGATGAGCGAATCGACCTCGATCAGGCATTCCCCGGCTTCCTGGTACATCTTCCGCATTTCCTCATCGACCAGCGGCGGGGGAACCTGGGCGAGACTTTCCTGGACCTTTTCATATTTTTGTTCATCCAAGACGGTTTTAGCCTGCATTCGAACCGCCTCGACGCCGACTTTGATGTCCTTGCGCTCCTTTTGGACGAGCGGAAAGAGGTTTTTGGCCCAATCCCGGAACGTGAAAAAATCCGGATGCGTGATCAACGACATCTGCTTCAGCATCGGCAGGGCCTTATCGTGCCCGTAATTTTCCCGGAGCTTGAGAATCTGCTGCTGTTGGGTATAAAGCCGTTCCCCCATCATCTGCTTGGTCGCGGCCAAATCGACGTTGCAACTTCGGCAGGTTTTGGCCCAAAAAGCGTTCGGCGCTTGGCAGGACAGGCACGGCTCCTCGTAAGGGCGGTTGCATTGCGGGCAGGATCGGCTGTTGCTGACGACCGCCGATCCGCACTGGGGGCACTTGAGTTCGAGATTGTTCGAGCCGTTATCCTGTCCGTTCATAAAATTCGAAAGACCCGTAAACCAAAAATGAGGAAAATGACCGTTTTCATTGATACTAGTACAAAATCATATAAATGGCCTTCGCCAAAAAGCGCGACGTCATTTCGACTGGAGCAACGCGCAAGGAGAAATCTCACCCTCGCGCAAGGGTCGGAATTCCCACACTTGGGGCGAGGGTGAGATTTCTCGCTTCGCTCGAAATGACACGGTTTTGTATTCTTTTTTCGAAGCACGATTCGACGACTTTGTACTTGCCCCAAGCATTAGCGCGGGGCGAGTACATGTTTTTCACTAAAGGGCACCTCTAAAAATTCGAACAATGAGCCGGGGGCTTACGCCCCCGGATGGTCCGACCCTTGATTTGACGGTGTTTTATCCGGGGGCGTAGGCCCCCGGCTCTTGAAAAAAGTATTTTTCGAGGCTGCCTAAACGCACTAAGGGGTGACCGTCGGCGTCGCCGCCGGGTTGCCGAGTTTCAGCAGAATGTTCTGGTTGAGCAATTGCAATTGCGTTTCGATCCCTTTCATTTCGCGTCGCATTTGCTCGATTTGCGACTGAAGCGAGGCGACCGTTTCCTTCAGTTCGACGATTTCCTTGGACGGCGGTATCGCCCAAGGGGAACCGGCCGGTTCGGCGGCAGGCGTCCCGAACGGAGCGAACGGCGGTGCTCCGGGAAGTCCCGACGGCCCGCCCGCCGGAAGCTGCGATTGAGGCGGGAGTTGTGTCTGCGGCGGCAGCGCCGTAGCCGGGGGCATTCGATCCTGCTGCCAATGCGGAAGCTCCAATTGGCGGAGCGTTTCTTCGGCAAGATCGTTCATTCCCAATTCCCGAAGTCGCTGGGCCGTATCGAGAATTTGTTGCATCCTCGCATCGTTGGTGCCGACGGCCCGACTCGGAATCGAACCGGGGAGCCCCGTTCCCGGCATCCCTGCGGCCGGCATTCCCGGAAAGTCTCTCATTCCCGGTCGGCCTTGCGAGAGCATCCGGTCGATTTCCTCCTGCGAGGGAATGTTGCCCGCCGCGCCCCGCAACCCCGGGGGCAAACCGTCAACCGACGGAGGCAGCGGCTGTCTCGGCAACGGTTGACCCGGAACGCCGACCGGTGCCGCCGTCGTGTCGACCCCGGCGGCTTTCAAATGGGCGTTGATTTCCTTGAGTTGCTCGATCACTTGCCCTTGTTCGGCACGAAGGGATTCCGCGAATTGGGTGTCTCGTGGGTCGATTTGGCCGATCATCCGGGAAACCTCTTGCAGTCGGATCTTCAATTCGTCCTGCATTTGCTGAAGGGCGTTGGCATTGAGCCCTTGCAGCGGCAAGGACACCCCCGCTCCCATCGCCGAGGGCTGGGTCGGAAGGGCCGCGGCCGGAAAGCTGGTCGCGGTTGTCGTTGCTGCCGCCGCCGTTCCCGGGTTTTCCCGTGTTTGAATCAATGCCGCATTCGAATCCGGAGTCGCGGGAGCCGTTTCCTGAGCGAAGAACATCGCCGGATTCAAAAGAATAAAAGCCGCAACCGTTATGCTAAGTGTTTTTGTCATCAATTTTTTTCTCCTCGTAGCGGAAAATTGAATTTTCGATTCCAAGAAACCTACCCGTAAAGTATAGCACTTTCCCCGTAATAAAAGATAGGGTCTTGCCGTATTTTTTGTTCAAGATTGCTACGGTATGGGAACATTTTGAAGACGGGGCTTGTCCGGGGATTGCGCTTCGCTGCATCCCCGGCTCTTTTTCAACCTCCGCATCTCCGCGCGATTAAAAAACAATGGGTAATCCTCGCACCTTCGACCAAACCGGAATTGACCTCGGAATTCGGTTTTCGTATCATCTCCCAGCCGGTTTCCGGCTAAACGCAAAACCGTTACGAAATTGAAATTTGTATCTGTATTTGTGTCCAAAGATCGTCGGCGTCTTCGATTCGACATGAGAAACATAATTCAATTAGCAATGATTTTGGCTCTGTTGCTGCCCGGCTTCGGGTGCGCCGCCAAAAGAATGGCCGAATTGAAAACTGTTTCAAATGATCCTTTCGTCAAACAGTTTCGTTTTTTTTCGGAGGAAACGAACAAATTTTCAGAACAAACGCGGCTCACGCTTCGAGCCTACGATCTTGAAAAAAAGGCGGCCAAAGAGCCCATTTCAACACTTCTCGAAATTCAAAATGCGAGTCCGTTGGAAAAAACGGCGGAACTCAACTTTTCTTTTGCCGAAATTGCCTATTTTGAAGCCAAAAAACAAGAAAAAGAAAATCCGAAACTCGCAACAGAAATCTATTACGCGGCTCTTTTGCACGCTTGTCAGTATCTTTTCGATCCGAAATATGAAGACGAGCGAAATCCTTATGATTCCCGATTTCGTGATATTTGTGTCATTTATAATAATTCCCTGCAATGTCTCTTAAAGCTTTTGGGGAACGAATACGATCTTCTGCTCACTCCGGGCAACACTTACACAATTCATTCGTTGGGGGAGAATTGCAATGTTTACTGTTCGATGCGAACCGGGGATTGGAAGGGTGATGAGATCGAAAAATTCAAATTCGCCCATGATTATGCGATCAAGGGGTTGCAGAACGAATACCGACAACATGGGTTGGGTGTCCCGTTGATTGCGATTCGCAAAACCGATTATTCGGATTCGCCGCTCGAAAAATATTATCCCGACGGTTTGTGTTTTCCGGTTACCGCGGTTTTGCGGCCGGTTTTGTACGACGGCAACAGCAAGGAAAAGCCGTCGTTGCACGCCGTTTTGGAACTGTACGACCCGTTGGTTTCCGGGCATGTCGAAATCGGTCGCAACAAGGTTCCGCTTGAGTCCGACTCGACGACGCCGCTCGCCTATTTTCTTTCCAATCCGTTGCTTGACAACATCAATACGATGGGAATGTTTCGACCGGACGAGGTTTTGCGGTCCCGGTTCATTCCCCATCCGAACGAAGAGCTGATCCTTGCCGAAAAAATCAGGCGAAAACACGAAATGGTCAAAGCGAAAAGCCTTTCGAAATACGGGGACGATGCAACCGCTTCGGAGGTCGGGCCATCCGAGGCGAAAGACACGGTCTGGGGCGTGTACATGGTCCAACCCTACGATCCGAAAAAAATTCCCGTCGTAATGGTGCACGGTCTCTGGTCCTCGCCGATGACCTGGATTGAAATGTTCAACGCGTTGCGAGACGTCCCGGAAATTCGCGAGAAATATCAGTTTTGGTTCTATTTTTATCCGAGTGCCCAGCCGTTTTGGGTTTCCGCCGCCCAGCTCCGGGACGATTTGGCGGAACTCCGTCGCCGGCTTGCGCCCGAGGGAAATTCGCCCGCACTTGAGGAAATGATCCTGATCGGGCACAGCATGGGCGGGCTGATCGCCCGGATGCAAACGATGCGCAGCGAGGACGAGGTTTGGAAATTGGTGAGCAACATCCCGTTCGAGCAATTGCCGGAATCGGCAGCGACGAAAGAGCAGTTGAAGAAATGGTTTTTCTTTTCGCCGAACCCTTCGGTCAGCGAGGTGATCACGATCGCGACGCCGTTCCGCGGCAGCGATTTTTCCAACAACCTGACGCAATGGTTTACGAACAAGCTGATCCAACTGCCGAAAACCCTGACCGGCGTCGTCAAAGACATCACGACTCAGGACAACCGGAATTTGAGCTCCGATTCGCTTTTGAAGATGAAGACGAGCGTGCAATCGTTGTCTCCGAAGAATCCGATTTTCCCCTTGATGGTTTCGCAAGGGCATCCCTCGGATGTGCATTACCATAACATTATCGGCATCCAGGAAACGAGCAGGATCATGAAATACTTCAACTCCCAAGGGGACGGCGTCGTCAAGTTGGCGAGCGCGAAAATCGAAGATGCCGAGAGCGAAATCACGGTTCCGGCCTCGCATGTCGCGGTACACATGCATCCCCGCGCGGTCCGGGAAGTTCGCCGCATTCTTTTGGAGAATCTGCAAATCGCGAAAAACGAACCGGAACCTTCAAAACCGGCCGATCCGCGAGAGCCGTTGAACATGCCGACCCCGCTCGACCCGCCGAAATTGCGGACGACGGGCAACCCGGAAGCGAAGCAACGCCGGATCGCCCTCGACGGCAACGCCGAATCCCCTCGCCCGATCTTCCGTTGAAAAGCCGTGCGTAATGAACTCCGTCAAAAGCTCAAGCGTCATTTCGACTGAAGCGCAGCGCAAGGAAAAATCTCACGCTCGCGAGAAAGGGCGGAATTCCGACTCTTTCGGCGAGTGTGAGATTTCTCGCTCCGCTCGAAATGACGCGGTCATTGTTGACTGCACTTTACTACTCGACCGACATTGAATTGTGAGCTCGTTTGGAAACCGGCGTCTGCGCCGTTCGGCTAAACCGTAACGCGCTTACGTCGAAGTGTTGTCTTCTTTGTGAACCGGCGGCAACTTCGAGCCGTTGTCCGTTTCGATTGTTTCGATCGTTTCGCGAACTGGCGTTTCCTTCTTTTCCACTTTTTGGATCATCTCTTCAGGAGCCGGGTAGGGACCGGGATCCGGAATGGGAATGCGCTTGACGATCGTTTTCGAACTCGAAATCGTGCTCGTCAACGGCACCAGCCGCTCGACGACGACCGGCTTCTGGACGACCCGGACCTCGCGAACCCGCCGCGGAACCTTGACCTCCTGCACCTTCTCTTCGAGCACCGTTTTGTAGGTCGTTCTCGGAACATCGCGGACGACCTCCTCTTCCTGCATCTTGCAAACCTGAACGGGGACGATCTTTTCGATCCGCTCGACAACCGGCTTGTAGGTGGTTACGGGAATTTTCTTGACGATTTCCTCTTGAACCATTTTTTGAACCCGGACCGGTTGAACCTTGAGGACCTTTTCCTCCTGGTAGGTCGTGATGTTGACCGGAACCTGTTCGACCACGGTTTCGGGGACCATCGTCGTAACCGGAAATTGTTCGGCTACCAAATTGGGCTTGTACACTTTTTGGACGTTGTACTTCGCCTCGGTCGTCATAGGCGTCCAATACAGCCCGGGAAGCTGCCGTCGGGAAGCCCCGGTCGCCGGATCGTAAACGCAACCGCCGCGTTGCCAGGCCAATCGGTTATACGTTTGCCCCGGCTGTACGTTGACCGTATCGACGTATTGCCCCCGATCGACGACCTTCGTTTCAAACGTCGTGCTCGGGCGATTGACGACATACCGTTTTTCCTGCATCACGGTTTGTACGACCGGTTTGCGAACCGTTTCGACGATTTC
>JAVBSX010000393.1:0-20253 GCA_031556455.1 Thermoguttaceae bacterium
CCCAGGACGAGGGCGCGTTTGCCGATCATCGGGCTGTTGTCGGCCGAACCGTCGCCGCCCATCGCGATTTCGAGGCTCAAAATCGCGGCGATGTAATCCGTGTTGTAACCGCAACGTTCCCCCCCTTCGAACAAAACCGTATTGCAGGCTCCGATTTCCTCGACGGCGGGGTCCCATTGCGTCAACTCTTTCATGATTTCGACCTTATGGGGAATCGTAACGCTGATCCCACGGTAATCGACCAGCGGGGCCTTGGCGACGAACTCGCTCAAGTCCTGCGGAAAAATCCGCTGTGGGAGATAGACCCGGTTCATATTGGCGTTCGAGAAACCGGCATTATGAATCAGCGGGCTTAAACTGTGGGCAATCGGGTCGCCGATCACGGCATACACCTCGGTTTTCGAGTTGATTTCCTCGAAACGGAAATAATCCCGCAGTTTCGTGTATTCCAAAAGTCCCGGCGCGATCACCCGGGATTGGGAAAAGGTCGCGAAGGTGAACGGGGAGCCGAATTTTTTCGCGAGGATCCGGGACATGACACCGATCTCCCCCATGCTGATCCCGATCATCGGGGTCTCGGGCCGCTGACGATTTTTCTCTTTGGTAAAAAGGACCAACCGGAAAACATCGCCGATACTCTGCGGGGTAACGGCGATTTTAATGTAATCGGGGTCGCAGCCGAGCATCCGTTGATACAGCGACTCGAGATCGTCCGGGGTTTCCTTCAAATCATGATAACTGATGAGCCGTTTGGTTTTTCCGAATCTCGGAATTTGTTGGGCGATATCCTCTTCAAGGTCGACGAATTCGACGCCGGCGGCGATCGCGGAGCGGAGGAGAACCATCCGTTTTTCCTCGGAATCGCGCCAAAGGCCGCCGTCTTTCGGCCGTCGGGCGGTTGCGACAACCGGGGTCGGCCGATCCGGCAGCAGCCGGCCGAGATTGGGCGTCGAGCGAAGGAAATCCAAGCGAAGCTCGACCAGTCGCATTCCCTCATCGGCAACGGAAAGATGTTCGGCAATCATCCGCTTGTGGGAGCCGCAGGCAATACTGACGCAAATCATGGGGAATTAAGAATTAAGAATGATGACAATATTCCAGCTGTTCGGAGTTTTCCGTCATTTCGACTGAAGCGGAGCGCAAGGAGAAATCTCGGTTGTGTTTTTTTGCTTCAGTGCGGGTTTGAAATCGAACGCACAACCGAGATTTCTCGCTCCGCTCGAAATGACGACAGAGGGGTTATCACTCAAGACGTCGAGCGACCGATTTCGACCGGAGGGATTCGGCAAGCCCCTATTCTATCTTCTTTTCTGCGGAAAATCGAGAGCCTCGCGCGAAGGGAGCTTCAATTCGAGCCCGGGCTTCAGATATTCCGCGTCGTCCCCGAGTACGTCTTCGTTCAGCCGATACAATTCCTGCCAACCTCGGACACTCCCCAGTTCGTTTTTCGCGATGTTGAAAAGATTGTCCCCTTCTTGGACGATATAAACCAGCTCTTGCGAGGGAGCGGCCGTCCCGGGAGAAATGTCGATCGGCGACTCGGACCGGGACTTTCTCGATCCGGGTCGAAACGGTTCGGCCTTCTTTCCGTACGGGTTCAAGGAAACCGTTCCGCCTAACGTCGCAACAGGCCGGGTCGTCGGCGAAGTGTCGGAAATCGGGGAAGTGACAACGGACGGCGTCGATCGCTCCGTCAAGGGAGACGCGGAAATGCCGACGGGGCCGGGAGTTTCCGCAACGAACGTCTCTTGCGGCGAGGAGCCGGTTGCCGCCGGGGAAAAGAGCGGCGCCCGGGTCAGTTTCGCGTCACCTCTTGCAGTCGTACCGCCTCTCGCGGTCGTCCTTTCTTTCGTCCCCGCGATCCCTCTCGCGGTTGCATTGTCTTTCGAGATCGTGATGCCTTTCGGAACCGCGTTACTCGCGACCTGCGCTGTTTCTCGATCTGCGTATTTGGGGAGCGGCTGCGTCAAAACCGCTTGCGGCTCGGTGTGTTGCCGGACAGACTGCGATTGCAATTGTTGCGGTTGTTGAGCCGAAGCTTGCGATTGCAGTTGCAGCTGTCGGGATTGTTGCGGTTGCCGTTGCTGAGATTGAAATTGCTGTGATTGAGGCTGCGGCTGCTGTGTCAACGCGGTGCTTGTCGCGGAGCTCGAATCGGCAGTGGGTGCTGAATCGACCGTCAAATTGGAAACGGAAGCAAGAGGCGAAGCGGTTGCCGAAGTCAAACCGGACACGGAATTCGAAACGGGGACGGAGCCTGAACCGGTTGCAATGCTCGAACCGGCCGGAACCGTTTCGTGGGAAAATTTGTCGGTCAATGACACGATTTCCGAGTTCCCTGCGACGGCGACATCGGAAAACGTGTCCGAAACGTTCGATTCGCTGCCGGAAACGGCGAGTTCCGGAGCGGCGGTCGCCCCATACGGATCGGAGAATTTCTGCGTATCGGAAAGTATTTGCGGATCGAAGCCCTCTTGCGGGCCGGACAGTCCCTGCGAATCGGCGAGTATTGGCGGATTGCTTGAAGCGAACGAATCGACGGGCTGTGTGCCGACGAGCGGTTCAAGGGAATCGGGAAGGTTTTCCAAGGATTGTTCCAACGACCCGGCCTCGGTCTCGGAAACAAGAGAAACGGCGGGCGGGGATTGTTTTTCGTTGGCCGAGGTTGGCCCGACCGCCGAAGTATAAGCCGGATTCGCCCCGGCCGGTTTCGAAAGCGGGGGCTCCTCAAGACGGTCGATGGGTTTCGGGGGGGGCTCTTTTTTCGCGAGGGCTCCGGAGAGGGAATCGGTGAGCGGCTTGTTTTCGGCGATGGTCGCGGCAGTTTTTTTCGCGTGAGCGTAATACCGGTACCCAACCAAACCGCCGATCGACAGAAAAATCAGCGCGGCGGTCGCGACGATTTTGAATCGAATCGAACGGATCGCGTTTTCGTAAGCCTCTTCGTCGAAGTCCTCTTCTCCGGAAACTTCTTCCTCCTCGTCATTCTCTTGCCGCAAGGCGGGCAACGGAATTTCAGCCGGGAGTCCCTCGATTTTTCCTTCGATTTCCTCTTCGGAGATATCCGGCGACTCGCTTTTTCGCAGACGCGAAAGCAGCGAAAAAACGCGACCTTTCAAAAACGTGAACGAAACAACGGTTCCGTTAAGGCAAAAACGCGAGACGGTCCGGAGCACGGCGACGGTCCGCCAAAAAACGACAACGGACGCTCCCCAAAGATTCTTGACGAATTTCAAAAAGTCAGCTCGGGGGTCGACGTCCGGCTCTTCGGCGAGGTCGTCCCGGATTTCGGTCGGAACAACCGCGACGGGCGTTTCGAGCTCGACCTGCGAAGGCGGCAGGGCCGATTCGAATGCCGAGAGCTCGGCGTCGGAGACGGAAAACTCGACGAAATCCGGCAACTGCGGTTTTGAAGAACGGAATTTTTCCCTGTTTTTATGATTTGATTTTCCCGACATTTTGCATCCTTGCAAACCCCTGATTGTGAGCGAAAATGGTCGGGGAATTGTACACGATTCGCTCGAATCGTACTAGAGGAAAATCGGGGCGATTGACCCGATGATTGATTGGGATAATTTTGGCAAAACAGAAAAACTGCCCGCTTTGTGAAGAATTCGCAAAACAGGCGGCTGAGATTGGAATTATTCGGCAACGTCAATTTGAGAGATTTGGCGAAATCGGATGCGAAGATAGGTAACCGATCTCCGAGCGGTTACGTCGTCGTACTCGACGACTGGCAGCGACGATAACGTCTTTTGGCGGGGCGTTGTCGGCTGCCGCCGACCCGACCGCTCGGAGATCGGTCGGTTACCTTTCCGTTGTCGAACAGATTTGTTGTCGTTGCAACCTCTAAGAATCACGTATTATCGAAAGAGCCGGGGTCGGCACTCGACTTGGCGATATTCCTGAATCGTTACATTTTGGAACCAAATTTCCCCGCCGTGATCCTGAAACATGAGCCGCCCGCAGCGATTCTCGCCAAACCCTCTCACATCGTTGAATTTGCTCTCGGCGATATGCTTACGCCAATCATTGGTTCCGGAATACACGACCAAGATCCGCTGGTCGTTGAGCCAATGTTCGATCCGATTGCCGAAAACGACGATTTTCGTATGGTTGAACTCTCCGGCCGGCTTCAAACGCTTGGAAGCATCGGGAGCGTAAACATCGTATAATGAGCCGGTTTGGTTCTTCGGGTTGGTTTCCTGGGAACGTTCGTCGTCGAGAATCTGATATTCGCAGCCGAGCCAACGTTTTCCGAATTTTCTGTATCGATATTTAACGCCGCTGTTGCAGCCTTCGACGATTTTCCAATCGAATTCGAGAACGAAATACTCGTATGTTTTTTTGGAGATGATATCGCCGGCCGGCTGTTCCCGATGCAAGACGCCGTCGTTCAAGACCCAGCCGGGGCGAACCTCATCACCGCTCGCTGTCATCCAATTTTCGAGCGAATCGCCGGAAAAGAGCGGAACCTTCGATCCCAGAACGTAGGCGGGAGCGGAGCGTGCGAAAAGCAAGTGTCCCGGCCCGGCCGCGAAAACGGAGGAGGCACTTAGCAAAAAAACCGCTATAACCGGCAAAACAATGACTTGAGAGCGATTCATATCTTTTCTCCGAACGGAAAATAGTGAGAATAAAGAAAACAGGCAAAAACAACCGCCTAATCCTATCATATTTTAGGTGAATTGGGAAGTTTTTTTGGTTAAAATCATAGAACACTTCAGCCGCTAAGTGGTTTTGGTCATTTCGACTGGGGCAACGCGTCAGGAGAAATCCCACCCTCGCGTAAGGGACGGAAATTCCGAACCTTCGGGCGAGGGTGAGATTTCTCGCGGAGCCTGTCCTGATGCGAAGCGTAGGGCTTGAAATGACGATTCCAGGGGGGGCGATGGAAAGCCAACGGCTGTAGTATTGGCGGATTTTCCACAAACCTCTCTGTTTTTTCGGCGATTTTTGGTTAAAATGTAAGATGAGAGAAGAGTCGATAATTAACGCCAATTGGGAGCGTCTGCATTCAAGGCGGATCCGGGGAGCATCTCGGCGACTCGACTGTCGCAACAAAGAGGGCAACAAATGAAAATTTTTCGATATTGCTATCATTATTTACTTCCGCTCTTTTTCGTTCTTCTCAACAGCGGATTGGTTTTCGCCGCCGGAGGAGATGAGGATAAACCGCCGCCGGAGGAGCCGGAATGGATCCTTTCCTACGCATTGATCGCCGGTTGCGTAACGGTGGGGTTGATACTCGTTCTTCGATCCGCCCGCCGGGGCGATTCCATTATTTCCGAGTACGATAAGAAAAGAATGCAGGAAGCGGAATTGAAGCAAATGGGTAAACACTAGGATTAAGGTTGTCGGCAATGCTCAACGTCGAACGGATCAGCAAGGACTATCCGGCGCGGAGCGGGACGATTTCGGTGTTGCGGGATTGTTCGTTTTCGCTGGAAAAAGGGGAATCGCTCGCGGTTCTCGGGCCGAGCGGGTCGGGCAAGAGTACGCTTTTGAGCATTCTCGGGACCTTGGAACCACCGAGCGGCGGGGTGTTGGAGTTGGACGAAATCCGGCCGTTCGGGCTGGGCGAAAAGGAATTGGCCGCGTTTCGGCGGGAAAAGATCGGGTTCGTTTTTCAGGATCATCATTTGCTGCCGCAATGCAATGCCCTTGAGAACGTGCTGATTCCGTTTTTGGCCGAAGGGCGTGTTTCGAGTTCGCAATCGGATTTCGCCCTCGAATTGTTGGAAAAAGTCGGTCTCGCCGAGCGGATCGATCACCGGCCGGGCGAACTTTCGGGGGGTGAGCGGCAACGGGTCGCGATCGCTCGAGCACTCGTCCGGCGGCCGTCGTTGGTTTTGGCCGATGAGCCGACCGGGAACCTTGATCGGACGACGGCGGCGAGCGTTACGGAACTGCTTTTTTCGCTGCTCGATTCGAGCTGGAGCCTGATTTTGGCGACGCACGATCTTTCCCTGGCCGGAAAATTGAAATACCAAAAAGAGATCGACGACGGCCGGTTACTCGACCGCGCCCAAGCGTGAGGAATACGAATTTTTGCATCACTTCAGTCGCTTGGAATTGTTCGTCATTTCGACTGAAGCGGAGCGCAAGGAGAAATCTCACCCTCGCGAGCTGGGATGAATCCGGCCCTTTCGGCGAGGGTGAGATTTCTCGCTCCGCTCGAAATGACGATAGCCGGGCATTTTTCGACAAAAATAAACGGCTGAAGCGTTACCAATAATCAAACGAAGTCAATACAACATCAAATACAAATGCAAACAACGAGTGTCGTGCTTGTCGGGGTCGGCGGGCAGGGAATTTTATTGGCGAGCGAAATCATCGCTCAAGCGGCCGTCGCCGCCGGGTTCGACGTCAAGACGAACGAAGTGCATGGGATGGCCCAGCGGGGCGGATCGGTGATCGCCCAAATCCGGTTCGGCGAGAAGGTTTATTCCCCGCTCGTTCCGCAACAATCGGCCAGCGTCCTCGGCTCACTCGAACGTATGGAATCCCTGCGGTATGTCGATTACCTCGCTCCCGGAGGATTGGCCGTCGTTTCCGACCAGCGGATCATTCCGGTGAGCGCTTCGACCGGCCCGGTCCAATACCCGGAAATCGACGCGGCGGTGTTGCGGGAGCACTTTCCGCGGCTGATCTATCTCGATGCCGTCGGCGAGGCGACCCGACTCGGCAACCCGAAAGCGGCCAACACGATCCTGCTCGGGGCGATGTCGCGGGAAATCCGGCTGCCCGAAACCGCCTGGGAAACGGCCCTTCGCAAAAGCGTCAAGGAAAAATTCCTCGACGTCAATCTCAAGGCCTTCGCAATCGGACGGGGAATGAAAGAGTGAGAGGGAGGGGAAGAGAATTGAAAATTGAAAATTATTGGGGAGCCTCTTCGCGACCGTAGGTCGCGGCTCTCTTCCTACTTCCCACTTCCCACTTCCCACTGTCCTCTGTCCTCTGTCCTCTGTCCTCTAAATGAAATTTTGCCTTGACCAGCCGGTTGGTGCTCCGCCGCTTTCGGAATGCGTTTTTCCGGGCGATCGGGTCGTGATCGTGCCGGATAAGCGTATCGCCCGGGAAGAGGAATTGCTCGCGGAACTGGCCTCGCAGATTTTCCGGCTTTGCACGGAACCGGAGGAGATCGCGATCGTCTTGACCGAGGAAGAGGATAAGAAAAAAGGGACGGCCCTGCGGAATGCTCTTCGGGAACGGTTGCCCGGGACAGACGGCGAGCCGGTCCGGATCGCGGTTCATTCTCCCGCCGAGCGGAAAACGTTGAGATTTCTCGCCGCCAACGACAAAGGGGAACCGGTCGGTCTTTGCCGGACGATCCTGGACGCCGATCTCGTGATTCCGGTCGGCGAGATCCCCTCGAAACCGTACGTCGGTTATTACGGCGTTTACACGGCCCTGTTCCCGCGGTTTTGCGACGAAGAAACGCAAATCCGTTTTCTCCGCGCCGAACAGGGAAATCCCGACGCCAAACTCAAGAAGCGGCTGCTCGGCGAAGTCGAAGAAATGGCCGCGTTTCTCGGCATTCTCCTGACGATTCAACGGAGCGGTTCGGCATGGTCGTGCGGGTTGCCGGCAACGTTCGGCGTTTCGGTCCGTTCGAGCGGTCGCCGGTCGGCGGACTCGCCGCGTTAGAAAGGGGCAGTATGGTGAGTCCGGGATTTCGCGGTCAAAATTCGGATACGGTCGGCGGGTTCAAGGCTTGGTCGATGATTCCGTTCGCCCTGGTGATCGGTGTCGGGTGCTCGCTCCTGCTCATCCTCATCTCGGAGGCGGCCCGGTTGCTCGAACGGTTTTGGTGGTCGGTATTGCCGATGCAGCTCGGGGTTGATCCGTTCGGGCCGACTTGGGTTTTCACCATTTTGACGCTCACCGGTCTGCTGGTCGGGCTGGTCGTTTGGAAATTCCCGGGACATGCCGGGCCGGACCCCGCGACCATCTCGCTCATTGACGAGCCGTTCCCCGCGACTGTCGTGCCGGGGCTTTTGCTTGCCACCGTCCTGATGCTCGCCGGCGGCGTCAGCCTCGGGCCGGAAAACCCGATCATGGGGGCGAATATCGCGCTCACGGTGTTCCTGGGACGACGATTCGTGTCGCGTACCGATCAGGCCGTTTGGAAGCCCCTCGCGATCGCCGGGACCGTCGGAGCCTTGTTCGGAACGCCGCTCGCCGTCGCCTTGATGCTGTCGGAAATTCCGGGCAACGATTCGAAAGTACCTCTCTGGGACCGACTGGTCGTTCCGCTCCTCGCCGCCGGGGCGGGAGCCTTGACCACGAAAGCGTTGGCCGGTTCCGTTTTTTCGATCGTGCTGCCGAACTATCCCGGCTTCCAATGGGTCGATCTGCTGAGCGGTTCGCTGATCGCAACGGTCGCGGCCCTGATCGGGCTGATCGCCGTATACGTCTATCCCTGGGCACATCGACTGTTCGCCCGACTCGGATCGCAACCGCTGATGATCGTTCTCGGCGGAATGCTGCTGGGGTTGCTCGGAATGATCGGCGGGGAAATCACGCTCTCGAAAGGGTTGGAGCAGACGCGGGAATTGACCGACCGGATCGGGGAGGATTCGTTTTCGGGGCTGGTTCTCATCATCACGGTCAAACTGGCGGCGATCCTCGTCGCGGCGAGCTGCTGTTTTCGCGGCGGCCGCATTTTCCCTTCGCTGTTCGTCGGCGTCGCCGTCGGGGTCGCGGCCCATGTTCTCTGTCCGGCGATTCCGGCGGCGTTGGCCGTTGCCGCCGGAGCGGTCGGCATTTCGCTGGCGATCACGCGACAAGGTTGGCTCTCGTTTTTTATGGCCGCGATCCTGGTCCCGCAATTCGCGATCATGAGCATCCTGTGCCTGTGCATGATCCCGGCGTGGGTCCTCACCAGCGGGCGACCGGAAATGGTTGTCGAGAAAAGCGAAGCGGTCCGTCATTGACGCGGGTTATTCCGCTTTTTCGGCCGTCTCGCCGAAGGTTGCGCCGAGATATTCGAAAAATTCCGAGCCGCAACCGTAAGAAAGAATGACCATATTTTGCTCCTCTTGGCTTGAAACGCTGATTTTCGCGAAAACCGGCGCCAGTTTCAGCAGGCGTGGGTCGATGTTTTTCGGCGCCATTTCCGGCGATTTCAGTACCACAGTGCTGATCGCGGGAATTTTCGAGAAATCCGCCGCGATTTTTTTCGCATCGTCCTCGCTTCGGATCGTCAAGCGGATCGTTCCGACCGTCGTTCCGGTCGTCGTCCCGGTTTGATCCCCGACGATGGCTTCAAACCGCTCCAGTTTCTCAAGCGTCCCGACGAGCGACTTCAGTAAGACGTTGCCTTGGGACGTTTTTTTGACCTGAACGAGAACGTTGTTTTTCGTTTTCTCGAAAAAGGAAGGGTTGAGCGCAAACCGGAACAAAGGAGCCTGTTCGCCGAAAAGTTCCTCGGCGAAGCGTTGGGTGCGGACGAGGTTCAGCTGCCGTTCGATACGCTCCAGCTTTTCGCTGACGACGACGGCGTATTCCGCTCGTTGGTACAAAGGGGCGTAGCCGGCGAACCGCGTTCCAATGTTCGTTTCGAAACGATAAATCGCGAAATCTCCCTTTTTTCGAATGATCGAATAGTGATCCTTGTCGATGTATTTCAAAAAGCTTTCGATTTCCGACGGATTCGAACGAAGCACCACCGTCAAGGTTCCTTCGGTTTTCGGAGCAGTATTCGGTTTGCCGCGAACCGGAACGGCCCAGACGTTCATTTGCACGGCGATAAGCCTCTCGAAAATCACGCCGAAGGCAACCTTGGAGCCGGGGTTTTCCTTGCCGGAAACGGTTTGAGCTTGTTCCCAAATCATTCGGGCCAGCTCTTTTGGAAAATGAGGAATGCTTTCCAAACGCGCATAATCGGCGTCGATTTTTCCGGTAACCGCTTCGACAAAGCCGCCGAACTCGGGCATCGTTTTCAGCCTTTGTACGGCTTGGGAGTCAAGTGCCCGGTCGAGGTTTAAGGTTGCCGTTACATCGGGCGCGGGAAAATCCTCGACCGTAAGAAATTGGCGGATCAGCTGTCCGCCCAAAAAGAAAAAGGCGGTCAACCCAATCGCGACGATCAAAAGAATGAAAGTTTTTCGCACGTTTTTCCTGTTCAATAATTATTGATCATCTTGAAAAAATCGAATACCGCAAACAGCAGCCCGAAGCGTAAGCGCCGGGTTCAACCCGCGTTTTTCGTCATGAGAACCGGGCGCTCACGCTTCCGGCTGCTGCCCTGATTTGTAATTTTTCTGAAGATCGGCATATCAACGGCATCCAAGGCGTTTGACGGAGAGTTGATCGACAGGTATTGGTCGGAAAACCAATTACCGCGTATTCAATATTGACGCTCGGAGACCGCACTTCGTTACGGCCAGGACGATTATCGGCGATTCAGTAGTGATTTTTGTCGCGTGAGATCGGCTGGTATTCCATTTCAATCGTTGCGATTTCCTTCGCGACGGTCAAGAGTGCCTGGACCTGCTCGACGACGGAATCACCTTGCGCGGCAAATTCGGCAACCTTGAACAATGCCCGGCGGTTCCCATTGTTGTGGAGCATCGCTTCGATGCGGTCCAAGTGGAAAACCCCGTCGACGGCGAGCATCATTTTCCAGCCTTTTTCCAAAATTCCATCGCTTCGTTTCGCGTCAAGTTGTTGAGCGCGAACTTCCGTGAAAAGTGACATGGCAATCCCATTGGTCAATCGACTCCGCGGATCGCCCCATTCAATTTCGGCGGTCGCATCTAAAATGGCTAGGGCCGTTTTCAATTTTCCGTCGAAATCCAACAAATCGGATTGTTGGTAGGAGACCTCCCGCAAAGCCCGGGAACGTTCTTCGGGATCCGCGATTTTGAGTGATTTTTCGTATTGTCGTTGCAATTCTTCCAGTCGCTTTTCATACCCGGAAATTCGGAGAAGCTTGATCGCTTCCCGGGAATGTTCGAAATTTCCTTTTTGCCATTCCGAATAGGCGACCGACCGCAGCACGCCGTTTCGCGTCGTAACCGACATATAATCGTCGCTGCCCCGATTATCGAGGGCTTTGATCGCGGTAATCGCCTCGTTCCATTTCCCTTCCTCGACCAGCTTGAAACATGCGCGGGCCCGGAGCATTTTGTCGTATCCCAGCTCGGGAAAACGTTTCCGCATCTCACCGGCGACGTCCGGATGATCCGTTCCAAGGACGACGTTCAAAATTCCTCCCGTCGCCTGCGGTTCCTTGAATTGCGGGAGATCAAGCAAATTGAACATTTCCTTGATCTTCCCTTCCTTGCTCAAGGCCAAGGCGATCAACATTGATGGGGCACTGGCATCCTCCATTTTTTTGTCCCGTTTCACGATCTCGACCGCCTTTTCGATCTCGCCTTGTTCGGCAAGGGTTCGAATGATCATGTCCAGCAAAGCAAACCGTTCCCAAGAATTGGTTTTCAGCGATTCGCTTAGAAAAACGTGATTTTTGTAAACCTCGAATGCATCGTCCCACAGCCCGGCAATGGTCTGGTATCGGATGATCTCTTGGAGAAGCCGTTTTTCCACCAATGCCGGGTTATGGGAAGGAAAATCAACGTCGATCGCCGGGTCGACATCCGGGCGCGAACGTTTTTTCCTTGAGGAGGCGTCCTTTGGGCCGACAAGCCGGACCGCACGGGCTACGGCATCGTAAGCCTGTTGGAAACGAGCTTGGGCTTCCGACGTTTTCTTTGCTCGCGCCAAGGCGAGCCCTTCAAGAGCGATGAGAAGCGTTTCCCGGTCGGGAAGTTGTTTCTCGACGGCGACTGCAAGAGCGGAGTCGAGAAGCGGTTCAATCTCGATTCCAGTGCCCTCCTTATCGTCGAAAAAGAGATCGGCAATCGCAAGGATTGCCTGAACCCTGAAAATCGGCTCGTTAATTTTTTCCGCTTCGGCAACGGCATCCCGATATCGTCGGAGTCGGCTCAACGAATCGGCGATAAAAACGCGAAATTTATTTTGACGGCTATTTTCCGCGAGGGAATCGACTTCCTTTTGAATGATGGCGAGGGACCGTTCGGCTCCTTCGATATCTCCGGTATAAATTTGTTGGCGGAGCAGGGTTCGGCGGCAATCCAAACGGTCGCCACACGGATCGTCGAACGGCACCGCGGCCCGCGATTGGCCTTGAGAAAAAGGCTGTGTATCAAGCGACTCGATACTTGAAGCCGTCTTTTCGAACAGCAACTTCAATTCCTCGGAAACGGCCAAGGCGGAACAAGAAAGCAGGCCAAACAGCATTGCCGATAATACGAAGACGACATGATTCATTTTTTGCTCCCTCTACAGATTTGTTCATAAAACTCAGCCCTTGATTTTCAAGAGGGATTGCCGCCTCAAAAGTCAAAGGATCATGATCGCTCGCGTTATAAACCGAATCAAATTTCTCGAAGGTCAATAATATCGATATCTTCAACGATGTCTCAACTTGCCGGAGTCAGGCTCAGTACGGACGCCGGGATCGTTTCCGTCGTCGGGGAAACGGTTTTCGCTTCGGCCCGTTGCAGGAACCGCGGAACTTTTTTGGCCGTTTCGGGTTTCCTGCCGCCGAAAACGGCGAAACCGAAATACTTCCAAACGACCTCAACATTATCGAAGCCGATTTTTCCGAGCCAACGGAGGTGATGCCCGAGCGGTGCGGGGAAATCTTCCGATTCGTAACGCTTGAGCCATTCGTTTTGGATCGATTCCTCCGACACGTTTTGCCGCATGTATTCGACCCAACGGTCGAGGTACAACCGGTCAAAATGCGGCGTCGACCCGAGAACCGAATCGGCGTTGAAAAACCAGCCGTTTTCGCGAAGGGAATTGAAGATTTTTCGGTACATCGCGAGTTTTTTTCGGTCCCCTTCGAGGTGATGCAGCGCGAGCGAGGAGACCACGAGATCGAACGTCCCGGCCGGAAAACCGTAACGCGAAAAATCGGCGGGCACGAACACCGTTTCCGCCCGGTCGGCCATTTTTCGTCTGCACATCTCGATCATTTTCGGGGCGGCGTCCAAACAGGTCAGCCTCGCGTTCGGAAAGGTTTCGGCCAACAGCCGGGAAAGAGTGCCGGTCCCGCAGCCGAGATCGAGCACCCTGATCGGCTTGGTTTTTTCGAACGGAACCGCTTCGACCAAAGCTCGGAGCATGGTCGGGTAGTGCGGGATCAACCGAACGATGATCCCGTCGAATTCTTTCGCTTCCGAATCGAAATGCCGTTTGACAGGGTCCATATTACCGAAAATGCTGTTACGTCTTTCCGTTTACGTTTCTCTTTTTAGCACAGGAAAGCGCTTGAGGCAACATCTCAATGAGCCAAATCTCAAAACTAGCCCCAAGCGTAAGCGCGGGGTGATTGAGCTCATTTCAAACGCAACATCCCCCCGCGCTCACGCTTGGGGCTCGTAAGGTAAGAAATGGTCGACAACCGAGCATTACATAATCGACGTCTCTTCAATGGTTTCGCCGGAGAACGAACCGGGCGATTTCGGTCAAGGCTCTCGCCGCGTCCGGGTTCGGGCTTTCAAGATTCGCCTGTTCCAGGGACTGAAGGGCCGCCTCGATCAATTGGACGGCATGCTCTTGGGCGGCGTCGACCGCGCCGCTCTCCTTGAGCCGGGCCGCGAGTTGCCGGGCCGAATCGGGGGTGATCTCTTCTTTTTCCAAAAGATCGAGGATCGCTTGCCGCTCGTCCTTTGCGGAAGATTCGAGAAACAGGATCAACGGCAAGGTCAGCTTTTTCTCGATCAAATCGGTTCCCAGGGTTTTTCCGGCGATGTTTTCCTCGCCGATGAGATCGAGAACGTCGTCGATGATCTGAAAGGCGATGCCGAGTTTTTCGCCGAATTCCGCGAACTGCCGGACCGTTTCTTTCTTCGCCCCGCCGAAATGTGCTCCCAGAGCGCAGCAGCAGGACAAAATCGCGGCGGTCTTGCCGGAGACGATCGAAAAATACTCCTCTTTCCCGACGTCGAACCGCCGCTTCGTCCCGATTTGCCGCAGTTCCGACTCGCAGGTTTTCCAAACGGCGTCGGTTACGGCCTTGTAGCCGAAAAAATCCTCGGATCGGGTCATAATCCGCATCGCCTGGGCCAAAAGAAGATCGCCCCCCAGAATGCTCGTCGCGCTGTTCCAGCGAATATTCATTGTCGCGAGATGCCGGCGGACCTTAGCCCCGTCGAGGATGTCGTCGTGCAAAAGCGAGGCCGTGTGTATCATCTCAAGAGCCGCCGCCGTCAGGTAATGATCCGTCGTCAAAGGACCGAAGACCCGTCCGCAGAGCAAAACGAGGACGGGCCGGAGCCGTTTGCCGACGAATCGCAGCCCGTATTGAACGACCTCCTCGACAAAAGGGTAGGAGCTCGAAAAGTCCAATCGCATCTGCCGCTCAACCTCTTCGAGATCCGTTTCAATCAGCCGATACACCTGCTGCAATTCCGGGGGAAAGGTCGGCTTGGTTGACATTTTTACGGTCAAGAAAAGGAAATGCCCCCGCAGGTGGGGGGACACGAAACGGAAAACCGACAATTATAGAACATTCCGGCGAATCCGATACCCCCCGAACGAGGATTTCGGATTGTCCGCTTACCGCACGAACAGCAGTTCGCGGTATTTCGGCATCGGCCAGATTTCGTCGTCGACGATCAATTCCAACTGGTCGATGTGCTCGCGGATCGTCTCGATCAACGGGGCGACCGTCCGAGAGTAGGCGATTGCCCGTTCCCGTTCGCTTTCGATCCGGTTCGCCTCGATCCGGGCCTCGATCATCGCTTCCGTTTGCCGCTTGATTTCGTTCATATGATTGCCGATCGTCTCGATCAACCCCATTTCCGTCGCGGCGAGTTTTTTGAATTTCTTTTTCGGAAAAACCTGGTCGATCCGGTACACGTTCTCCAAAAGCGAGGACTGGTATTTCGTCGCGACCGGAATGATATGGTTCATTGCCAAATCGCCGAGCACCCTCGCTTCGATTTGGATTTTTTTCGTGTAAATGTCCCACATCACCTCGTTTCGGGCCGCCAATTCCTTTTCCGAAAGGACGTTGGTCCGGGCGAACATCGCGACGCTTTCCGGGGTCGTGTACGAATCGTAAACGAGCGGGACGCAGTTTTCGCAGTCGAGTCCGCGCCGCTCGGCTTCGATCTTCCAATCATCGCTGTAACCGTTGCCGTCAAAGCGGATCGGCTTCGATCCCTTGATATACGATTTGATCACCTCGAAAACCGCCCTTTCCTTCAATGTTCCCGCCTTGATTTTGGCGTCGACCTCGATCTTGAACTCCTGCAACTGGTCGGCGACCGCCGTGCTCAGGGCGATCATCGCTCCGGCACAATTGGCCGAGGAACCGACCCCGCGAAATTCGAACCGGTCCCCAGTAACGGCGAACGGCGAGGTCCGGTTCCGGTCCGTGTTGTCGATCAACACCTCGGGAATGTGGGCGAGTCCGAGTTTCATCACTTTTTTCGCGTCGAGCAAAACCGCTTCTTCGCTGTCGCTTTCTTCGAGTTTGTCGAGGACCGCGGAAAGCTGCGAGCCGAGAAAAACCGAAACGATCACCGGCGGAGCCTCGTTGCCGCCGAGCCGATGGGCGTTTGGAGCCGACATGATGCTCGCCTTGAGCAGGCGGTTGTGCTTGTAAACGGCCATTAAAACGCTCACCAAAAACGTCAGGAACTGAAGGTTTTCCGTCGCCGTTTTGCCCGGGGTCAACAGCCCGAGGCCGGTGTCCGTTCCGATCGACCAGTTGTTGTGCTTGCCGGAACCGTTAATCCCCGCGAACGGCTTCTCATGCAGCAAAACGCGAAAATTGTGCCGTCGGGCGACCTTTTTCATAAGCGACATCAGAAGCTGGTTGTGGTCGTTCGCGAGGTTCATTTCCTCGAAAATCGGGGCGAACTCGAACTGGTTCGGGGCCGCTTCGTTGTGCCGGGTCTTCAACGGAATGCCGTATTTGTACGCTTCGAATTCCATATCCCGCATAAACGCGATCACCCGGGTCGGAATCGAACCGAAATAATGGTCTTCCAACTGCTGGTTTTTCGCGCTTTTGTGACCCATGAGCGTTCGGCCGCACAGCATCAAATCGGGTCGGGCGGCATACAATCCGTCGTCGATCAGGAAATACTCCTGTTCCCAGCCAAGGTAGGAGGTTACTTTCTTGACGTTTTTGTCGAAATAATGACAAACCTCGGTCGCGGCCTTGTTGATCGCCCCGATCGCCTTGAGCAGCGGCGTCTTGTAATCGAGCGATTCTCCCGTATAAGACACGAAAATCGTCGGAATACAAAGCGTGTCGTCGACGACGAACGCCGGCGAAGACGGATCCCAAGCGGTGTAACCCCGGGCTTCGAACGTGTTGCGGATCCCCCCGGACGGGAAACTCGAAGCGTCCGGCTCCTGCTGTATGAGCAGTTTGCCGGACAGTTCCTCGATCACGCCGCCGCCGGGTAGTGGGGTGATGAACGAATCGTGCTTTTCGGCCGTGCCACCGGTGAGCGGATGAAACCAGTGCGTATAATGCGTCGCCCCCATTTCGAGCGCCCACATTTTCATTCCCGCGGCGACATGGTTGGCGATGTCCCGATCCAACGGAATCCCCTTGTCGACCGCATCGCAAAGCGTCTGGAGCGTCTCCTCCGAGAGATATTTGGTCATTTTCCGCCGGCTGAAGACATTTTTGCCGTAATAATCGGAAATCAGCGCCGACGGCGGCTCGACCGGAATTGCCTTGCGTTTGTAGGCTTCTTCGACGACTTTGAAGCGGAGTGTCATGAGTTCGAATCCTCGAAAAGGGAAGGAAAAATCGAAAGATACCTGATTCTATGTCGCTTTTTTCCGATTGTCAATTTCCCGTGAGGTTGGGAAACGCGGATTGCAAGATTTGCGAGAAGACGCAGAGAACGATAAAACAGGTGTTTTGGACAAAATAGAAGCTGTTGCCTTTCCCACACAATCTCGTGATTCGACCTTGCGGAAGACCTCTCTTTTTCTTACTATTCCGCCCTCCGAATCCCCTTGCTTTAATTGTCGCTAAATTAGTCTTGTTTTTGTTTTTTCCCCTTTATGCTTAAGGCGATTGAACTTTACGGTTTTAAAAGCTTTGCCGACCGGACTCGATTGGAGTTCGGCGAGGGGATTTCCGCCGTCGTCGGGCCGAACGGATCGGGAAAATCGAATATCGTTGACGCAATCAAATGGGTGCTCGGCGAACAGAGCGTCAAAAAACTCCGCGGCAATGATATGACCGATGTCATTTTCAGCGGAAGTGCGTCCCGGGAACCGGTCGGGGCCGCCGAGGTTACTCTTTCGTTCGACAACGGCCAAAAAATCTTCCCGCTCGACGTTCCCGAGATACATATCACCCGCCGCATTTATCGGAGCGGGGAAGGGGAATATCTGATCAACCGGCAGCCTTCCCGGTTGAAAGACATTAAAGACCTGCTCGGCGGGACCGGGCTGGGGACGCAGGCCTACAGCATTATCGAACAAGGCCGGGTCGAAATGCTGCTGCAAAGCTCTTCGGTCCAACGTCGTGGGATTTTCGAAGAGGCGGCGGGCATCAGCCGTTTCAACGCGAAAAAGCAGGAGGTCCAACGCCGTTTGGAACGGGTCGACCAAAACCTGATCCGGCTTTCCGACATCGTCGGCGAGATCGAAAACCAGCTGAAAAACGTCAAATCCCAAGCGGGCAAGGCCCAGCTGTACCGTCAGTACACGGCGCGGTTGCAAGAGTTGCGGATACAGGCCAGTTTGATCGATTGGCGGAAAAGCATTGCCCAAAGCCGCGTTTTGCATGAGGAAATCGAAACGCTCGGGGGCGCGGAAAAAGAAGCCGGGGAATCGACCGAGCGGCTCGAAAAAACGGTGCTCGAACAAAACGCCCAGCTTGAGGAGATCAACCGGCAAATCGGCCGGATCGAAGGGGAGATCGTCGCCGTTCGGGAACGGATCAACGGGGAGGAATCGACGATCGAGCTGCAATCAGCCCAAGTCCAACAAATCGAAGCGGAAATCGTCCAACAAGGGCGGCAGTTGATCGACTTGAACGTTCGCAGCATCGACACGGAAGAGATGATGCGTAAGACGGACGAAGAAATCCGACGGGCTCGCGATTATCACGAGGAAATCGGCAACTCCTACCAGCAACTGTTGGAGACCGCGGAGCAGTTGAGCCTCGAATGCGAAGCGAACCAAGCCGAAACGGCCCGATTTCGGAAGGAATTGGAAGAGAAACGCCGTCAAATCAGTCGCATCTCCGGCGAACTCGGCGGGTTGGAATCGCATCGGCAGACGTTTTTGGAAAATCAGGAGCAAAGCGCGGCCCGGCTCGGCTTGTGCGAGCGGCAGCACGCCGAACTTTCCGCCAAGTACGAGGAGTTAAAAGGAATTTGCCTCGATCTCGAAGATTCGGCTGCCTACAAACAGGAGTTGCTCGATACCGCCAAGCGGCAAAAAACGGAACGGCTTGAGACGCTCAACCGACATTCGCAGGAATTGGCCGGGCTTAAAGAGCGGCTGAGCGGCATGTCCGAGCGGATTTCCGTGCTTGAGGAATTGCTGCGGAAACATGAGGGCCTCAGTCCCGGCGTCAAGGAAGTGATGCGGCAGGCCCGGGAGCCGGACAGCCCGTTCCGGTTCGTACACGGTTTGGTCGCCGATCTGTTTCGGGTCGATGTCGAGTCTGCTCCGCTCATTGAGCTGGCGCTCGGTCCTTCGGCTCAATACATCGTCGTTTCTCCGGAGCCGGAACTGTTCCGGCATATCGAACGGACCTCGAATCAATTCGCCGGCCGGGTCGGTTTTATTTGGCTCGACCCGAACGCGACCGAAATCCCCTGGGTCAAAGGGGCCGGTTTCGACGGTCGAGCCCATGTTTTGGGTCGAGCCGACCGGTTCGTGCAAACCGATCCCGCCCTCACACATCTCGCGCAGCGACTGTTGGGACGAACCTGGATCGTCGAAAACATCGCCGTCGCGAAATCATTGTATCGGGAAAGCGATGATCGGACGAACTTTTTGACGGTTCGCGGGGAATACCTCGCGGCCGACGGGACGATCATCGTCGGCCCTTCGGTCGGTTCCTCGGGTGTGATCACCCGGCGGAGCGAGTTGCGGACGCTGTTCGAGCAGATTCAGCTCATTGAAACACAGGCTCGGGAAAAGGAAATTACGATCACGGTCCTCAAAAACCGGCTCTCCGAGGACGAAAAACAGTTGGAAGAAGCGACGAAAGAGCACCAACGGGCCGTCTCCGAAAAGGAATCCCGCCGGGTCGCCCTCGGGGCCGCCGAAGAGCGTCTCGCCCAAAACTCCGCCCAACTGCGGCAATTGCAGGACGAAGCCGACTCGCTCCAACGGCAATTGGAAAAAGCGACGTTGCAATGGGAAGAGACCCGACGGGTTCAAGCGGAACTTGAAGCCGGCGTTCTCGGGATTGAAGAGGAGCTCGGGCGGCATCTCGCGGAATCGGACGAACGGGAAAAAGCGAGAAAAGAACACCATCGCAAAACGACCAACGTCAAAATCGAGCTCGCGAAAAGCGAGGAACGACTCGATTTTCTCAAGGATCGGATCCAGCAATTCGAAGACCGCCAACAAGAGCGGCAGCACTTGCTCTCGGATCACGAAAAGCGGGTCCGGACGCTCGACGCTCGCCGGGATCAGACGCTGCTCGCCGTGTTGCGGCTCGAAGCTTCGCTCGCGCTTTTGTATGTCCGGAAAGAAACTCATTCGAGTGCGGCGAAATCGCTGCATCAAAATCGTGCGGAACTCCTTGAGCAAAGAAACTTGGGACAAGGCGATTTGAAAAAGAACCAACAGGAATTGCACCGGATTCGAAGCAAGGCTCATGCGAAACAATTGGAACTCGAACGGCTCCTGCAAGAACAAAAAGTGCTTTCCGACCGGATGCGGGAAGATTACGGCATCGAGTTGGAAGAGTTGGAAGACGAACAGCGGCCGGGAGTAGGACCGCGATCGAAAGACGGCAACGAGACAACGGTCGACGGGGAACAGACCGCGGAAGATTGCATCGCGGTTGTTTCGCAACCCCGATCCGAATCCTTACCTTCCGGCCCCACATCCAAGGTTTCTCCGACGGAAGAGATCGAAGATTTGCGACAAAAGATTCAACGGCTCGGCGGGGTCAATCTCGACGCGATCGAGACGTTGGAAGAGTTGGAAACGCGGTATACGACCCTTTCCAACCAATACCAGGATTTAATGAACGCGAAAAAGTCG
>JAVBSX010000410.1:0-20475 GCA_031556455.1 Thermoguttaceae bacterium
GGCGGATTTTCAACAAGGCGTCGATTTGTTGGCCGAATGCATTCTCTCGCCGACGTTTCCCGATCCGCCGTTCGGTTCGATTCAATTACAACGGCTTGGTTTTTTAAAGCAACGCAACAGTGATCCGCTCGCCGAGCTTTCCGATTTTTTCGCGATCAACCTGCCGGAAACGACCCCTTATCATCTCCCACCCTACGGAACGCAGGAAACGGTTTCGCGATTGACGGTCGCGAGCCTTCGTGATTATTACCAGCAGTGTTTCGTTCCGGAAAATATCGTGTTCGCCGTTTTCGGCGATATCGATCCGAAAAAGGCGGAAGCGGCTTTGAGCGCGGCGTTCGGAAAGATGAGAGGTTCCGTCAAGGCGAAGCCGATCGTTCTCGAACGCAACAACATGTTCCTCCAACCGATCGAAGGGCATTTGCGAACAGACAAACAAACGGCGGCGATCCTGCTCGGCTACCCGATCGGGAGCGTCGCCGATTCGCGGGAAACGGCCGTCCTCACGATCTTGAAAACGATTTTCGGCGGTTACCGTCGGCCGTCCGGTTGGCTTGCGAGAGACCTGAAAAATTCCGGCCTCGCCCTCTCGATGAGCAGCGAGCTTTGGATCGGCCCGGCCCCAGGTTATTTCGTGCTCGGTGCAAGCTGTCCGGCGGAAAATTTGAAAACGATCCAAACTCGTTTGGAACAATGTGTCGAACGGGCCAAAGCCGGTTGGATCGAACCGGAGGAGTTGCTCGCCGCACAGCGGGAGATCGTCGCCGCCCATTCGCTCGGCAATGCGACGTTGGAAGAGCAGGCCCGAAGCGCCGCGCTCGGCGAACTTTTCGGCCTCGGTTTGCGGGAAGGGGACGATTTCCCCGAACGGATCAATGCCGTAACGTTGGAAGAAGTGGTCTCTCTCGCCCGGAAATACCTGACCCGACGAATTCTGGTAACGGCGGGCGGAGGCGATTGACGACCATCTCGAATCATCGTCCCTTTTCTTGTTTCCTGAGTTCGGGGGGAATCGGAATCAATTCCGGCGCCCCGTGCAAGCACCAGCCTCGTTGGCGTCTGTCTTTGGGGTTGACGATCCTCTCTCCCTGGACACGGATAAAAAACGTTTCCTTGGAACCGTCTTCCGTCGGGTAGGTTACGGCATAGTCGGCAAAAGCATAATCTTTGTTTTCGAGCGAAAATACTCTCGGCATGCCGTAAAGCGTGTATTCGGCCTTGTCACCAAGTTCCCAAAGCGTCCTGAGAATGGGATTATTCAATGAATTGACGAAATTCGTCGTGTCTTCCTCGGACATCCGAAGATGTTTCTCCCACCATGGGCGGAGATTCTGGTAAGGAGATCTGTCCCAGGTGTATCCTCTCATTTCATAAACCAGCGGAAGATTTTGTTCCCGAATCGCTTGAAACCACATTTGAAAAAAACGGGGCCCTTCTTGTTCGATCTGATGATTGTAGGTCAGAAGCATCGTAATGACACCCACGAGGGAAAAGACCGAAAGAAAAACCGCCGAACCGGCGAAAAAATACTCTCGCGGCTCTCCCCCGGCCCGCCGCAGCGAAAAAACCGATCCAAGAGCGGTCAGGATTCCGAGAGCGGACGAGATGAGAAGATAAAAAAAGAGAAAGGAGAGCAACGACAGCAAACTCAAGGCAAAAGCAATCGGCCCAAGAACGTTGAACTGGGAGTAATAGATTATCTTATCTTCCGCCTCTTTTTCTTCCCAGTGGGTCGAAAAAAGCGACTGATGAGCAATCGGTTGTTCTTCTTGAAAAGAATCGTGTGCGGGATGTTCGTTCAGCATGATCGGAAAAATTATTGTGCTGGTGATATACCGTAGCCGGTAGGGGCGGCAGGCTTTCCGCCATACCGCGTACGGGACGACTCAACTTTCTCCCAAAACACGAAGACTACTCCTTCTTTTTTGTTGCAGGCATGACTCCGCTGTACATGAAGGTATGATCTTTCATTGCCTGGTTATAAACAAGCCAGCGTTTGGCGACATGATCTCCGACATAATCCTCGGAAGCGGTCCATTCCCTCGTCCCTAAAAAAGAGGAAAGCGGGCCCATCGAAAGAATTCGAGCCCTGCGACCGAGAGTTTCCGTAAAGGGTGCTTCTTTCGCGACGGCGTCTTCCGACGGTTTCAGCGGAGCCGTCGGGTAGGAAAAAAGGATCGCAGCGGAAAAATAGGAAAAGATCATTAGCATGGCGAGGCCGTTGCCGATCATTTCGACGTATTTCGGAAAATGAACCTTGATATGCGAAAGTTGTCTCGTCACGGAATCAAAGATCAGATAACACAGGGAAAAGATCAACCAATACGCGGCAAAGTCGTAGAAAAACAAGCCGTTGATCCAAAGCGAGGCAAGGATCCCCGCGAGCGGTTCAAAATAATTCAGCGCCAAAAGCGAGGCGAAGGAAATATTGCAGACACAAATCGTGTTGCCCCAAAACCCTTCCCGGAACCGCATGCTGACGATCGAAAGCGGGATCGCGCATGTGAAGATGATAAACAGGACGAAAACCGTCTGATTGATAAGTTCTTGAACTTCCATGGTAAGGAAACAGGAAAATTTGAGTGGAAAAAAAACGGAGCGGGATCGGCTTCAACGATCAGGTTTTCAGGATTCGGGTCAATTCCTCGACGGATGTGATTCCCTTGGAAACAAGTAAGGCTCCGTCGTAAACGAATCCGCGCTGTCCGGTATGATGGGCCGCTTTTCGAATCGCCTCGTGGGTCGGTTCGGTAACGAGTGTTTTCCGAAGCTCGTCGTTGATTTCGATGATTTCAAACAAGGCCGTCCGCCCATGATATCCGATATCCCGACAGGTCGGACACTCCTTGCGTTTTTCGCCCGGTTGCGGTACGGGAGCCCGGTACAACGAGATGCCGCGGTCCGCCGGCAAACCAAGACGCTGCAATAATCCCGGTTGCGGTTCAAAGGCTTCCTTGCAATCCGGACACAGCTTGCGGATAAGACGCTGTGAAATGACCATTCGAGTCGAAGAGGCGAGAAGCTGCGGTTCGATTTTCATCGCCAAAAGTCGCAAAAGCGCATCCGCCGCGTCCTTGGCACGAATAGTCGTGAGAATCAAACGGTGGTTATCGACCTCCCGGCAGCACAATTCCAAGGTTTCCAGGTTGACCATATCCCGGATCAACACGGTCTGAGGCTCCCGAAAAAGGACATCCGGAAGAATCGACATCGGCGTCTCACCCTTGCGGGAATCATACTGGTTGAGCATGACATTTTCGATAAACTGGTACGGATTTTGAACGTCTTCGACCGTCGCGAAGTCGCGGGTAAAACGATCGACGCTCATCGACGCGACATGAGTCAGGCTTCGCAGTCCGTTGGCGGGCATCGCGGAAAACACGACCAATCCTTCCGGTGCGTCCAAATATCCTCGGATTTTGCTCTGAATTTCCGGCCGCATCCCGATTTCATCCAACGACTGAAAAGTCGTTTTTTGAGTAATGAAACTGATCGCCGCCTTTTCGCCCCCCGAACTTCCGCCTTGTATGGTCAAATTGGCATCGTAATTCTTTTTTTTGCCTTTTCCAAAGGCGGCGACGAATTGCCCGCCTTGCTTGGCCCGATGCTCTTCGGGAGAACCGCCGATCAATAATTTAGCCGCGGCCAAAACCGGCTCCCCGCGATCTTTCGGCAAAGACGCGGATTCCTGCCAAACTCCGTCGAGCTGCCAACGGATCACGGTTTTTTCCGGGCTGAATTCAAGGAGAATCCCATCCGCTTTGACCTTCAGGGCATCGAAAACGACCTGCCGAAAATCATTGAAACCTTCATGATTTCGCGCGAGAATGGTTCGACCGGAAAGCGTGGACTGTTCGACATTTTTCCCACTCGCCTCGATCTCGATCGGCGGCCCGCTTTGATACCCCATCTTTTTCTGGAGTTTGATTTTGATTCCGATTTTGTTCAGCATCAAAGCGAAAATAAACTTGGAGTGTTCCCAAGTCAAAACCTTTTCATGTGGCGGAAGCGGCTTATTGCGCTTGATCACATAAGCAATCGCGGGCACCATCCAAATCAAAACCGTCAAAGGAAAAGTGATAAAGAATATAAACGGGAAAGGCGCGGGGAGGTTGAATAAAATCGTTCCCAAAACCAGGAAAGGAAAGAAGTTGATCATATTCCAAAACAACCGTTTTTCATCCTTGAGGAGCTCGCCGTCTTTGCTGATCCAATCGACGGTAAAGACCCAACAGAAGAAAACGCCCGCGAAAAGCAGCAATTTCGTAATGCTCAGGTAGCCCCCGGGCCCCCACCAGCCGTTGCTGATCGCGTCCGGCTCCTTTTTCCTCCTCTGGGCGAATTTTTCGGCCGGGGCGGCTTTGTGCATGGGAGGAATCGAGGCCTCGGCCTGCATTTCCGTCTGCATGGTGATCTTCGCTCCGTTGGCTTCCGTCCGCTCTTGAGCGGAACTCGCGGAACCCGAAAGGGCAAGAGCGATCCCCAGAACACAGGCCGACAGGAATAAAGGACAACGATCGGGATATTTGCAAAAACTCAACATTATTGATGAAAATTCAAATGCGAAAACGGATAAAAACGAACCTCTAAAGAATCCCCGGCTCTTTGACTTCGATCCCCTTGAGAGCCATTTTCAAAGATTCAATGTTGGGCGCGACCTCGAAGGCCGTCGCCCGGTCGATTTTTTTGGCGAGGACGAGACTTTTCAGGCTCATGGTAAAGTCCATCATCCCTTCCTGGACGCCGATCCGGATCGCATCGCCGAGTTTTTCGTCCTTTTCCTCCAGCACGAGCTTCCGGATGATCGAGTTGAAAATCATGACTTCGACGGTCGGCACACGCTGGACCCCTTCGAGAATCGAGGGCAAAAGCTTTTGGGCGACGATCCCCTTCATATTAAAGACCAGGGCGCTGCGAATCGCTTTGTGCATCGAGCTGGGGAAAAGGTCCAAAATACGACCGATCGTGCTCGGAGCCGTCGAAGCGTGAATCGTTCCGAACACCAAGTGCCCCGTCTCCGCCGCGTGAATCGCCGTCTCGAAGGTTTCCCGGTCACGCATCTCACCGACGAGCATCACATCGGGGTCTTCCCGGACGGCGTGCTTCATCCCGATCGAAAAGTCGATCACGTCCTGCCCGATTTCGCGCTGGTTGATGAGGCATTTCTCTTCCGTAAACATGAACTCGATCGGATCTTCGAGCGTGAGAATATGCTTGCGGTAGTTCTTGTTGACCCAGTTGAGCATCGAGGCGATCGTCGTACTCTTGCCGCTCCCGGTGATCCCGGCCAGGAGAATCATCCCTTGGGAATGTTTGCACAGCTCGTAAAGCGAACCGGGAATATGCAGTTTTTCCAGCTCCGGAATAAAATTGTTAATACGCCGGGCGACCATGCCGAGGTGCCCCATTTGAGTCAGCACGTTGACGCGAAACCGCCAGTTGACGCCGTCGACCTCGGTCAGGTGCGCGAAGTCGGCCCCGCCGGTTTCGTTGAGAATCCGCCGGTTGCGTTCGTCCATGATCGCGAGAATCATCCGGGCCATTTCCTCGTCCTCGATCGGCCCACGATCCAACGGACGCAGTTCGCCCTTGACCCGGACGTAAGGCGGTCGGTCCGCCTTCAGGTGCAAGTCGCTCCCTTGCAATCGGACCAGGGTGCGAAAATACTTGTCGATTTCGTAATCTTTTTTCTTTTTTACAAAACGTTCCGCGAGGGAACCGACATCCGTCGAAGCATCGGCCATATAAAAACTCCGGAAAAGGGAGAGGAAAACAAAGGAACAACACACATGCGATTATACCTCCGCGAACCCAAGAAAGCAAACGACCCCCTTCCGGCATTGCGCGAAAAATTTGTTACGGTTTTGGGAAGACAGGGCAAGGCAGGCGAACGACCTGCCTTCAAATGTCAACAGCTAATTCCGCTTCTGCACTTCATTCGAATGTGGTAAAACTTTGCCCTACTACAGCACCAAAGCCAATTTTGTGAGTCGGACCGTTTAGCCGAGCGGCGAAGACGCCGGAGTTCTAACGGGACAGCAACAATTTTAGTGTTGGTCGGGTACTACAGCATTTCACGTTTTCATTGATACGAGCCCCAAGCGTCAGCGCGGGGTGATATTGCGTTTGAAATGGCTCAATCCCCCCGCGCTCACGCTTGGGGCTCGTACATATCATTTCGTGAAATGCCCTACAGCAACAAATCCCGCAGGCGTTCGGTGCTGATCAGTCCGAGGCAGTTTTTGTGTGGGTCCAATACGAGCCCGAGCGATTCGCCCGCCGTTTGAAAAAGATTCAACGCCGTCAACGGCGAGTAATGACCGGGAATCTCGGCCAAATCGCGAATCGGCAAAGCGGTTGCCGCGATCTTCTCCCGGTCGTGCCTGATCCTCAATTCCAGGTCGATCGTCCGGATGTAGCCGATCGGGAGCGTGTGCGGTCGAACGGCCAGCAATCCGGTCATTGCATCGGAAGGATCGAAGACCGGAATCTCGTTCAACCGCAAGGCATGGGCGAGCGTCAGCACCGTCGAAGCCTTCGTATCGCCCGTTACGAAAGGATAGCGGCTCAGCGGTTCGGCCATGTCCCGGACCTTTTCCGAAGCGACGGCAAACACGTTGTCGGCGAGTCGGCGTTGGACGTTGCGGAGCAGTCCGGCTTCATGTCCCTCGTCGAGCGTCTTTTCCAATTCCGCCCGGGCCAATGTCAAACGGACGATTTCGTGAGGCTGCCGGAGAATCAGGGCGACCAGGCGGTTGAACAGCCAAAGAAAAATCGTAATCGGCAAAAGCAGAATCGCGAAAAAAAACAACAGCGGGGCGACCTTGCGGAGCAGCCGGCTCGGAGCGTGCAGGAAGAGGTATTTGGGGAACATTTCCCCGTAAACGAAAAGAAAAGGGGCGAGTATCAGCGTCGAAAACAATTCGATCAGGATTCCCTGGAATGAACCGAACAGGGACTGGACGAACAGGACCACCGACAACGAAAAAAGGTAATTGACGGTGTTGTTACCGACCAGGACGGTCGCGACGAAGAACGAGGGGCGGTTCGCCAACCAAAGCAGTCCCCGGTCGCGGAGATTTCCCTGCATCGCGGCAAGTTTCAGCCGGGTACGCGGAACCCGGTAAAACCCGATTTCCGAGCCGCTGAAAATCGCGCTCAGAGCCAGGCTCAAAAGACCGAGTAATAACGCAAAACACCACATTGAACGAAATTGAACGGCGAAAAACCGCGTCTGTTTCCTACACTCTGCTATAAAGTCGTACAAATGGCCTTCGCCAAAAAACATGGCGTCATTTCGACTGGAGCAACGCGCAAGGAGAAATCTCACCCTCGCGCGAGGGCCGGAATTCCTGCCTTTGAGGCGAGGGTGAGATTTCTCGCTTCGCTCGAAATGTCGCGGGTTTGTATTTTTTTTGTGAAGCCCAATTCGACAACTTTGTATTACATCCTACGGCAGGACTTCGATCCCTTTCTGTTCGTATTCCTTGAGTTTATTGTAGAGTGTTTTTTCGCTGATGTCGAGAACCTTCGCCGTCGCGGGGCGGTTGCCTTGCTCTCTGCTCAACGTTTCCAGGATCAGTCGTTTTTCGACCTCGTCGCACGAAAGGCCCACCAAACTGGAAATCGAGGCCTCCTGTTGTCTCGGAGAGGTGTAGAAGACGACATCTTCCGGCCTCACGAGGCCGGTCGTATCGGTATAAATAATCTGCCGTATCACCAGGGCCAGTTCGTCCATATTCCTCGGCCAGGAATGATTCATCATTTTTTCAATGGCCGAAGAAGTAAATTCGGGCGGCTTCTCCCGGCCGAGCGATTCAGAAAACCATTGGGCATAGACCGCGATCCAATCGGGGATACATTCCGAATATTCCCGGACGGGAGGAATGTGAACCGTACTCGCCGAGAGCATGTCGTACAGTTCCCGGGAAAACGTTTTCGATTCGAGGGCATCGTGCATGCGAATCGTGCCGGAGGCGAAAATCCGCGTGTCGCACATCTGCGACCGTGAGGAAAAAATCCGATAAAACGTCTTCGATTTCAGGAAGGCGAGAAGCCGGGTCTGCGAGGCGGCGTGCATGTTGTCGATCGCATCGATAAAAATCGTCCCCCGGTTCATTTTCTCGATTTGTCCGATGTGCCCTTCCGGCATCAATTCGTGCGTATTCGGCTCGATCCCGAACAAATCGAGCTCGTACATTTCGCGGACCACCGCCAAAACCGGAAAGACATGGAAAGGAGCCCTGCTTCGATCGCCGCGCAAATGAATCATGGTCGCGATCACATCCTTGCGAGTTCCGCTTTCCCCTTCGATGAAAACCGGACCGTCCTGGGAGGCGGCGAGGGCGATTTCTTCCTGCATCTTTTTCAAGACCGGACTATCCCCGACGAAACCAAGCGGGATCATCGGTTTGCCCACGGAAAAACTCAATGATTTTTTTTCCTGAATCGACTTGTAGACCCGGATCGCGGAATGAACCAAAGGCAACAATAGCGACTTGTCGAATTCGCGAAGGCAGCCGATCAGGTAAGACGGGTATTCCTCCGCCTTGATTTGATTCAAATGCCTGCTGCCGATCAGGATGGTGGGAATGTCAGGATAAATTTCCTGAAAAAAGCGGTGCCCCTGCCCGAAGACCGTCGAAGAAAAATGATCCAAATCGACGACGATCAGGGAGAGGTCGATCGGGTTCGTCTTGGAAAGCGCGAAAAAACTTTCCGAAGAACATTCCAGAACTTGATAATGTTCTTCTCCGATCATCTGGGCCCATTGTCGACGATGGGCGGGATTGTCGCTAATGACGAGAATCGGGCAAAGCGGAATCGACAGGGAGCAGGGCGTTCGAAAGAGCCGTGTCCGTTTCGGCAGAGTGGGAATCTCCGCCGTGAAAGGAACATTTTCCTGAAAACCAGGAAGACGATGAACGCAGAGTTCATCGAGACTGACCGAGGTCAACTCAAGACGGGGCTTTTTGGATTTTCGCACAACAACTCAAAGGTTGAAATGTGTAACGCGGCCAAACAAAACACGGCAGTTGTTCGAAAACCAAGTGCCCCTTCTTCACGAACAACTTAACATTCTTTCCAAACAAATCCGGGCATCTTCCGCGATACCCGGCTCAACACGAATCACGTTTTGCGGACGGCCCGATTCGATCTCTTCGAGCGCTCGGGCGACATTTCCCAGGTTGATGAGGTCCATCGTTTGACAAACGCTCGGGCTTGCCGCGAGATTACAGATTTTTTTGTCCGGAAACCGGGCGATCAAACGTTCGACCAGTTTCCATTCCGTCCCGATCGCCCATTGGGAACCGGGCGGGGAATTCTCGACCTCTTGAATGATTTTGCTGGTCGATCCCGAGAGATCGGCCAGTTCGACGATACTCCGGGGACATTCCGGATGTACGATGACCCGAATTCCCGGATAGGTTTCCCGAATCCAACGAACGTGTTCCGAAAGGAAGCGCTGATGCACACAGCAAAACCCATTCCATAAAATAATTGTACTCTTTTGGATATTTTCAACAAGAATCCCCCCTCGAAAATTGTCCGGATTCCAAACCGGCATTGCCTCTTCGGAAATGCCCATCGCGAGGGCGGTGTTGCGGCCGAGGTGCTGGTCCGGAAAAAACAAAACCCGGGGTTTTTCGGAAAGAGCCTGCTGCAGGACCGCTCGGGCGTTGCTTGAAGTGCAGGCGTAACCGCCCTTCCGGCCGCAAAAGGCTTTCAAGGCGGCGGAGGAATTGACGTAGGTGATCGGCGTGATCTCGTTGAGGTCGATCAGTTCGGCGAGTTCCCGCCAGCATTCTTCGACTTGGGCGATGCTCGCCATATCGGCCATACTGCAGCCGGCAGCGAGGTCCGGGAGAACGACATCGACGAACCGGCCGTTGCGGGCGGCACGTTGTTCGGGGCCGTTGGCCAAAATGTCGGCCGTTTCGGCCATAAAATGAACCCCGCAAAAGACGATCGACTCGCAATCGCTCCGCCGGGCGGCCGCCGCGCTGAGCTGGAAGCTGTCCCCGGTCAAATCGCAGTGTGCGAGCACTTCGCTGCGTTGGTAATGATGTCCGAGCATGAGCAGTTTTTTGCCCAGCTTCTCTCGAATCCGTTCGATGATTTGCTCGTCGGTCATGATTATTCCTCAACAAGGCTGGTTTCTTCTTTTTGGATTTTTGAAACAACACACCGATTCTAGCGAAATTGAGGAATCTGTCAAACGATCTTGAATAATATTGATTTTCAGGTCAAAATCAGACATCACAAGTACTGGTACAACGCCAAAGCTACTTTTGCGGATGGGTCCGTTTAGCCGAGCGGCGAAGACGCCGGAGTTCTAACGGGGCGGCAACAATTTTAGTGTTGGTCGGGTACTAGCCCCAAGCGTCAGCGCGGGGCGATTGAGTTGCAATTCCGCACGGATTTCTCCTCCTGAAGACCCTCCTCATACATCATGTCCTACGAAGTCGAAGCCAAATTCCGGATCGTCGATCTCGCGGCCCTTGAGCGGCGAATCATTTCCCTGGGCGGAACGTTCGGCGAGCCGATTGAAGAAAACGACCGGTTTTACCAGCACCCGGCCCGGGATTTCGCGGCGACCGACGAAGGGCTGCGCATTCGCTTGCGAGGGACCGGTCCTGACCGGGAATGCCGGATCACCTACAAAGGCCCGAAAATCGACCGGAAGACGAAAACGAGGCGGGAAATCGAGATTCCCCTGCAAGCGGAGCGGTTCGAGGAATGGGACCGGCTGTTGCAGGCGCTTGGTTTTCGACCGGCGGGAACGGTTTGGAAGCGGCGAAAAATCTGTTCGCTTTCTTTTGAAGGCCGCGATTTCGAAATCACGATTGATGAGCTGCCGGTTCTTGCGGACGAAAATTCGTCCGGTCTTTTTTCGGAGATTGAAACCTCGGCCGAATCCGAGACTCTGGAATCGGCCCGGGAATCACTGCTCAAGTTCGCGGCGACGCTGCCGCTCGGAGAAAACATCCGACAAGGGTATCTCGAAATGATTCTGGACCGACGACCCTGATGCCGCGGAATTTTCTGTTGAAGAAGCTTGGAGATGCAATTTAGAAAATCAGCCCCAAGTGTCATTTCGAGCGAAGCGAGAAATCTCACTCTCGCCGAAAAAACCGGAATTCCCGCCCTCGCGCGAGGGTGAGATTTCTCCTTACGCTACGCTTCAGTCGAAATGACGACCTTGCTTTTTGCGAGGTCGGCGGATTTCAATAACTTCGCAATCTTGGTGCTGAAAAAACTTCGCTTCTTGACGCTTGGGGGGAAACGTAGTAGGCTGGTGTTGTACTGAGAACAGCTCGAAAACGCCTCACTCCAAACTCATGTCCCCAGAATCGAAAGAATCGAACAACAACGCCCAGTCCGCCGAAGAGGGATACCAGGTCGTCGCCCGACGGTATCGCCCGAAAGGGTTTGACGAACTCATCGGGCAACATCATGTCGCCCAAGCGCTTTCCAATGCGATCACGACCAATCGGGTCGGACACGCTTATCTTTTTACCGGCGCGCGTGGGGTTGGCAAAACCTCGACGGCTCGGATTTTCGCGAAATCGCTCAACTGCGTTTGCGGTCCGACGCCGCATCCGTGCAACGAATGTGAGATTTGCGACAGCATCAGCACCGGGGAAGATGTCGATGTGCTTGAAATCGACGGGGCGAGCAACCGGGGGATCGACGAAATCCGGCAGCTGCGGCAAAACGCCTCGATCCGGCCGTCCCGAGCCCGTTACAAAATTTACATCATCGACGAAGTGCACATGTTGACGCGGGAAGCGTTCAACGCTTTGCTCAAGACGTTGGAAGAGCCGCCTAAGCACGTCAAGTTTATTTTTTGCACGACCGAGGCGAACAAAATCCCGATCACGATTCTCTCCCGCTGCCAAAGGTTCGATTTTGCCGGGATCGATTCGACGGCGATTTCCGACAAACTCGCTCAAATCGCCCAAGCCGAACATGTCGGCGCCGACGACGGGGTGTTCGAGACCCTGGCCCGCCGCGCGGCCGGTTCGATGCGGGACGCCCAGTCGCTTTTGGAGCAGCTTCTCTCTTTCGCCCCCGAACATATCCGGCTTTCCGATGTGCATGAAATGCTCGGGACGGCGGATGATCAGCGGATTTTTCGGCTGCTGGACGCCTTGCAGTCCTGTCAAAGCGATTTGGTGTTCGAGGAACTCGATTCGGCGGCGGCCGAAGGGGTCGATTACGGAATTTTTCTTGAACAGGTGATGGGAGCGTTTCGCGATCTGATGGTCGTTTCGTCCGGCGGTACGGCGAAATTGCTGCTCTATTCCAATCCGAACCGGTTTGAGCAGATTCAACAATTGGCGAAAGAGTTCGGCGTCCAACGGATTTTGGCGGCGCTGCAAATTCTCGATCAGACGCACAATCGGATGCGTTTCAGCACGCAGGGCCGGATCCTCATCGAACTGGCGTTCGTCCGAATTGCCCATTTGCAGCAGATGCAATCCCTCGCCGTTCTGCTCGAACAGCTCAAAAGTGGGCAGCTCGGCTCGCTTTCGCTGCCGGCCGGGCCGCCGCAAACCATGCGCAGCGTCCCGCGGATAATCAATTTGGAACCGCCCTCGGAGGTCACATCCGGAAAAATTCCGGCCGGAGAGATCGGGACGGTTGAAAGCCGGCAGATTGGGGAAAAAGATGAGAAAACCCAAAATCCGGTGTCGCTTTTGAGCGAAGCCTTTCCCGAATCGGTTCGTGCGGTTCCGGCTCCTCCGGAACCAACTCTGCCGGAACCGGTCGGAAAAATCGATTTGCGAGCCCTCGACGACCGGGCGGCGGCCGAGGTTTGGCGGGACGCCGTTCGCGATTTGCCGACGCTGCTTTCCGGCAATGCCCTGAGTTTCCGAAAAATCGAATTCCGGAAGCCGAACCTTTTCGTCGTTACCTTCCCGGTTCCGCAAGGGACCTCGAACTCGCTGCCGAAATCGGTTTGCGAAAAGGAAATCGGCAAAATCGCGGCCGCCCTTGAAAAAACGGTCGGTACACCGATCCAAATCCGGTTCGAGACGGTCGAAGTCAAGGAAGAAAAGCCGCAGGAACGAAAACCGACCCCGATGCAGGATTCGAGGGCGAAAGGAAAAATGATCGCGGAGCTGAACGATCACCCGATGATCGCGAAAGCGAGGGAAATGTTTGGGGCCGACCTAGTCGATGTTCGGGACAAGAATTGAATTTTCCGTTCGTCATTCTCTGCAACGCAGGAATGACGAGAATTCATATCTCTTGAGAAAAACTCTGCGAACGGGTCGCGCGAATCCGTAAGAGGCGAACCCGCAAGGGGAGTGAATCAGGCGACGTTTTTTCGTTCGGGCGGGATTGCAATGCTGATCGGGGGCTCTTCGCCGGAAAGCTTTCCGAGCAACCGATCGCAGGAATCGCAGACGTCGCCGAGTTCGATCGCGCTCATCGGCTCGCGGCCCGCCCGTCGCGGCTGGGGTCGAACGCCGGCGGGGAACCGTTTTTGGATCGCGATGCTCATTTCTCCGTAAGGCCCGTTGCGACGGGCGAGCGTCGGTCCGAACAAACCGATACACGGAACGTTCGCGGCTGCCGCCAAATGCAGCGGGTTCGCATCGGAACCGAGAAAAAGCGTCGCCTTTCGAAGCAAAGCCGCCAATTCCGGGAACGATGTTTTCGGCGCACAAAAAGCCGAGCCTCCGGAATGCTCGACCGCCGTTTTCACCAAGCGTCGTTCCGATTTTCTTTCCCAAACCAAGAGTGTCGGCAGGTTCCATTGTTCTTTCAAATGCCGCGCAACCGCTCCCCAACGATCCGCCGGCCATCTTTTCGATTCGAAAGACGCCCCGAGGTGCATGATCGCGAACGATTCGCCGAATCCGAGATCGTGCAACGTTTGTTCCGCGATTCGACCGTCGATTTCTCGTTCCGGCAAATCGAACGCGAGGCTGCCGCCGACGATCCCGAGCGGTTCCAAAAGCTGGAAATTTCGCTCGACGATATGTTCGGAGTTCGGCAAGACGCGGACGTTATTGAAAAAACGGCTTCCCTCCCGCGCTTCCGGACCGTCGAAACCGATCCGGTATCGTGCTCCGGAAATCCAAGCGGCAAAGGCGCTTTTCAAAAGACCTTGGGCATCGATCGTCAGGTCCGGGGCAAAAGCCAGCAACCGTCGCCGGAGCTGCAAGACCGCTCTCGGCGACAGCATCCAACCTTTTTTGACGATCATCAACCGGTCGATCCCACCATGTCCGCTCAAAAGGCCGGCACTGTTTTCCTCAACCAACCAGGCGATTTGTGCATGGGGATCACGAATCCGAAGAGCGGACAAAACCGGCCAAGTGTGAACGACATCGCCCGGCGACCTGAGCCGGACAATCAAAATTCTTCGGGGCGACCGAAAAGGATCAGGGGAAGATTTTTTGGAAAACACCACGGACCCGCAGGGAAAAACAAAAATCGAAGAGGGAAAACCAAATTTCAATGGTCAGAAAAAGACTCTTTCCATTTTTATCGCCAATCCCTTCTCGTTTTTCTTTCCTTTCTGAACGACGTGTCAAAATTGGAAAAATCGTTAGACTCCGCCGCGCGGTTTTTTGAACCCCGACCCTCTGTTCGTCATTTCGAGCGGAGCGAGAAATCTCACCCTCGCCGAAAGAGTCGGAGTTCCGGCCCTCACGCGAGGGTGAGATTTCTCCGTGCGCTACGCTTCAGTCGAAATGACGTGTTTTTGAAAAACGCGATCTTCGCGACATTGTACGGATTACAGCGTTTTTAACGTCTGGGGAGAATAATCATGCAAGAATTCTCTGATTTTCCGCTTTTTCTCTGTTTCTTCTTGGCACGAAACGCCCAAACGACCTAATTTAAAGTGGTTAGCAAATGATTCTTTTCGTTTCGCGAGACAAAAATATCGGCCAATCTTCGGACATGGTTGCAAACAAATCGTCGCACTGTTCAAGATCGGTTATTAAAATAATAAACAATCAGCTTTTTTCGAAACATGGGCTTCTTAAAGCGATTTTTCAGAAATGTATTCCGGGACGAATCTTTGGCCGAGGGCTACAACAGTTTCGAACAGGTTCCGAAAGTCGAACTGGAATCACATCTCGCGGTTGCTCAATATGGGAAATTCGTTCTGACCGATGCGATTCGGCCGTCGTTCGATCTGAAAATCGTCCCCGAACAGGGATTCCGACACGATCATTATCGCGACCCCTCGAACCACACGACCGTTCCCGTGCTTATGGCGGCCGTCTCGCGAGAGAGTCTTTTCGAGACGTTTCTCGATCTTCTTGATCCGCTCGGTTCGATCGTCGATGTCGTTTTGGAAACCAGTCACAAACAGGGCAGACGCGGGCACGAAGACCTGTATCGCGAACACATCGACCTGCCGGTCCTCAAAAGCCATCTTTATTCTTTCGAAGAGCTGTTGATGAACGACGGTTGCACGGGCATCGCGGTTCTCAATCCGTCGATCCCCGTTGAAATTCAATTTGACGAACACAAGCTCCTGATCGTTTACGGGGAAGATGTGCGACCCTTTGAACGGATTTTCGCGGAAAAAAACATTCAGCTCAACGAGCAGGTCCGATTTTTGACCGAAGCCGAACACGTTCATTCTTCGAAAGGGGAGTACATCGAACTGTTTTCCTCGCTGCAAACCACGCTGGGAATGGACGACGGGTTTCATTAGAATACCGTAGCCGGTAGGGGCGGTAGGCTTCGCCCTCTGTCAAACCGCAGCCTCGTTGGGCCGCTGCCCTACTGAAGACGGAAATTTTAACCGACTTGAGTAGAATACCGCTTCGGCCGGTCAGCCGTTACCCAGCGGGGCCGAGGCCAATCGCGTATAAACCGGCCCCCGGGAGGTTAACTCGCTGCCAAAGAGAACGATTTCCCCGACGGGGCACGATCCGAAGGCCCGTGTCTGATCGGCATCCGGCAGGAGCGAGAAAAAATCGCTCGAAAACGCGTCCCGTTTGATCCGGCCGATCGTCAAGTGCGGCGAAAAACGGCGGTTTTCCTTCGCGTAGCCGATCTCGAACATCTTTTCCTCGATCGACGCAGCCAAGTCGATCAGGTTTTCGCTCCCCTGACGGCAGCCGATCCAAAGCGTTCTCGGCGATTTCAGATTCGGGAACGCTCCCAGGCTCTGCAATTCCAAATCGAACGGAACCGCTTGCCGGGCTGCCGTGTTCGCCGTTGCGGCAAGTACCGAGAGTTCGCTCGTTGGGATCTCACCGAAAAATTTCAACGTCAGATGCAGGCTTTGCGTCTCGACCCATTTGACGCCGTCGTTTTGTTTTCGAATTGAACGGACCAGCCGTTCGATTGTGCTGCGAACCTCTTGGGAAAGCTCGACGGCGAGAAAGACGCGAACTCGATTTTTCATAGGAGTTTGAGGTGAGCGGTTCACTTTCGCTTTTGCAAGACAGCAGCCGGAAGCGTCAGCGCCCGGTTGTCCAATACGAAAACGTGAGGCCAACCCGGCGCTGACGCTTCGGGCTGCTGTTGTGGGAAACCAAACAGCCGAAGCATCGCCAAAGATCAGCGTTTTCCCCATCGGAGAATCATTTCAGAAACGCGTTCGATGTTGATCGGCTTGGCGATGTAATCGTTCATTCCCGCTTCGAGGCATTTTTCGCGATCGCCGGACATCGCATGAGCCGTCATTGCAACGACCGGCACGTCCCGATTCTTGACCCCGGAATCGGTGCCCCGCAGCCGGGTCGTACATTGGTACCCGTCGAGTTCCGGCATTTGGCAGTCCATAAAAACCAGGTCGTAATACTTTTCCCGCATTCTTTCGAGGGCGAGGAGGCCGTTTTCGGCGACATCGACCTCGTGCCCCAGGGAACGAATCATCGTCGTCGCGACAAGGATGTTGACCCGGACGTCTTCCGCCAAAAGGATTTGAAGCGGCTTGGCGAATTCGCCCGGCCGTTGTTGCTCCGCGACCTGAAGGGGCGGCGTGTTCGAGGTTGCCGCCTGGGCCGGTTGAAGCGGCAAGCGAAACCAGAACGTCGAACCTTCCCCGAGAACGCTCCGGACGCCGATTTCCCCACGCATCAATTCAACGAGCCGGCGGCAAATCGACAGGCCGAGCCCGGTCCCGCCGAAACGCCGGGAGGTGCTGTAATCCGCTTGGGTAAACGCATCGAAAATATCCCGAACCTTTTCTTCCGGGATGCCGATCCCCGTATCTTCGATTTCGAAGAGAACGGTGGGTTCCCGGTTTGCCTCATTCTCGGGCCGGACGCGAACGGCGATCCAGCCCTTTTCCGTGAACTTGACCGCATTGCCGATCAAATTAACCAAGACCTGGCGAATCCGGAGTTCATCTCCCAGGTAACGTCCTTCAATCCCGGGATCGATCGTTTTCGTGAAAACCACGCCGTTTTCCTGGATTCTTTGCTTGAGGACCTCACAGGCTCCGTCGATGAGATGTTGCAAATCAAACTCTCTTTCTTCGATCGCAAGGTGCCCGGCCTCGATCTTGGAAAAATCGAGGATATCGTTGATCACCGTCAAAAGAGAGTCGGCGCTGCCGGTGATCGCATTGATGTACTGGAGCTGGATCGGCGTGAGCGGCGGAGTGTTTTTCAAAATGTCCGCGAGCCCGAGCACCCCGTTCATCGGCGTGCGAATTTCGTGCGACATGTTGGCCAAAAACTCGCTTTTCGCCTGGTTGGCCTGTTCGGCCGCCGTTTTGGCCTTGGCCAGTTCGCTGTTTTTTCGCCGCTCGAAAAGGATGAAACCCAAAACCGGAATCGCCAAAAGGAGCAGATCGATGATCCCGACGAAGACCATCGCGTTGAAATAGGTCGTCGCGGTCGCTTCCGCTTCCTCTTTATTGGTCAGGGTAATGACGTGCCAATCCGCCCCGGGAATCGGGACCTGGGAAAAACCGACATAGGTGGGATGGTTGTTGATCTTGAGAAGCGCCGCCCCCGTGTTCCCCTCCCGGATGAAGCGGGCGACCTCGTCAAAACCGTCCCCGAGGTCGGAAAGCATCCGGCCGTCGACGAAATCGGTCCCTTTGTAATAGACGACGGCTCCTTTGCTGTCCGTCAGAATCGAGGTGCTGCGGGTGCCGGCATTCGATTTGTTCATGATTTCCATAACCGTGGGCATAAACACGTCGATTCCGACGACGCCGTAAAAGACATTCTCTCCGGAAAGGCTTTTTTCTTCGACCTTCTTGAGGATACTGACGCAGGCCGCATTAAATTCGATATCCATATACGTGTCGGTAAAAGCGATCCCCTGGGAATGGACGACATTCGAGAACCAGGGACGCTGGACCGTGATCCAAGGGTCCGGTTGGGAGTGTTCGTCCATGATTTCGCGGGGGGTCATCAAAAAATTTCCCGGCACGCTGGCCAACCAGGTGACCGCCCCCGAAGTGGTTTCGCCTTTCCCCAGGTAGGCGTCGTTGATTTCGACGTACATTTGATCGGCCGCCTGAAACATCTCGGAAACCAAACCGTAGTTCCGGTTGGTTTTCGCCTCTTCCGAGTTTTTCGACTCGATCATGTAATCCCGAATCGGCTTGTACTGGGCGAGAAGTAAAACAGTGTGTATTTTTCCTTCGAAAAAATGAGCGACCGTCTCGGCCGTCACTTTGCTTTTGAAAATCAAATCCTCTTTGGCGCTTTCGCGAAGTTCCTCGTTGATTCGGAAAAGAATGCTCAAATTGCTCCAAAGAAAAATCCCGACGATCCCGCACAAGAGCAGGATTCGGAATGTCATACTGGAAAAAACGGTAGGAGTCGATACCTTATCGTTCATGTTAACCCCAAGGTCTTACCGGGACATAGCAAACACGGAACATATTCTATTATACCATATTATACCGTAGCCGGTATGGGCGGTCGGCTTCGCCCACTGTCAAAGAAATGACACGAGAATTGCATGGGCGTCGTGATCCGTCGGCCGCGCTTTTTGGCGAAGGCTATTTTCACGACTTTGTACGACCTTGCCCCGATCAACCCTTCTTCGCGAATCATTGCGTCGAGGATTTCGTTCCGTGCGAGGAGGCGGCGATCGGATCATCGAAATTGAGCGGCCGCGCCGCCGTTTTGTACCCTCGCGAGAAAAGATATTTTTTGACCTTTTGGTATTCCTCGAACGAATCGGGGTAAACCCAAAGCGTGAGCGTATAGAGGTCTTGCCGGTATGCGGCCAGCCGCCGTTGAAAATCGGACTGCGGGGCAAACGCCTGCTCCAGCGTTTCGCCCATCGTATCCTGCTCCGGAATGATTTCGCTTTCCGCGAAATCGATGCTGTAGCCCATGCCCCGGGAATCGTGAATGTTGCGGACGACGACCCGATACGGCATCGCGAAACCTTCCAACGGCCCGACGGAGCCGCTCCATTCCCCTTTTTTCGCGACATCCGAAATCCGGCCTTTGACCTCGGAAATCATTTTTTGGATCAGCGCATCGAAGGGAACATGCACGATCCGTCCTCCTTTCAAACGAAAATGTGCTTCGTTGCCGTTGACCGTTTCCGAACGCGGGGTCGGCAGATTCTCAAGGACGGTCGCCTGCGGGCGATTTTGCAGCAACCAGGCTTTGGTCCGACCCGCTTCCGTCAGCTTGTCGTCGATTTCCCGGAGCTGCCCCTCGATCGCCAGTTTTTCCTTTTCGGATTCGGACAGTTTTTCGCTCGCGAGATCGTATTCCGTCTTGAGAATGCCGAGCAACCCGATCAATTCGCCTCGTTCCCGCGATCGGGTCGCGAGGATCTCTTGCAGGTGCCGGACCTCCTCACCGATCGAACGGGCCTCCGCTTGAACGATTTCAAAGTTTTGCGCCTTTTGAGTCAGGCTTTCGAACGCTTCCCGCATTTGCGGCTCGTTGACGGCTTCCGCGACCGGGGCACTCCGATCGATTTTCGGCATCCCTTTGGCGCGCACCCCGGCGACCATCACGAGAATAACGAGAATTCCCACGATGTTCGAAACGATATCGAGAAAGGAGTCTTGCCCCGCCTCGATCTCGTCCATCCCATTACCTTTACGTCGTCGCATAGTTGATTGTTAGCGGATAGCAGCTTAGCGGCTTGGAAAACCGTCTTCTAAGCTGCTGACCGCTAAGCCGCTAAGTCGCTATCCTCTATTTCACATTTTCAACCCCGAAGCCGCTTTCCCGGAGGGTCGATTGAAATTGTTCGAATCGTGTTTCGGCGCCCGGGCCGACCTGCACCTTCAGCAAAGGACGCCAATAATGGTTTTCCCCGGCCATGTCCCAGGTTTCCATATAATCCCAGACGAATTGAACCAGCTCTTGCGAGGCCGTTTCCATCGAATCGCCGATCGGCACCGTCCGGTTACGAAGCACCCCCGGCTGCTGCAAAAGGGTTAATTTGTCTTGCTCGCACCGGACCTTGACGACCCGGCTGACCGCTCGGGCCGCTCGTTGTTCGGCTCCCTTGAGCGCCCAGTTCTTCTGTTTGTTTTGAGTTTCTCCCCCG
>JAVBSX010000078.1:0-18108 GCA_031556455.1 Thermoguttaceae bacterium
GGGGGCCGCGGGATGCCGATGCCGAAGCCGCCGTTCCCGGCGCAAAGCGGATTGTGGGGGAAGCCGACCGTGATCAACAACGTCGAGACGCTTGCCTCGGTGCCGCTGATCATGCTCAACGGGGCGAAGTGGTACCGCGAAGGCGGAACGGAAGGCTCGCCGGGAACCAAGACGTTCGCGCTGACCGGGCATGTCGTCAACACCGGTCTGATCGAAGTGCCGTTCGGTTCGACCTTGCGGGAAATCATTTTCGACATCGGCGGGGGCGTGATCGATTCGAAGGGCAAGCTTTCGAACGAATCGTTCAAGGCGGTGCAGATCGGCGGCCCGTCGGGCGGCTGTTTGACGGAAAAGCATCTCGATCTGCCGCTCGATTTCGATTCGCTCCGCTCGGCCGGGGCGATGGTCGGCTCCGGCGGGCTCGTGGTAATGAACAAGAGCACCTGCATGGTGCAAATGGCCCGATTTTTCATGCAATTTACGCAGAATGAATCGTGCGGCAAATGCCTGCTGTGCCGGGAAGGGACGAAACAGATGCTCGCCTTGCTCGACGACATCATCGAAGGGAACGGATCGCAAGAGACGCTCGATCTGCTCGATGTGGTCGCACGAACGGTTTCGAAAGGTTCGCTTTGCGGGCTGGGCAAGACGGCCCCGAACCCGGTGCTTTCGACGATGCGACATTTCCGTGCGGAGATCGAGTCGCACGTTTTCCAAAAGCGCTGTCCCTCGGGCCAGTGCAAGGCGTTGATGAAGCCGGAAATTTTGGCGGACAAATGCGTCGGCTGCACGGCCTGCACGAAAAAATGCCCGGTCGACGCGATCACCGGCGAGCGGAAGAAGCCGCATCACATCGACCCGGACAAATGCATCAAGTGCGGCGAGTGCGGCAAAGCCTGCAAGTTCGGCGCCGTGATCGGTTGCGGGTGATACCCGTTTAGCCGAACGGCGAAGACGTCGGAGATTCAATGTCTCACCACGGAAAGCCCTTTGGCTTATTTTTTGTACGGGTACAATAGATGTATAATTAATGTGGAATTCGACGGAATGGAAACACTCGATCTGGAACAAATTCGAGACGGCTTTCCCGGAATCACCTCGAATTTCGGGGAATCGTTGCTTGAAGCGTGTCTGGTCTGTTTGGACAAGTTGGGCCATAAACCGGGCACGGTCCTGAATGTTTTTGGAGATTGGAACGTCGATCTCGAACTTCGTTGGGATACCGTTATCGATGAACGCATGCGGAGAACCTGGAACAATCGAAACGAAACGACGGAATTCGCTGCGGTTTGCATCATTGCATTGTTGGTCGATCAATTGACCCCTTACAAAGTTTTGGAGCGTGCGGAGAGCGATACGGGAATCGATTATTGGTTGATGTTGAAAACGGAGTCGGAAATTGAAAAACCGAGCGGACGTTTGGAAATTTCCGGAATTTTTTCGGGAACGCCGGCTCAAATCAAACAGCGCTTGCAGTTGAAGCTGATTCAATCCGACCGATCCGATCCGACCGACCTTCCCGCGATTATTGGAATTGCCGAGTTTTCGAAACCTCAAACACGATTGGAGGAGAAAAAATGAGCAATACGAGCCTGGAAATTTTTCGCAACATTCACAACGAAGCCTTGGATATCTTCACCTTCGCGAAGCTGGGTTACGATCCTCGACGCAAGGATAAAGTTTACAGCGAGGCCGACAAAATTCGCGATTATGAAAAAGCGATCGAATTGGAAAAACAAGCGATCGCACTCATCCGGGCAAGATATGATCAAACACATGACGACCGCGATAAACTAACCGAATCGATTTATAGCCGCAGTGCCGCCTGGATCGCGATCAAGGCCGGTAAATTCGACGAAGCCGAAAAGATCGCGCTCGCCGCCCTGGTCCGGGGGACGCATCCGGAGGAGAAAACGAAGCTGCTCGACGCTCTGTTTACCGCCTCGAAAAAACAGGGATACCGCTTCCATGAATTCGATGAAGAAAAAGCGAATAGCCCGGTCGCGGAAAAAGAACTGGCAACCGTTTAAACGGCGGAAATACATAAAATGGCCGATCACGATATTATCCGCTTGGAGGTTTTGCCTGATTTTCGACTGAACCTTGCTTTTGCCGACGGACGCAAGGGCGTTTTTGACGTGAGAAAGCATGTCCAGTTTGACGGCATCGCCGAGCCGCTCGGCGACCCGGAATATTTTGCACAAGTCAATATCGACCCCGAATGGAAGACACTTTGTTGGCCGAACGGATACGATTTGTGTCCCGATTGCATTTACCACTGGGCGACGGGCATTCCGTTTCCGGATTACGTGCAGAAATATGAACGAAAACACGCAAAAGAATTGGCGAAGACATAACGGCGAAAGATAGAGACGTAAAACCGGTGCAAGCCGGTCCGTAGGTTGCGCTTCGCTGCACCTACGGCTCATTGGCGAGGAATTTACAACATGCCTGAACTGAGTCGGTTTTACGGAATACAAATCCGGATCAACCAAAACGACCACCATCCCCCGCATTTTCATGCGAGATATAATGAATATCAGGCGATGTATTCCGTTGAAACCGGTTTGTTACTCGAAGGCCGTATGCCGAGAAACGCGGATCGAATGATTCGCGAATGGGCCGCTTTACACCGAAATGAACTCCGAAAGAATTGGGAGGAATCGCAAAAACCGAATCCCCGGTTCGAGGAGATCGCCCCCTTGGAGTGAAAAAATGCATACGATCAAACAGATAAAAATTACCGGACCGCATGCGATTGAATTTCAATTCAACGACGGAACGGTCGCCGAAATGGATTTTGCGGAAAAATTGCGAGAGTGGTCCCAAGAAGATCGGGATTCGTTGGCCGGACAGCTCCTTGATCCTGAGGTGTTCAACTCCGTTCAACTGGACTCGGAATGGGGGACGATTTGTTGGCCGAACGGATACGATTTGTGTCCCGATTGCATTTACCACTGGGCGACGGGCATTCCGTTTCCGGATTACGTGCAGGAATATGAACGAAAACACGCAAAAGAATTGGCGAAGACATAACGGCGAAAGATAGAGACGTAAAACCGGGACAAGCCGGTCCGTAGGTTGCGCTTCGCTGCACCTACGGCTCTTGAAAGATCAAATTACATTACATTTCATTACATAAACCTTTTTGAGGATTTTCAATGAACTCCAACGTCAAGACGCTGACGATCAATAACCAACAGATTCCGATTCAAGGCGAACGCAACCTGCTTGAGGTCGCCCGCAAGGCCGGGATCGAAATCCCGACCTTCTGCTACCATTCCGAGCTGAGCATTTACGGAGCTTGCCGGCTTTGCCTCGTCGACGTGCAAGGCAAGGGAATTCTCGCCTCCTGCTCGACGCCGCCGGAAGAAGGGATGGTCGTCCGGACCCATACCGAGGAACTTCGCGAAATGCGAAAGGTCGCCCTCGAATTGATTCTTGCGAATCACGACATGAACTGTCCGACCTGTGCGAAGAGTACGAACTGCAAGTTGCAGACGCTCTCGAAGCAGTTCGGAGTCAACAACGTCCGGTTCAAACGGACGCAGCCGGCCCTGCCGGTCGACCGCTCCAGCCTTTCGCTCGTCCGCGATCCGAACAAGTGCATCCTCTGCGGCGACTGTGTCCGGGCGTGCAACGAAATCCAAGGGGTCGGGGCGATCGGTTTCGCCGGCCGCGGCCAAAAGACGCAGGTCGTGCCGCCGTTCCACAAAAATCTCTGCGACGTCGAATGCGTCAACTGCGGGCTGTGCGCGACGGTCTGCCCGGTCGGAGCCCTTATCCCCCGGGATGATGTCGATCAGGTTTGGAAAGAGGTCAACAACAAGGACAAGGTCGTGATCGCCCAGATCGCCCCGGCCGTTCGCGTCGCGATCGGCGAAGCGTTCGGCGGCACTCCGGGCAGCGTCGAAATGGGCCGGTTGGTCGCCGCCCTCAAGGCGATCGGCTTCGACCAGGTGTACGACACCAGCTTCGCCGCCGATATGACCGTGCTCGAAGAGGCCGAAGAATTTATCGCCCGGAAAACCAAAGGCGAACGGCTGCCGCAATTTACCTCTTGCTGCCCGGCCTGGGTCAAATACGCCGAGCAGTTTTTGCCCGATTATCTGCCGAACCTCTCGAGCTGCCGCTCGCCGCAACAGATGTTCGGCTCGGTCGCGAAAAAAATCCTGCCCGAAAAACTCGGCGTCGACAAAAAGAATCTCGTCGTCGTCTCGATCATGCCGTGTACGGCGAAAAAATACGAGGCGAAGCGGGACGAGTTCAAACGAGACGGCGCTTACGACGTCGATTACGTTCTCACGACGCAGGAGCTGGCCCGGATGATCGAAGAGTCCGGCATTCATTTCAACGAGCTCCAGCCACAATCGCTCGACATGCCGTTCGGTTTCAAGACCGGAGCGGGCGTCATTTTCGGAGCGTCCGGCGGTGTGACCGAGGCCGTCTTGCGGTATGCCGTCGAAAGGATCAAAGGGGTCAAGGTCGATTCGTTCGAGTTTCAGGAAGTGCGCGGCGAAGAAGATTTGCGGGAAGCCGAAGTCGAAATCGACGGGCTGAAGGTCCGATTGGCCGTCGTTTTCGGATTGGCCAACGCGAGGCGACTCGTCGAACGGATCAAGGCGGGCGAAGTGCAATACGATTTGATCGAGGTAATGGCCTGTCCGGGCGGCTGCGTCGGCGGAGCGGGCCAGCCGGTTTGCACGACCTGGGACGTTCGCAAAAACCGGGCCGAAGGGTTGTATCGGGCCGATAAGATGTTGCAGTTGCACAAACCGCAGGACAACCACCTTTTGGCCGAAACCTACGAAAAGCATTTGGGCGAGGTCGGCGGTCCGGCGGCTCACGAATTTCTGCACACGAAGTACCATTCCCGGCGCCGGATTTACGGTCTTGCGATCCCGGTCGTCGAAGGGGGCGAAGACCCGCAGGTCAAGGTCTCGGTCTGTGTCGGGACCAGCTGCTTCGTTCGCGGTTCCCAAGGGGTGCTCAACAAGATCGTCAATTTCGTCCAGGACGAAGCGTTGGGGCACCTCGTCGAGGTCGAGGCGACCTTCTGCACGGAAAACTGCGAGCGCGGCCCGACGGTGATCGTCGGCGAAAAGTATCTTTTCAAATGCACCGCCGAAGACGCGATCGCCGCGATTCAGGAGCAGCTCAAAAAAGTTCCCGCGAAAGCGTAAGTCGGTCCGACAGTAGCCCTGCCTACGCTGACGTTTGAGAGTGGTGCAATGTTATCGAATTGAAAAGCGAACAGAACACCACGTCATTTCGAGCGGAGCGAGAAATCTCACCCTCGCCGGAAAAGTTGGAATTCCGGCCCTCGCGCGAGGGTGAGATTTCTCCCTGCGCGTTGCTCCGGTCGAAATGACGGTCTTGCTTTATGCGAAAACGGCAGATTTCAACGACTTTGCGATCCTCTTGATTGCCGTCGGCGGACGGCTGTGTTAAAATACACTTCACTTTATTTTCGTTCCGCCCTCCAACCTCCGGCTCGCCCATGAGATATCTTTTTGCGCTCGTGTTTCTTTGCTTTTGCCCCTTCCTTTTCGCGGCCGAGGGTAAAATTCCGACATTTCAAAAATTGACGCTGAGCGAAAAATTCTTCGCGGAAGGCGCGAATGTCGCCGACTTCAACAACGACAGGCAGCTCGATGTGGTCGCCGGGCCGTACTGGTACGAAGGGCCCGATTTCAAGGTTCGACACGAATACGCCGAGGTCCGCGAAATCGATCCGGAGGCCTACAGCGAATTCTTTTTCGCCTTTCCCGGAGATTTCAACGGCGACGGTTGGGCCGATGTTCTGATCGTCGGCTTCCCCGGCGGGGCCGGACATTGGTTTGAAAATCCGAAAGGGGTTCCCGGGCCTTGGAAAAAGACGCTCGCGATCCCCTCGGTCGGCAACGAATCCCCTCAAATGACCGATATGAACGGCGACGGCAGGCCGGACCTCGTTTACGTCAAGGACGGCCTTTTCGGTTACGGTTCTTACGATCCGGAAAAACCCTACGAGCTTTGGGCATTTCATCCGGTTTCGTCTCCGGGCGACAACATCCAACGGGGCGGGCACGGGATCGGTTTCGGCGACATCAACGGCGATGGTCGGCTCGACATGCTCGGGTCCGAAGGTTGGTGGGAGGCCCCGGTCGATCCGAAAAGCACCGAGCCTTGGACGTTTCACCGATTTGACTTCGCCGATGCGGCCGCGCAACTGGTCGTGTTCGATGTCGACGGCGACGGCAAGAACGATGTGATCACGAGTTGGCATTGTCATTTGTACGGCCTGCTTTGGTACAAACAGATTCGCGATGCGGAAGGCCGGATCACTTGGGAAAAGCATGAGATTCTTTCCCCCGCTCCGGACGAAAATTCGAGCGAGTTTCGGATTTCGCAGCTGCACGCTTTCGACATCGCCGATTTCAACGGCGACGGGATCACCGATTTCGTGACCGGCAAGCGTTGGTGGGCGCATGGTTCGAAAGGGGACAAGGAACCGATGTCCCCGCCCGTTTTGTATTGGTTCGAAACGAAACGGGAAGCGAACGGCCGGGCCAAATTTATTCCGCACCTGATCGACGAGGCGTCCGGGGTCGGCACTCAGGTCGTCGCCCGCGATTTGAACAAGGACGGCGTTCCCGATGTGATCCTGAGCAACAAGCGCGGCACGTTCATTTTCCTGAGCAAATAACCGCGTTATTGTGCAGCGTAAAAATTTTTGATTTTACTTTCCGTCATCCCCGCGCGACGGGGATCCAGAGATACGGTTTCCCTCTGGACCCACGCCTGCGCGGGGGTGACGGAAAGCCATTTTGAATCTGGAACTCAGTAACGTACCACAATGCTTCGTTGTCGCGACCACAGGTCGCGGCCCTCTGTCCTCTACCCTCTAACAAATGCTCTCCTTTTGGGCCAATATCGACGAATCGGACATTGAGGCGTTCGCCGGAACGCTCCTCCTGCCGCCGTACATGTCGCATTTGAGCCTCGCACCTTTTCAGTTCGTCAACCAGCCGCCGAATTTCGACGGCCGGCAGCCGCTGGTTTTGACCTACATCGCCGAAGGTCGCGTCGAGGAACTGCCGATCTCGCCGAAAAAGCACGCCCTTGCCCTCCTGCATTATTCCCTGCCGTCGCTCGCGGCCGATTCGGTCAAGCTGCCGGGCCGCGAGGCGATTTGGAACTGGGCCTCTCCGCCGCCGCCCGGAAATTTTTCGTCCCATACGCTGAACGTGCCGCCCGCCCGCAAGCCGCCGGGCGATTTCAAGTGCCGCATCTTTTTCGAGCCGGTCCGAAAATCACTCAACCCTGATCGAACGGCACCCGTTTTTTCGCCGTTTCAAACCTACGTGAGCGTTTCGCGGCGGGAACTTTTTATCGGGATGCAGGTATTCTCTGCCTATTTTCAGGCTTGGATCGCCCAACTGACCGGCTCCGAAGTCCCGCCGGATGATGGGGAACCCGACTCGCTCCCGTCGGCGTCGTTTTGTTCGTTGGAGCCGACCGCGAACGGGATCGGTTTTTCAACGGACAAGATCGGCGGAGAACTTCTTGTCGAAGAAGATTTCGTTTTTCCCGACCTGTTGCGTTTCGCCGGGCTCAACGCCCCGCTCGCCGAAATCGCACCGCTGGTCGTTCCCGACCTCAACTCCCCGGACACTCAAATCGGCGAAGCCGGCGCACTGCTCCGACTCGTTCCCAACCCGAAGGCCGCCGCAAACAGCAGCCCGAAGCGTTAGCGCCGGGTTCGTCCCACATCTTCGCCTCAGGAACCGGGCGCTCGCGCTTCCGGTTGCTGCCCGATTCGAAATTTTTCTGAAGATCAGTCCTATGCCCCCGGAATTCCAAGACAGGGAATCGCGTATTCAAGCTCCTTACGCCGTGTTCAGCGGCGCGACGCTCGGGCGGCTGCGACCGGAGCCGACCCATTCTTACCGGGGGCCGTTTCAGCGGGATCGGGATCGGATCATTCATTGCTCCGCGTTCCGCAGGCTGAGCGAGAAAATGCAGGTTTTTACCAACGATCTGGGACATTATCACCGGACGCGGTTGACGCACACTCTCGAAGTCACCTCCGTCGCCCGAACCTGCGGCAGGGCACTCCGGTTGAACGAAGACTTGATCGAAGCACTCGCTCTGCTGCACGACATCGGACATCCCCCTTTCGGGCACACCGGAGAAGATGCCTTAAATCGGCTGTTGGAAAAAGAAGGGGGCTTCAACCACAACCGGCAGGCCCTTCGGATCGTCGAAAAACTGGAGCCGCGTTATCCGGAATTTTTCGGCTTGAACCTTTCCCGGGAAACGCTTTTCGGACAGGAGTACCGCGCCGTTCAAAGCGAGCGCCGTCGGGCCAGGACCGCGGCATCCGCCGCCAAGGCCGAGCCGCAAGCCGAGCGGTACGAGCATTATCCGCAGGCCGTTCTTTCGCCGTTCCTCGAAGCCCAGGTCGTCGATGCGGCCGACAGCATCTCCTACGATTCGCACGATGCGGACGACGCCCTTGAGCTCGGCTTTTTGGAGTTGGACGAGTTGTTGACCCTTTCGCTTTGGCGGCGTTCGGCCGAACGAGTCCGGGAGCGTTGGAGCGGTTTGACCGACAAGGAATTTCGCCGGGCCGTGATTCACGATTTGATTAACGATCAGGTCAACGATCTTTTGACGGCGACGCGGGAGCGGATCGGCCGGCACGACGTCGAATCGGCCGAAGCGGTCCTCCGGTTGCCGCCGCTGCTCGGGCCGTCCCGGGAAATGGCCGAGGAAAAATCGGAACTCGAGCGCTTTCTCTTCGAACGGGTGTACCGGCACCCGAAACTAACCGAGCAGAGGGAAAAAATCCGGAGCCGGATCGAGGAGGTTTTTGCGCTGCTGCTCCCACAGGTCGAACGGCTCTCGACACAATATCAAAACGTGTTGGCTCACGAAGGGGCGAATCGGGCGCTCGCCGATTGGATCGCCGATCAAACCGACCGTTTCGTGCGGGAAGTTTGATCGGGCGCTACGCGGCTAAAACGCAAGCGGATTAAGGACCGGGTTTGAATTAAACGATCCCGCGTAATTTGAACAGTTTGATCTTGTTGTAGATCGTTTTCTCGCTAATCCCGAGTTTCTGGGCCGAAAGCGCCCGGTTTCCGCCGCAAGCCCGGATCGTTTCAATGATCGCTTGCCGCTCGATCTCGACCATCGTCAAACCGGCCAATCCCAGGGCAACGTCCCCGAGGCCATCCTCGCCCGATCGCGAATCCAACAGGATGTCGTCCTCGGCAATGATCGAGTTTTTCGCCGTTTCAAAGGCTTTCTGCAACACCGATTCCAGTTCCCGGATGTTCCCCGGCCAGAAATGTTGCTTCAATTTTGAAATCGCTCCCGAGGAAACGATCGGCTGGTTCGTGCCGTACAACCATGCCCATCGCGCAACGATCGCCTGGGACAGCGACGGAATGTCTTCCAACCGATCCCGAAGCGCCGGCGCGGTGATCGTCGTCGTACCGAGTCGGGAAAAAAGGTCTTCGCGAAACCGACCCTGGGCACAGGCCGTCTCAAGACCGCCTCGACTCGAAGCGATAATACGCGTATCCGCCTTTCGCGTCTCGAACGCCCCGAGAGGATGAAAGGCTCGCTCCTGCAAAAACAAAAGCAGTTTCGCCTGTTGCGGCAAAGAGAGACATTCGATCTGGTCCAAAAAAACCGTGCCCCGTGAGAGAAGTTCCAATCGGCCGATCCGCTCGGGCTGCGAAACGTTCAAGAACCCTCGAATGTAGCCGAACAGGTCGGCTTCCAAAGTCGCGCCCGAAAGAGAGTTGCAGGAAAAAACCAAAAACGGAGCGTTCGCGCGGGCACTCGTTTGGTGTATCAATTGAGCGATGATGTTTTTCCCGGTCCCGCGTTCCCCGCGAATCAAAACCGTATTGTCCAATCGCCCGGACACCTCGATTTGCTTGTTGAGAATTTGGATCGCGGGCGACGCTCCGACCATGCCGATCGGCAGGATCGGATGCCCCACCGTTTCGCGAAAACCTTGGTTTTCCCGCGAACAACGGCAGTTTTGAACCGCGCGGGTCAGAGAGGAAACGAGCTGCGACTTATCGCACGACTTCGCCAAACAGGAAAAGGCATACCGATAAATCGTCCGCCGGAACTCCGGTTCCTCCGGCAACTCGTTCATAACGACGATCGGCAAATCCGGAAATCGTTCGTTGATCGATTGGCAAAGAAGATCCGTTCTCCCCCGCTTGGCGAGGGAGTCGATCAAAACGACGGTCGTCTCCCGGTCGATCAACGCGAATGCCTGCTCCTCCCAGCCCGCCTCCAAAACGTGGAAACGCTCCGTTTCCAAAATATGACGCATCCTCGTCCGGGCCGAAGCATTGCCGCAAATCAGCAAGACCGTGCCGGACGAAACGTCTTCCCGAAAAACGGCGGCAACAGGATATTCCCCGTTGCGGGAGGCCCTCCCCTTCACGGTTTTGGGTTGTGTCGTTTCCGAGGGAAAAATATTTCCGACGGAGGATGAGCCGCTTTTCGGAACGTCGTCCGAAAATTCATCTTTCAAGAAATAACCGTTATCATGCCGACCGCTTTCAAGCGCATCGCGCATTGGCAAGTCCATAGCCGCCCCCTTTTTTTGTTCTGGACCGAAAAAGATGGGATCTGACGTCGCTTTTTCCGAGTATATACTCAAGCCGGTTTAAAATTCCCGTCTTCAATACGGTAGCGGCCCAACGAGGCCGCGGTTTGACAGTGGGCGAAGCCTACCGCCCATACCGGCTACGGTATATCACCTTACCTAAGGGTGATCTCAAAGAACCGATTTTGGAATTCCTGTTCTTTGAGAATCGTAGAAAGCGAATCGACCGATCCGAAATGCAATATGGGGAAGTATAGAACAAAAGAAAGGGGTTGTTGAAGAAAAACGGAAAACGTTCCCGAAAAGACGTCTCGCGGAACCGGCAAAAGTCTTTTTAAGCGAAGATTCTATCTGGAGCTTCTAAAAAAATGATATGTGTACTAGCCCCAAGCGTGAGCGCGGGGGGATTAAACTCTCTACAGACGTAATTATCCCCTCGCGCTGACGCTTGGGGCTAGTGCCAAAAAAAGCCGCAAGTGCGACGGAACGCAACTTGCGGCTTTTCTTGTGTTGAACGAAACCGGGGCCACAGGTCCCGGCTCGTGTTGGCGCTCGTGTTGGACGGGCTCGGCATTGAAAAACGAAACCGCCTAAACCCAGCCGCGAAGTTTGCAGGCTTCGGCGACACGGGAAACCGCGACGAGGAACGCGGCGTCACGGAGCGGAACTTTTCGGGCGACGCTCATTTCGTAAATCGCCTTGAACGCGTTCGACATCTTCCGGTCGAGCAGTTTCCGGATTTCCTCCGTTTCCCAGTAGTAGTTGTACGAGTTCTGGGTCTGCTCGAAATACGACACCGTAACGCCGCCGGCATTGGCCAGGAAGTCGGGCAACACGATGATTCCCCGTTCGTTGAGGATCGCATCGGCCTCCGGCATCGTGGGCCCGTTGGCCAATTCGAGGATCATTTTGGCCTGGACCTTCGCCGCGTTGTCCGGCGTGAGAACCCCTTCCAACGCGGCCGGGACGAGCAGATCGCATTCCATGGTCAGCAGTTCGTGCATCGGAAACGGTTCCGCCCCGGGGAAGCCGACGACCGTCCCGCCATGCTGCCTGCTGAATTCGGCCAACGCTTTGACGTCGATCCCCTTCGGATTGTGGATCGCGCCGTCGACCATGCCGATCGCCGTCACCTTCATGCCGAGCATCTCTTCGCCGATCAGCGCGGCGTGCATGCCGACGTTGCCGAAGCCCTGAACGACCATGCTTTTGCCTTCAAGCGGCATATCGAACGCCTTCGCGGCTTCCCGGGCGATGATGCAGCCGCCCCGACCGGTCGCGTCGGCTCGGCCTTGCGAACCGCCCAAGCCGATCGGCTTGCCGGTAATCAGGCCCGGAACCCGTTTGCCGGTGATCACTTCGTATTCGTCAAGCATCCAGGCCATCATCTGCGGCGTGGTGCCGACATCCGGGGCCGGAACGTCCCAGCTCGGATCGATGCTCTTCGCGACGGCCCGCATGTAACCCCGGGCGACACGTTCTTTTTCCTGGTCGGTCAGTTTCCGGGGGTCGCAAACGACGCCCCCCTTGCCGCCGCCGAGCGGAAGGTCCAAGGCCGCCGTTTTCCAGGTCATCCAGCTGCTCAACGCACGAACCGTGTCGATCGTTTCGTCCTGATGCCAACGGATTCCGCCTTTGGCCGGTCCGCGGGCCGTGCTGTATTGGACGCGAAAGCCGTGGAAAATTTCGATGTTCCCATCGTCCATCTTGACTGGGAACCGGACATGAACTTCGCGTTCCGGATAGCGGAGCAGTTGATGAGTGGGGCGGTCCAGATTCAGGGTTTCGGCGGCACCGTCGACTTGCTGCTGCGCGACGGTAAAGGGATTATAATGTTCGGGTGTTTCGCGAACGACGGTGTGAAGAGGGGACGGGTGCAGCGCTTTCGAAACGACGGCTCCGAGGTGCTGTTGGGCCGTTTTCAGTTGATCTGCGGGTGAAGGAACCGGGTTCATGGTTTTCTCGCTGAGTAAGATGAGGAATGGTCGGACCATCGACCGACGAACATCGACGACGTCACGGCATCAACGTTTATCGTAATCCAAGCGAGGAATTTTGTCCAGAGCGGACCGTACAAAAACAAGAAAAAACAAACATCAAGCGCCTCGGGGAAAATCCCTAAGTTCACTTGATATTTGTTTTGATTTCAAAGCCGAAGCGTCATACACTAGCCCCAAGCGTGAGCGCGGGGTGATGAAACCGTGCAGCTTGGCAACTTAGCGGCTTAGCGGCTTCGAAAACAGTCTTCTAAGTTGCTAAGCCGCTGACCGCTAATCTGCCAATGAATCACCCCGCGCTGACGCTTGGGGCTAGTAAAGTAAAATTCGTTTAAATCCAACCGCGGAACTTACAGGCCTTGGCAACCCGGTCGATCGAGACCAGGTAGGCGGCGTCGCGGAGATTGCAATCCTGCCGAACGCTCATTTCGTACACGGCCAAAAAGGCGTCGGTCATTTTCCGGTCGAGCCGTTCATGAACCATCTCCTCCGGCCAATAATAATTCGCGCCGTTCTGGCACTGCTCGAAGTACGACACGGTCACACCGCCGGAGTTCGCCACGAAATCGGGAATCACGACGATTTCCTTGTGGTCGAGGATCACATCGCCGTCCGGCGTGGTCGGGCCGTTGGCCAATTCGCAAACGATCCGGCAGTTGACCTTTTTGGCGTTCTTCGCATTGATCGAATTTTCCAAGGCGGACGGGAACAGGACGGTACATTCGGTTTCGAGCACCTCTTCGGGCGCGATCTCCTTGCCATGCTTGAAGCCTTGCAAGGTACCGTTCTTTTCCTTGTACTCGACGATTTCCCGGACGCTGATTCCGTCCTTGTTGTAAAACCCGACCTTGGAATCGCAGACCGCGACCAGTTTCATGCCGAGCAGTTCCTCGCCGAGCAGCGCGGCGTATTGACCGGCATTGCCGAAACCCTGGATCGCCATCGCCTCACCCTTGAGGTTGATGCCGTAAGCCTTGGCGGCCTCGCGAACATGGTAAATGCCGCCTCGGGCCGTTGCGTCTCCCCGCCCCAGCGAACCGCCCAAGGCGAGCGGCTTGCCCGTGATCACACCCGGTTGGTGTTCCTGCACGAGCGTTTCGTATTCGTCCATCATCCAGGCCATGACCTGGCCGTTGGTGTAGACGTCCGGGGCCGGAACGTCCTTCGTGAGCCCGATTTCCCGGCATACGGCCCGGATGTAAGCTCTCGCCAACCCTTCTTTCTCGTTGTCCGACATCACTTTCGGATCGCAGATCACGCCCCCTTTGCCACCGCCGAGCGGAATGTCGACAATCGCCGTTTTCCAAGTCATCCAAGCCGCCAGAGCCCGAACGGTGTCGATCGTTTCCTCGGGATGCCAACGAATCCCCCCTTTGGCCGGTCCGCGAGCCGTGTTGAACTGGACCCGGAAGCCTTGAAATACGGTAAACTTGCCGTTGTCCATACGAACAGGGAGCGAAAAGACGAATTCCCGCTGCGGAGTCCGGAGAAAATCCTGAGTCCCTTCGTCGAGGCCAAGAGCGGCGGTCGCTTTATCGATCTGGGCTTGGGCAACAGCAAACGGATTATAGATATTGTCAATCTTGAGTTCTTTAAGCATGATAGCCGCCTTCCAAAAGGTCTCTAAAATTATAGTGATTCGAACGGGATTTCCGATCGGAAATTTTGCGTGGGAACACCTGTCGATATCAGGAAAATAACATCGGCATATCTTCGCCACACTTTACAAAAGTGTGTGCAATTGAGATGCCAATAGAAAACCAAATTTGGATAATCATTGTAAAATCAGCAAATTCAATGAGTTACAACATTTTTTTTTGCGGTTGAATTTGCCCGTGTATTTCGGAAACGACAAAAAATATCCCTCTTGATAGCGAAAACGACAAAATTGTCGTTTTTTTGAATTTATCGCAGTTTTTCTATGCATCGGCCTCTATAATGACTTGAGAAAGGCAATCGGTTCCTCTTTGCCACACCTTTGCAAACTGTGGACAAAGTGTTATACTCAGCCGGTTTGAAATTCCCGTCTTCAATATGGCAGCGGCCCAACGAGGCTGCGGTTTGACAGAGGGCGAAGCTCATTTTGCCTGGACGGCAGGTCCCCGACCATGGACAAGATTCAACAAGACTCCCATCGCGCAATCGAGCTGGAAGCGATCCTGAACCTGAGCCGATTGCTAAGTTCGGAACTCGACCAAGAGGAAATTCTCTCGGCGACGCTTGATCTTTTGCACAACGAACTCGGCTTGACCCGGGGGCTGATCCTGTTGGTTACGCCGAACAAGGAGGGGTTGGTTCTCGAAGTCGCTCATGATAAGACGAATTACCAACCGGGCAAACTGACCTACCGACGGGGCGAGGGGATCGTCGGCCAGGTGCTCGAAACCGGTCGACCGGTCGCCATTCCGAAAGTATCCGAAGAGCCGATGTTTTTAGACCGGATTTACAATCGGCGTCAACGCGGACGAGGGGACATCAGTTTTCTTTGTGTCCCGATCATCTGCGAATACGAAGTACTCGGCACTCTTTCCGTCGACAAGAAATACGATCCCGAAGCGGGGGAACTGGATCACGAGATTCAATTATTGAGAATCATCGCGGGCATGATCGCGTTGGACGTCAAGGCCCGACGGCAGGCGACAGAACGGCAAAGCACGTTGGAGCAGGAAAACATTCGCCTGAAACAAGCACTCCAGGACCGTTTTCGACCGGAGAACATCATCGGCAACTCCAACGCGATGCGCGAGGTTTACCAGGCGATTTACCAGGTTGCGTCCAGCGACGCGACGGTCCTGATTCGCGGGGAGTCGGGGACCGGCAAGGAATTGGTCGCCCACGCCATTCATGTCGCCAGTCCCAGGGACAAAAGCCCCTTTATCAAGGTCAACTGCGCGGCCCTGAACGAAAACCTGTTGGAAAGCGAACTGTTCGGCCATGAAAAAGGCTCGTTTACCGGAGCCGTCTCCCAACGCAAAGGCCGCGTCGAGGAAGCGGAAGGGGGGACCTTGTTTCTGGACGAAATCGGCGACTTTTCCCCCATCATTCAGGTCAAGCTGTTGCGGGTGCTTCAGGAGCGGACCTTCGAACGGGTCGGCAGCAACCAGTCCCGCAAAGCGAACGTCCGCCTGATTTGTGCGACGAACCGCAACCTCGAAAAGGCGATGCAGGAAGGGACGTTTCGCGAGGATTTGTATTACCGGATCAACGTCTTCCCGATCATGCTGCCGCCGCTGCGGGACCGGCGGGGGGACATCATGCTTTTGGCCAATCACTTCATCGAAACGGACTCCAAGCGGATGCACAAGTCGATCAAGCGGATCAGCGCATCGGCGATCGACCTGTTGACGGGTTATCGCTGGCCGGGCAACGTCCGCGAACTGGAGAACACGATCGAACGGGCGATTCTCCTCAGTCAGGAAGGGGTGATTCATGGTTATCACCTGCCGCCGACGCTGCAAACGAGCCGCGTCACAAACACGGCGGGAACCGGCACGTTGGAGGAGCGTGTCGCGGTTTTCGAGCAGGACATCATCATCGACGCCCTGAAGCGGAGTCAAGGCAATATGGCCGCCGCCGCCGCCGATCTCGGCACGACGTCCCGAATTTTACGATACAAGATCAAGCAGTACGGCATCGAACCGAAGCAGTTCGCGCGTTGACGGGACCGGTGAGAGCCGGAGAACATCAAACAGCAGCCCGAAGCGTGAGCGCCGGGTTATGCTCAAGCCGGTTGAAAATTTCCGCCTTCAATACGGCGGCCCAACGAGGCCGCGGTTTGACGGAGGGCGAAGCCCATTTCGCTTGGACGACAGGCCCCCGCCCCTACCGGCTACGGTATATCCCCCGTTTTCGTTTTGAAAACCGGGCGCTCACGCTTCCGCTGCCGCCCTGATTCGCAAGCGAATTTCCCGCTGGGTTACCGACGTCTGCGCCGCGCTCGGCTAAACGATCATTCGCAAAACGTGCGGGCTGGCGAGAAATTAATTCGCCTTCCAAAGTCCGTGAATATTGCAAAACGCCCGGACGGAAATCGGACCGCCGGCCGTGCAGAATGTCGCTTTCGGCTCTTCTCCCGGTTTGAGATATTTCCGTTTGAGCTTGTCCCCTTCGCAAATCTCGATCCACATAATGTAATGGTTCGATTCCATAGGATGAAGCACGCTGCCGACTTGAACAGACACTTGGTTTTCTTGAATACTGACGCTTGGGACGTGCTTTTCCTTGGACGCGTCAACCTTGTTTTCTGCTTGAAGGGTCATCGGCTGACCGCAGCAGACCAGTTCGCCGTCCCCCCCTTCGAGAACTTCGACGATGTTGCCGCACATTTCGCAAACGTAGACTTCTTTCAGCAAGGCCATATTTTTTCCTTTCAATAATGAAGATTGCCGTATCGGGAATCCGTTTTTCAAACGGTTCAAAGTCGGGGCATGTTTTCATCATTATAGGCCTTTGGTACAGGAAAGTCAGCCGAAAGGAATATTTTTCCTATACCGTAGCCGGTATGGGCGGGGACCTGCCGTTCAGGCAAAAAGAGCTTCGCCCTCTGCTAAACCACGGCCTCGTTGGGCCGCTGCCGTGTTGAAGACGGGAATTTTACTGGTCTGCGCATAAAATTTGGCCCTTGATTTTCAAGACGTAGCGGAGCGCAGTCTCAAAAATCAAGGGATCGCGAGTGTTCGCGTTTGCCGACCGGATCAAAATTTTCGCGCAGATCAGTAAACCGGCTTGAGTCTATCCGCGGGGCTCTAACCGCGTTCGTTTCGGACGCGTCGGAACGCTTCGTCGATCATCCCCTGCCGCCGGTCCAGTTCCTGTTCCCGTTGCCGCAGTTGGGTTTCCTTTTCGAGCAGCGTCGATTCGCACTTGTTCGCCCATTGATTCAGTTCTTCCCGGCGTTTCAAGAGTTTTTCGTGCTGGGAAAGCATTTGGTCCCGAACCGATTTGAGCTCCTCCTTTTGAAATTGGAGTTTTCCGACGGCTTCGCGATACTCATCGGCCAATCGGGCGCGAATCTGGCAAAGCGATTCCTTTAAATCTTCCGAGGGCGCATCGCCTGCCAAACGCAACCAAAGCTCTTCGGTCGCGAGCCGGATTTCGAGCGTTTCCCGATGCATACGGCCGAGTTCTTCCCGCGAGCGTTCCAAGGCCAATCGCATCTGGTCCATCTTTTTGTTCTGCTGCACCAATTCCTCACGCTCCTCTTCGATCCGCTTCGCCGTCAACGTGTTCGCGTCCTTGAGCCGCTGTCGCTCGGCTTCGATCGCCTTCTGCTGTTGATGCCGTTCCCGGACCAGCCCTTCCCGCATCCGCATCGATTCGGCCTGCGATTCGAGAATCTCGGCCTCCAGAACCTTGAGGTGCCGCATCTTTTCGGCATCGATCGCGATTTGCTTTTCCCGGACCTTTAAGGAATCCTCTCGCGTTCGCAGATCGACCTCTTTTCCCTGGAGCCGGTTTTCCAACTCCGCCAAAAATCGCTGTCGCTCT
>JAVBSX010000319.1:0-10524 GCA_031556455.1 Thermoguttaceae bacterium
GACGCGCTGGTCGCCCGGGGGCTGGCCCATGTCGCCTGCCGGAACATCGACGAAGCGCTCAAGGATTACGAGAAGGCGATCGAGCTGAACCCGAAGCATGTCAAGGCTCACGGCAATCGGGGCAACGCCTTGGAGATGAGCGGTCGGGAAGACGACGCGATGCAAGAGTACTCGACCGTGATTTCCCTTTCTTCCCGTGATTACAAGGCGTATTCCAACAGGGCCTACATTCGCTACAAACGGGGGGAATACGTCGAAGCGATCGGCGATTACACCAAATCGATCGAGGTCAACCCGACGAATCCGAAAGCGTATGTCAATCGGGCGTTGTCCTACCAGCAGTTGCGGCGTTTTCAAAGCGCGGAGGATGATTTTTCCGAAGCGATTCGATTGGCCCCGAACGTCGCCGATTCCTACCTCCGCCGGGGGCATCTTCGTTCGCTGGTCAAAGATTACGAGGGAGCGATCGTCGATTTGGAGCAGGCTTTGGAACTGGAACCGAAAAATAACGAAGGTTGGAAACTCCTGGGAATGGTTCATTCGAAAGTCGGGGCTTTGGACGAGGCGGTTTCCGTTTTTTCCGAGTTGCTTTCGAATGATCCGGAATCCGATACCGGCCATTGTTTTCGAGGCGTCGCCTACACCAAGCTCGGGAAGATCGACCTCGCGATCCGGGATTACGATCGGGCGATCGCCTTGAACCCGAAAAATTCTTCGGCCTACTTCAATCGCGGTCTGATTTACCGTCTGCTGAGCCGGTACCAGGAATGCGTCGATGATTTGACGAAAGCGATCGAGCTTGCTCCGAACAACCCGGACCCTTACAAGAATCGTTCGCTGGCGTTGGGCGAAATGGGGGATCTGGAGGGGGCGAAAAGAGACTCGGCCAAGGCGCACGAATTGGAGGCCGCCCAGCAGGCGAATGTTTCGACGGCTCAATGAGCTTTACCGCGCGGTACGAAGAACGCGAAGAAGGACGAAAAGCCGTAACATTTCGGCCGACGGAAAGAGTTGCGTCAGTTCGACTGAAGCGCAGCGCAAGGAGAATTCTCACCCTCGCGAGCGGGAGGGAATTTCGACTCCTTCGGCGAGGGTGAGATTTCTCGCGGAGCCTGCCCAGAGCGAAGCGTGGGGCTCGAAATGACGAACAATGGGGGGCCTCAAAACGCCAAACTCACAGCGGTCGTTCACGATCAGATCGGTCAATCTTCTTTTCCCGCCAATTGGCGGAAATACTGCTCGACGATTTCGCGGTAATGGGCCGGGAATTCCTTTTCGATCCGGAGCAGCGCTTCGTCCCGTTCCTTGGGAGGGAGTTCGCCCCAACCGCCCTGGTCGGAGAAGTTTTTTTCGCTGACGTTGCCGGGGCCTTTTTGTCTCGCGATCCGGCTTTCCTTCGCCGGCTTGCCTTGTCCGGGGTTCCCCTGCTGTTGGGCGTCCCTTTGCTGTTGCTCCAGCTTTTCGATCAATTTGTCGAGCGAATTCAAAACGTCGCGTTCGAGGTCCTGGACCGGCTCGTCGGTGTCGCCGAGTCCGAGTCGCCGCCGGACGTCCTGCATTTGGCGGGAGATGTTCGAAGGTTGCTCGTCCTCTTCGGCGATTTCGTCCAGTTCGTTTTCGATCAGTTTCGCGACTTCCGCGAATCGTCGGGCGGTTACCGTTTCCGAGCGTGAGACCTCCCAAAATTCCCGCATCGCCCGTTGGCCCTGCGTTTTTTCGAGCAACTGGTTATACGCGATGCCGCGGCAAAACAAGACGGCGAGCGGGTCGATCGTGTTGTCCGGCGTCATTTCCCGGAGCGGACCGAGGGCTTCGTCGTAACGGTGTATGCGGATCAGACGCTGGGCGAGATACAACCGCAAAGCCCCGGCCAAACGAGGGGGAATCGAAGCGTCGCCGAGCGATTGAAATCGGTTCGGATAAGGGGGGAGACGCAATTTGTGGCCGAACGGGATTTCGTTCCATTCCAACGCGTCGGACGCATTCAAAAACGCGGCAGCCTCGGGCGAGGCGGTTTTCAAGGCATGCAGAACCGCCTCGAAAAGCACGTTGCCCGGAATCGGGCCGTCCGCCGGAAACCGTTCGAACGCGTGGGCTCGGACCTCCTGGGGCAAGGTCAGCGAATCGAACCATCGGTCCAAATCGCTCCGAAGCTCGCTCGGCTTGGGAACATACCATTTCTTTTCGGCGGGCGGTTGGTTCGGAGACGCTTCGTTGGCCGAAAGATTTTCCGGTCCCCAAAAAATCAAAGCCGTCCAACAGCAAAAAAGAAAAAGCCTCATTTTTTGCGACCTCCCGGAAGCTTCGAAGTGTCAACCCCTTCGACTTCCGGCAATTCAAAGGGTTTTCTCGCTTCGGGAATGTTGGGCAAGCGCTCGACGAGCGTCCCGAACTCTTCCGGGGAATGTTGTGGGGGACGATCGCAACCGGAAATGTAAAAAAGCGACAACCCGAGAATCGCGAAAAGGAACACTCGCATGATCATGTATCCAAAAAATGAGCGAAATGCGAAAACTAATACACAGTCGTCGAATTGGGCTTCGAGAAAAGAATACAAAACCGTGTCATTTCGAGCCCCACGCTTCGCTCTGGGCAGGCTCCGCGAGAAATCTCACCCTTGCCCCAAAGGCAGGAACCCAGCCCTCGCGCGAGGGTGAGATTTCTCCTTGCGCGTTGCTCCAGTCGAAATGACGCCGTGTTTTTTGGCGAAGGCCATTTAATACGACTTTGTACTAACGTCTCCTCCTATTATAACACACCCCTGCACGTTGGAAATTGTCGTCAAACGGAATTTTCGGCAAAATCGGAGACCGCCAATCCCCATATTCGGGTCGAGTGAATGCGGTATAATTCTGGAAAATGATGATGCCGAGCCTTTTTTGTCCCCACAAGCTTTTCATGAAAATCGGGCCCCTTTCGATCCAACCTCCGGTTTTGTCCGCGCCTATGGCCGGGTACACCAATTACGCCTTTCGCGAAATGCTCCGTTCGTTCGGCGGCGTTGGGCTGATCGCGACCGAAATGGTGAGCGCCCGCTCGTTTCTCGAACTGGAGAAGCGGGGAGCGAATCATCCGAGCCGGCTCTGGGGGGTGCGCGAGGAGGCCCGGCCGCTCGCCGTCCAGATTTGGGACAACGATCCGGAAACCTTGGCCGAATTTGGGCACCGCCTCGCCTTCGATTACCGGGTTTCCGTGATCGATTTGAATTTCGGCTGTCCCGCAAAGCAGATTGCCGGGCGGAGCGAAAGCGGCTCCTACCTTTTGAAAACGCCGGACCGTCTCGGCCGGATCGTCGAACGGGTCGTGCAAGCGTGTCGGCCGGTGCCGGTTACGGCCAAAATCCGGATCGGCTGGACGCGCGAGACGATCAACGCGATCGAGGTCGCGACGGCCGTCGAAGAGGCCGGGGCCGCGGCATTGACGGTACACGGGCGTACGGCCCAGGAAATGTTTCGCGGCGAGGCCGACTGGGAGGAAATCGCGAAAATCCGACCGCATTTGAAACGGATCCCGCTGATCGGCAACGGCGACGTCAAAACCGTGCAGGACGCCGTTGCCCGGCTCGGCAGTTTTCCGGTCGACGGCATCATGATCGGCCGGGCGGCGTTGAGCCGGCCCTGGTTGTTCCGACAAATCGAGCAAGCCCTGTCCGGCCGACCGGTCGACCCGGAGCCGACGCTTCTCGAACAGCGGGAAATCCTGAAAACGCATTACGGGCTTGTTTTGGAGCGATTCGGGCCGGAGCTGGCCGTCGTTTTGATGCGGAAATACGCTTGCGATTATGCTCTGGGCAAGCCGGGAGCGCGATTATTCCGCGGCCGGATCTCCGTCGCCCAAACCGAAGAACAATTCCTGCAAACACTCGAAGAGTCCTTTCCCCGCGATATTCCTTTCTGACCCGAATATAAAGAATAGCAGCCCGAAACGCAGCATCGCGCAGTGAGGGATTGTGCGTTTTCCCCTTCTCACTGCACGATGTTGCGTTTTGGGCTGTTATTTCGAATCATTCAATCATCAATAATCGGATCCATAAAAATCTCGCAATGTTCCGGTTCGGCCGGAAATCGCGGTTGTACCCTTCATGTGGGGGAAAACCGTTTTCTTGATTCATTTGTCTGGCTCGGTCGAAAACAAGAAAAGGATTCTTAGGGATATTGAAGAAAAAAAACGGCAGGGATGGGCCGCGACATCAAAATTCTTGGAAACGGCAAAGTATGAAACGCGATACCTACCGTGTCGTAACACGGGGAACGGACGGAGAATTGAGGATTCGGGATTTTGATTCCGAAGAAGAAATCCTGAAAAGGCACATGCAGATCGGTACGGACGATTGCAGCGCGGATTTGAGTATTCGCGGCTGCCCGGTTTTGCGCGGACTGATCGGCCCGATGCCGGAACCGAACGGGATCGTTCGTTACGAATCGCCGGAAGTCTTCGAAACGCTGACCAAAGAATGGAGCGCGACGAAGAAAAAACGGACGCGAACCCGACGACCGTAGGCTTTCGCCAGTAAGTTTCATACCCGTTTTGACGTTGTCGAAAGCCCATTTGACCGGTACTCCGAGCCTTTGAGCGAGTATTGTTACTTTTCAACGAAGTCTAAACCGACAATCGTATCTCTTGAATACCTTCTAAGCCTATGCATTTGGCGGACGGACAATTGACGGCGGTGACCTACGGTCCCGCCTTGCTTCTTGGCGGCTGGGCACTCGCCGGCGGAGCTGCGGCGGTCGCACTTTACCGTCTCAAGGAAGACCGCATTCCGAGCGTCGCCCTGCTCAGTGCCGCCTTTTTCCTGATCTCGTTCGTCGCGATTCCGATTCCGGGAGGAACCGTGCACCTGTTGCTCTGCGGACTGATCGGGCTGGCCCTGGGGCCGAGCGCCGTTCTCGCGATTGGAATGGCCCTGAGCTTGCAAGCGGTCTTTTACGGCATGGGCGGCTTTACGACCATCGGACTCAACACCGTGATCATGTCGTTCCCCGCCGTCGGCTGTTACTACCTTTTCGGGCCGATGATCCGAAGCGAAAAGAAAAACCGGATCATTCTCGGCGCCGCCCTCGCCGGTGCACTCGGGGTCGTGCTGTGCGTTCTCTTGTATGTCGGCTGTCTGGCCGTGGTCGGAAAAGACATGGTCCGACTCGGTTACGCCTCGGCGCTGTCCCACATTCCAGTGATTTTCGTCGAAGCGGTGCTAACCCCGATGATCGTCCTCGCGATCAAAAGGGTCAAGCCGGAATTCTTTTGAAAGCCCAGGCAACCACAACGAGCCGTGTGCTGTGCACGCGGTTACGTTCATTACGAGAATACTTACCAATGCGATGGGGCCAATCGCGACCGTAGGTCGCGGCTCTTTTATGCCCCCAATTCCTGATTTGCCGTTCTTTACTTTTTTTCCCGAAATCGGTAGATTGGGTAACATTCCGGGATTTTGTACCGTCTTAATCCGGTAGTTGACTCAAGCCGGTTTAAAATTCCCGTCTTCAGTACGGCAGCGGCCCAACAAGGCCGCGGTTCGATAGTGGGCGAAGCCTACCGCCCCTACCGGCTACGGTAGTGTCTTTTCCCGTTTTGGTTCATTCCTCGAATTTGTTAAGGAGAAATTGTACGATGAAATGTTCGCTCCAAGGGATCGGTTTGTTGGTTGCGTTCCTCTGCCTCGGCTGGGTCGCGCCGACTTTGGCTCAAGAGTATACCAGTTTCCGCGATTTGAGGGATGATCCGACTTTGATGCGCGATTATCTCCTCCAAGGGGAATATGAAATGACCGTCGACGGGAAGAAACAGGCCGGGCTCGACGTGATTGCCGACGGCGACGGCAAATTCCGGCTGGTCGTTTTTCAAGGCGGCCTGCCCGGCGACGGGGCGCGGCCGGATGGCCGGATCGTTTACGGGACGACCCAGGCGGGACCGACCGATTTCTCGACCGGGGCAACCGATCTCGACGCCGAATTTACCAAATATATTGACGATACCGGTTTGGAAGCCGGCGTGCCGGAAAACCTGAAAAAATGGAAAGGCAAAGTCGAAGTCGACATGCCCACCGATGTCTCGGGGCCCGAGCGTTATCAAAAAATGAAGATCAAAATCTTCCTGGAAAACCCCGATTTCCCGAAATGGACCTTTGAAAAGGTCCGGCGGGAAAGCCCGACGCTGGGCGAAAAAGCCCCCGAGGGTGCCTTTGTCGTCTTCGACGGCAAGAACCTCGACAATTTCAAGGACGGGGCCAAAATGAACGAGACGCCGTTCGGGAATACGCTCTGGGCGGAAGCGACCTCGAAGCCGTTTGAAAACAAGCCGTACCTGTTGCACATCGAGTTCATGCTCTCGTTCATGCCGACGAAAACGGGTCAGGCCCGCTCGAACAGCGGCGTTTACATTTACCAATCGTACGAGTTGCAGGTTCTCGATTCCTTCGGCCTCGAAGGGTTGAACAACGAATGCGGCGGCTTTTACAGAGTCCGCAAGCCGGACGTCAACATGTGCTATCCGCCGTTGACCTGGCAAACGTACGACATCGACTTCACGCCCCCGAAGTACGACGGGGACAACAAGATCGAGAACGCCCGCGTTTCGATCAAGCAGAACGGCGTCGTCATTCACAAAGACCTGGAACTGAAAGACGCGACCCCCGGCTGTCTGCCGGAAGGCCCCGGCCCACGCGGTCTCTACCTCCAGGGACACGGGAACAAGGTCCAGTACCGCAATATCTGGGTGCAGTACAAATAAATCAAACTGTATACAGTTTGATTCAAGGCTTCAGGCTCCAGACTTCAGGCTTCAGGTTGTATGCTCAAGGTGTTTTTTGAATCATCCTGAGACGTCACCGTCCGTTTTTTGCGTTCGGTCAACACTCACAACGTGTTCCTGAAGTCTGGGGCCTGAAGCCTGAAGCCTTGAAAGTTAGAGGGTATTGTCCGACTTACCGTTTGAGTACTTACTCCTTTTATCGTGCACCGTTACCTTGAGCTGATTCGGTTCAGTCATACGTTTTTCGCGTTGCCGTTCGCGGTGCTTTCCGCGGCAATGGCGATGCGGCTGGGGGTCGCGACGGCCGAAATTCCCCGGCTTTGCGCCGGGGTGCTTCTCTGCATGGTGTTCGGCCGGAGCGCGGCGATGTCCTTTAACCGCTGGGCGGATCGGCACATCGACGCGGAAAATCCCCGGACCGCGAAACGGCACATTCCGAGCGGCATTCTTTCGGCCCGGAACGTGCTCGTTTTTACCGCTCTTTGCAGTCTTGGATTCGTCGGTTCGAGCTGTCTCTTCCTGCCTCGGAATCCGTTGCCGTTGATTCTTTCCGTTCCGGCGTTGGTTTACATTTTCGGCTACAGCTTCGCGAAACGCTGGACGATCGGCTCCCATTTCTGGCTCGGAGGCTCGCTCCTGCTCGCGCCGCTCGGGGCCTGGATCGCGATTCGGCCCGAGATCGCGCTCGCCCCGGTTTTGCTCGGACTCGCCGTCCTCTTTTGGACCGCCGGGTTCGACGTGCTGTACGCGACGCAGGATTACGAGTTCGACCGGGCGAGAGGGCTTCGCAGCATCCCGGCCCGGTTCGGCATCCGCCGTTCGCTGCACATTGCGGCCGGCTGTCATCTCCTGATGCTGGTGCTGCTCGGGCTGCTGCCGCTCGTTTATCCGCCGTTCGGGTCGGTTTACTACATCGGCCTCGGGATCATCGCGGCGATTTTGGTGGTCGAGCATTGGCTGATCCGACCTCGAAAGGCGAATTCCGGTGAGCCGATCAACCTTTCGCGAATCAACCTCGCGTTTTTTTACATGAACGTGCTGGTCTCGTTCGGCCTGTTGCTTTTCGGAGCGATCGACCTTTGGGTGTGACGCAACGGGCGAGAAGGTTGGCGGGTTGCGATTGCGTCCCTCAAAAAAACCGTCATTTCGAGCGAAGCGAGAAATCTCACCCTCGCCGGAGGACGCGGTGTTCCCGCCCTTTCGGCGAGGGTGAGATTTCTCCTTACGCTGCGCTTCAGTCGAAATGACGAAAAACTCCAAACGGCTGAACATTGCAAAATCCCCGTTTTCAGAAAAAATCCGGAAAATGTCCGCTCACCGAACGTTATTATTATACTGGAGCCGATTGGAATGGCCCCACAGCGATCCGTTTTGCCGAGGAGCAGCACGTTGAATCCCGAAGAACTTTGCACGTTGATCGAGACGCATTTTTCGACGCTGCTCCTGTATGCGCGGCAGTGGGGGAAGGATTGCGCCGAAGATGTGGTGCAAGACGCCTTCCTCCGGCTGGTCAAGCGCTCGCACTGGGAAGGGCGGCCGGAACAGCCGGTCGCCTGGTTGTTCCAAGTGGTCCGCAACGGGGCGATCGACCGGATTCGGAAGGAAAAGACCCGGCAGAAGTACGCCGAAAACCTCGCCGCGGAGAATCCCGTCCGTTTCGAAATGCCGCCCCAGACCGCGATTCAAGGCGAAGAGATCGAGCAAATGCTTGAGCTTCTCTCCCAAGACCAACGGGCGATCCTGATCGAACGGATTTGGGGCGGGCTGACCTTCGAGGAGATCGCGACGTTGCACCGGACGTCACGGACTACCGTTTTTCGCACTTACACCGAAGCCCTGGAAACGATACGACGGAAATATGGAAACGAAAAAAAACGATAAAACCGCCGAAATGCCGGACCGGGCGAGCGAATCGCTCGAACTCCCGCCGGAACTCTCGGCTTGGGAAGCGACGCTGGCCGCCGCGAAACCGGCCTCCGACCCGGCCGCCCGGGAGCGGACCAAGGCCCACGCACTGCTTGAAACCTGCCGCCGGGCGGCCCCGGAAAAGGCGGACCTGATCGCAGCGATCCTCGAAGCCGGGGAACAGCGGATGTCGCGGTCGCTGCGGCAGTATGTCCGCTCGGAACGATTTCGGGCCGGGACCGTCGGGGTCGTCATCGGCCTGCTGCTCGGTGCGATCCTGAACGTGTTCGGGATGGTGTTTCTCTTTTTGTTGTTGAAAATCCTTTTAGATTGAAAATCCGACTCATACAAAATTAACGAAATAACCTTCGTCACCCCCGCGCAGGCGGGGGGTCCAGAGGGAAAGCGTCATCTCTGGATCCCCGCCTGCGCGGGGATGACGGAAAATCAGTTCAAAGTTTTAACAAAACGCTATCAACAGGGAATTATTCCCTTCCCTCCCAAACGCGAGGCAATCGATGATTCTTCTCGGTTTTTGCTTGTTTCTTTTCTTCTTCGTGTTCTGCACATTGTACATAGACTGCCCGCTTTGGGCTTATTATGATCCTCCTTCGTCAGCTTTCGTGTTTCTCGGCGTGCTCTTGCACGTCCTGATTTGCGGCCGAAAGCATTTCCTTCCCGGATTGCGGGCGGTGATCCTGCCGCCCAAATCGGGGGACGCCGGCATCGCCGGGTACTTTCGCCGCCTCGCCGAATGGACCCTGCTGCTCGGCCTTTTCGGCATGCTCATCGGCGTGATCGGCAGTTATTCCTACTGTTCGCCGGATGTGATCGGAACCTCGATCGCGTTCTCGGTCCTCTCGTTTTTTTATGCGACGGGCTTAACCCTCATGCTGTTCTGGCCGATTTCGCTTCGGTATTCCGCGGCCCTTGAAGACGACACGCCGCCTTCTTCGAAGCGGTATTATTTTCCGCTTCGTTTGGCTTTTCTCGGGCTGGGGGCCTATTTCATGACCCGGGCCTTGATGGTGTCGATTTTCGTTGCCCTATCGACACTGAAGCCGGATGCAGGTGTTACCTTTCCCGATTTTTCTTCCTTTCCCCTGAGAGAAATACTTCAGAAAACGTTTTTTTCCCTCAACCCGACCGACTATTATGGGACGGTTTTCGATTACCTGGATTTGACGATGTACTGGGATTTGCCCACACTTCTTTCGATTCTTGTCAGTTTGGCGGCATTTCGGCTGGCGGCGGGCCGGCAGCGAAACCGAATGAACTGGATCCCGGTCAACGTTCTTTACGGCGTTTTCTGGTCGGTCTACGGGTTTATTATCATTTGCGGAAACTTGGACCCCGACAAATATGCGATGGGCTGCATGGTCGCTCTCCTCAGCGCTCTTTACGGCCTCGTCGGAGCGGTCTTCGTCGTGATCGGTTCGCGCCGTTTTGCGGTCCTGTTTCCGCTGGGATTCTTTATCCTTGCGTTGACCGAAATGCAGATGAGAAGAACGAATAACCCGATCGTTATCGGGGAATTCGCGGTTTATGCCGTGCTGATCGCCCTCTTCGTGTGCATCCTTTGGGACGGCATCCGAAAGTGGCTCCGGCCGGCCGAGCCGCCCGCCGAGCCGCTCGTCCCGCAGGAAGAGCAAGCCCAATCGATTCTCGACAGCGCCGTCCGCCGACAGCAGGAGAGGTCGGAGAAAGATTGAAGAGGTTGTGATGATTCAGCCGTTCGGTTTTCCAAAAAATCGTAACCGTCATTTCGAGCGAAGCGAGAAATCTCACCCTCGCGAACGGGGCTGAACTCCACCACTTTCGGCGAGGGTGAGATTTCTCCTTACGCTGCGCTTCAGTCGAAATGACGAA
>JAVBSX010000183.1:0-4622 GCA_031556455.1 Thermoguttaceae bacterium
GACCTGCGGTCCCGACTGTCTGCTTCGCGAGTTAAGATAACAACCCGAATCGAGACAGTCGGGGGCACAGCCCCCGGCTCGTGTTAGCGTCTTCGTAATCAAGGCATTCGAATCCCGATGTCGTCGGCCTCGGGCCGCTCACGCCGGTTCAAACCGTCGTCGTCAACGCCGTTCGGGCCGACGCTGTACAGGGTGTAGCCGTCCCCCGTTTCCGAGCGTTTATAAAGCAACGGTCGCTCGACATTGAACGGATCCTCCGGCGTCTTTTGCGGCAAATCCTCCAGCTTTTCCGGGAATGTCCCCTCGTGGGCGTTGCGGTACATCGCCAGATAAAAGGCCGTTTCCAACATCGCCGTCTTGGTTCGGGCGTCTTTGCCCGATTTCTCAAACGAGCGGTTTTGGTCGTTCCAACTCAAAATCGCGTTTCTGCCGACCTTTTCGGGAACGGCTTTGAAAATGCCGTATTGAATGATTTCGCTCCAGGGAGAGGTGTTTCCCCGAATCGGCATCGAGCCGAAAAAGGCGTCTTTCGCCCCGCCCTGGGCTTCCAACCAGTCGAAGTAATCGTTGATACGGACAAGAATCCGGTTCCAATAGAAAAAACGGGCAAAGCGGTTCGGCCCATGAAAGACGAACGAGCCCGGAGATTCCGACCCGAGGTTCCGGCCGAACGCGTAGGATTGAAACCGATCGAGCAAAATCAACCTCTCGGCGAAAAAGATGTTGCGAGACGTTTTTTCGCCGGGCGGTTCCCAAAATTCCCGCAATTCCTTGAACCGTTTTTGCAGTTCTTCGTTGGAGAAATTTCCGTACTGCAACAGCAGCAGCCCAGATTGAACCGCTTCCTCGACCCACCAACCGGCGTGTATCGCGTCCATTTCCCGAGTGGCCGTTCGGGTCAGATGCCGGGCATAACGGAATTGCGTTCTCAAATCGGCCCAGGCCTTTTCGGGCTCACCCTCGCCCAGCTCGAAAAGGAGACGCAGCCGCAGATTGCGGAAAATTTCCGTCGTCGAAAGCGACGGGATTTCCCGGGAGTCGAGCGGCTGAAAGTCCCGAATTTTCAGCATCGGAATGCGAAATTCCGGCTTCGCGACCGCTTCGGCGAAAAGATCGAAGATCGGGCTGTTGGCCGCGATCCAATCGGCGGCAACCGGAAATTCCTCTTTCGTCCAAGGTTTTTCGCCGAGCCGCAGAGCCGTTTTTTTCGGCGATTCCTCCCCTTCTTTTCGGCTTTTCAAAAAAGAAGCGGCCGATTGAAAAACGAGCTGCGGTCGGACGTTGGGATCAAGCCGCAGCTTTTCGCAAAGGGCGTCCCAGTAATTTCCCCGATCTTCGGACGGCGTCTCGAACGCCGGTTGCAGGATACCCGGCCCGAGGGCTTCGGCCAACAGTCGCAGCCCGTTCTCTTCCGGCAGGTTGTCGGGATCGACCTTTTGTTCGATCCCCTTTTCGTAATCAATGCGCTGCCCGTCGGCCGTTTTCGGCTCGGTCAGGTAAGTGGTGTCCCGGGCAATGCGAACCGGAGGAATCAGGAACAGCACGACCGCGAAGTAGCCGAGCAGCAGCAGCCCGGAGACGAGCGATTTTCGCAGCCGGGTGATCGGGAACGGCAGCTTGAGAAAAAGGTCCCACTGCAAGACGAGCACGAAAAAGAGAGCACTCGCGAACGCTCCGACATCCCGCAGCAAAAAGGCGTCGGTCCCTCCGAAAACGAAGAGAAAAAGCATGAACGGGATCACGACATGATACCAACGCCGTTTCCTCGGCGTTTTCGCGGCCGCCTGCGGTTTGGCGGGCGTCTCTGACTTGGCGGCCGACGGAGACGTTTTTTTCGATCTCGAGTGCTTGGAAGTTTTTTTAGGAGGCATTGAAAAGAAAAAGAAGTGATCGAAAGAGAGCCGCAACCTGCGGTCGCGGAGTTTTTGCGGTTACTGTGCGATTTTCTGCCCGGTCATTGCGAGGTAAATCACGGTTACGAAACAGACCGTAAAGGGGATCGTAACGATAAATGCAAAAGGCACTGTCCCGACGATCGTCAAAATCAGCATCAGGACGATCACCAGGCCGAGAATCGTCCAAAAGTTGTGTTGCACGAATTGCCGCGAGTGTCGCAGCGATTCGTTAGCCCCTTCGCCGCGATCGACGGCGAAAAAGTAGCCGTAACAATAAATGAGATTGACATAAATCAGCAGCAACCCTCCGATCACACCGCCGATGATACACAAAATCAGGCCCGGAAGGAAAAGCGACATTTCCGGGTGTACAACGCCGTCCAGAGAAACACCCAACGAAAAAACGGTCAGCACGATACCGGGCAGAACGACCGCGGTTCCGAGAAGCATAAAGGTGATCGCGATGTAAGCGGCGATGCAAATGTTCGTTCCCAGGTATTTCATGCCGCTGAAAAGAACGGTGAGCGAAGGTTTTTTGCCGCGAGCCAGTTGCAGCATCAATGCAATCTGCCCGGCATAAAGCCAAAGATAGATGAGCGAAACGACGAGGAGTCCGAGGAGGAGTCCCATCCCCGCGACCGTCAAGAGGATGATCAACACGGTCGGATCGATATCCGTGGGTTCAAAATCGTGCATGAGCTCTCCGGTCGGAGGCTGTTCGGCGACTTCTTCGTCGGCCCCGGCCGATTCGTTCTCGGCAATATCTTTTTCGCCTTCCTGATCCGAATCTGAAAGAAGGTGAATCTCCCCGTCGTGCTCATCACAAGAAGATTCGATCGCATGCATCGTATGAGAAGGCGAAAAACTCAAGTGCATCGCGGGAAGCGTGAGGGCGACAACAATTCCGATGCATAAATAAGCGGCCAAAAACATGAACAGGGAAAGCCCGCCGACGATCAGCCCCATGAGAATCATGTGCGTGAACTGGCGGGTAAAAATTCTCCAAGTGTCTTCGAACACTTTCGAGAAGGATATTTTGGTCAACACCGGTTCCGACGGCTCGACCTCCTGTAATCCCGGCGGCGGGCCGTAAAGCGGCTGGGCTTGGTAAGTGCCGTCGGCAGGTGGCGGCGTGCTTTGCGGGGGAGCCTCCTGAATCGCCTTGCATTGCGGGCATTCGGTGGGCCGACCGGCAATTTCGTCCGGAACTTCGAGCAGACAACGGCACTGCGAACAAAAAAATCGAATCGGCATATCGTTTCAAAATGTAAGAGGAAAGTGTTTTTTCTCAATCACGCGACGCCAACAGCCTCATTTAGCCGGTACCCCGCGTCAATCGAACTCGGTTCAAGCCTAACAAATATTTTCCCATTTTTTCCGGACGAGCTGCAATTTCCGCTCGACGGTCCGGCGGGCACAGCCGAGTTGGCCGGCGATTTCCTCGGTTTTGTACCCTTCCAACGTCAAAACGACGATCTTGCGAAGCGTTTCGTCTCCGAGCGAATCCAACATTTGTCGGCAGTTTTCCGCGACGCCGTGCGCCAGTTCCGGCGTCGGCTCGTCGCCGAGTACCCCGCCGATCCCTTCGCCGAAAAGGGATTGCTCGCCGTCCGAACGGACGAACACCGACTCGCCGCGGACCCGGCCGCTCCCCCGTTTTTGGGCGAAGTGCAGCCGCCGCTGGGCACACGCTTTGCGGGCCGTGATCGTCACCAGCAGCTTCCAAAGTTCGTCCGCCCCGGCAATCTCCTCGAATTTGTGGGCGGCCAGCCCCCGGCAAAAGCTGTGCATCGCGCTCAGGGCGACATCTTCCTCATCGGCACTCCGGAGCGGCAGCCCCTCCAACTTGCGTCGGGCGAGCCGGACCAATTTTGAAAAATACTGTTCCCAAAACTCTTGCGCCGCCTGTTCGTCCTTGTTTCCCAGCCGGTTGAGCCAATCGACGATTTCTTCGGACATCGGGCCTGATCCTCAAAAAACGGTGTTCTCATTGCGACCGACCCCTATTTTAGCCGGTACTCCGGCGCCTACCCGCCGGGACAATCAATATACCCGAATACGCTTCAAAATGCGAGAAAGGGGAAATTATGAAAAAATTCCCGCTCCCCCCTTTGAAACTTTCCGGGAGCGGATATACTACTTGGACACTTGAGGAACGGCACCGCACTTACTGACGCAAGTCGTTCAGTGCAAAGGCTTTGCGAGAAATCGCGGCCGACGGTTTTCGGGGGGTTGAAATTTTTTTCTTCGGCCCGTTGACAGAACGTTTTCCAGGAGTAAACTAGTATTCTCTTTTCGACCCAATGCGGTTCGCCGAGAGAATTTGATCTTTGACAATTAGGAAGAGCAAGAGTGGCATCTGCACTATAATTCACAAGTGCGGTGATCCGGATTCGGCTGCAAGGTCGAAACGGAGATCACCAAAACCGATTTGTTGTTTTATAGAGCGCGTTAGGTAGATTTAAATATATGTCGTTACCGCCCAAAGGTGGATCAAACCTTGGGCGATTATAGCCACGGATAAATCTACTTCTTCGCGGAAAATAGGATCATGGCGAAGGTCGGAATTTATTCTGTCCTCTGTCCTCTGTCCTCTGTCCTCTCAAGAGGAGTATGAAATATTTGTGATCAAGCTATTAAGGGCGTATGGAGGATGTCTTGGCATCAGAAGGCTTTGAAGGGCGTGGAAAACTGCGATAAGCCCGGGGGAATTGTTAAACAAGTGGT
>JAVBSX010000353.1:0-7569 GCA_031556455.1 Thermoguttaceae bacterium
AGGGCTCGCTTTCCGGAGTCTCTTCCGAAGACATGAAAAAGATCGTGATCGCTTACGAACCGGTTTGGGCGATCGGAACCGGCAAGGTCGCGACCCCCGAACAGGCGGAAGAAGTGCATGCGGCGCTTCGCAAGGTGATCGAACAACGTTACAATAAGGACGTCGCCGAAACGGTTCGGATTCAATACGGCGGCAGCGTCAAGGCCGACAATGCGAAAGACATCCTTTCGAAGCCGAATGTCGACGGCGCCCTCGTCGGCGGCGCTTCGTTGAAAACGGATGCGTTCATGGGAATCATTCGTCATTAGAATTAAGAATTAAAAATGAAGAATTAAGAATTATTTGTGCAGGTCATGTTTTTGCATAAATAATTCATACTTCTTCATTTTCAATTTTCAATTTTCAATTTTCAATTCATAATTCTATATTTGTCCAATGCAAGGGTTAATGATATTTTTGTTGATCACGGTCTCCGTGTTTTTGATCCTGTTGATCATGATTCAACGGGGCAAGGGGGGCGGCTTGGCCGGAGCGTTCGGCGGGATGGGCGGACAGAGCGCGTTCGGGACCAAGGCCGGGGACACGTTTACAAAAATCACCGTTTGGACAGCCCTGATCTGGTTTCTCCTCTGTGTTATTACTATCATCGTTTTGAAGATGGGGGGCGGCGGTCTCGATGTCGATGCCGACAAAATCAGCATCCCGTCTTCGGGAATGACGATCGAGAGCCCAACCGCGACGCCGTCCAATGCTCCCGCCTCGACGCCGGCCCCGGCCAACACGCCCGCTTCAACGTCGGCTCCGGCCAACGCTCCTGCCTCGACACCGGCCCCGGCCAATACGCCCGCTTCGACGCCGGCCCCGGCTGAAGCACCGGCCACGAACTAACACGAAACCGTTTAACCAACACGAGGAAACTGCTGTGCTGTTGAGTATGACGGGATTCGGTGTTTCGCGAGTCCGAAACGAAGGATTGACCGTGGTTACCGAGATTAAAACGGTCAATAACCGATACCTTAAGATTTCCCTGAGAATGACCGAAGGTTACGGTTTGCTCGAACCGCAAGTCGAAAACCTGATCCGCGAAAAAATTTCCCGAGGCACGGTCGGCGTTTCCGTTCGGATCAGTCGCGATTTTTCCGCTGCGGATTCCCGCTTGAACGAGCCGCTTTTGAAAGCCTATTTCGAGCAGGTTCGCGAAGTCGGAGCGGCTTTGGGAACGGGAGCGGTTCCGGATTTGGGACATTTTTTGGCGCTCCCGGGAGTCGTTCAGGAAGAAAGATTTCTTTCCGAAGAACAAAACGAAGCCGTCGGAAAAACCGTATTGCAAAGTGTTCGGGAAGCGATCGAAAACCTGGAGCAGATGCGTAAAGCGGAAGGGGATTCAATGTCGCTCGATTTGACGGGCAACGCTTCCCTTTTGGAAGCGGAACTCGCCGCCGTCGAAAAACTCGCCCCGCTGGTCGCGAAAACCTACCGCCAAAAACTGACCGAACGCGTTGGGAAAATCATGAACGAGCACAATTTGTTGCTCGACAGTGCCGATCTCGCGAGAGAGATCGCCCTTTTCGCGGACAAAAGCGACATCTCCGAAGAAATCGTTCGTTTTCGCAGTCATCTCCTTCAATTCGCCGAAATTATCCGCAAGGGGGAAAGCTGCGGTCGCAAACTCGATTTCCTGACCCAGGAATTGTTCCGGGAAACGAACACGATCGGCTCGAAAGCCAACGATTCGGAGATCACGAAGCACGTTATTGAAATGAAAACGATCATCGAGCGAATTCGCGAAATGGTCCAAAATGTGGAATAACCCCATTCGCACATTATTTTGCCGATCGTCCGTTTAGCCGAGCGGCGCAGACGCCGGTCAAGTACTGGAATCGATTTTCAAAATGCAATCAACCGGTCGGCTTATTATCGTGTCCGGCCCTTCCGGAGTCGGCAAGGGAACGGTTTTGAAACGGGTTTTCGAGGAATCGCCGTTGCCGCTCCGATTGAGCGTTTCGGCGACGACCCGAAAACCGCGTACAGGCGAGGTCGACGGCGTTCAATACTGGTTTATTTCGCGGGAAGAATTTCAAGCGAAGCGGGAAAACGACGAGTTTCTCGAATGCTTCGAAGTGTTCGACGGCGGCGATTGGTACGGAACTTTGAAACGGCATGTTTTCGAACAGCTGGAGCAAGGAAATTGGGTCGTCCTTGAAATCGACGTCCAAGGAGCAAGAAAGGTCCGGGCCGCTTTTCCGGAAGCGATCACGTTTTTTATCGAACCGAAAAACGCCGACGTGCTCCGGGAACGGTTGATCGGTCGAGGGACGGAAGACGAAAAAAAAATGCAGGAACGGCTCCGTCGGGCGACCGAAGAGCTCCGTTTCGCCGGGGAATACGATCACCGGATCGTCAACGACGAACTCGATCGGGCGGTCCGGGAATTTTGCGATATATTGTCGGCTCAAGCCGTAAAATAAACTTAGGCCTTTCATTTTTAAGGCTTCGGGCTTCAGGTTTATGTTTAGGTTTTTTCTTAAATCGTATTGATTTGCATGCACCCGTTTTTTTGCATTCAGCTTGTATTTGCAACGTATTCCTGAAGCCTGAAGCCTGAAGCCTCAAACACAATCGGAGAATCACACCCATGCTTGAAGAACTTAAAGACGAACAGCTGATTAGCAAGGTCGGCGGACGGTTCAAGTTGTCCTCGCTCATCCAAAAGCGGTTGGTTTACCTCAACAAGGGAGCCCGGTCTTTCGTCGATTCCGACAAGAAAAACAAGCTGCAGGTCGTCTTGCAGGAGATCGCGGAAGATAAGGTTTATCTCGATATGGACGGCAATCTCGGAACGACCGAAACCAGCGGCGTCGGCGGCGGCCCGCTCGATTTCGATTTTACCGATATGGGGTAGCCCACCCTTCTTATGCTCACACTACGAGCCGGGGCTGTGCCCCCGACTGCCTCTATTTGAGTGTTATCTTTTTCTCGTGTGCAATCAGTCGGGACCACAGGTCCCGGCTCGTGATTTCGTATCATTTTGCCAATATTAACCCCAAATAAAAATATGACACTTCAAGGAAACGCGATCATCGGCCAAAGCGGCGGCCCGACCACGGTTATCAATTCAAGCCTTTGCGGGGTAGTCCAACAAGCCCTGCAATCGAAAGGCACGATCGAAAACGTGCTCGGAATGCGGTACGGCATCGAAGGGTTCCTCCGCAATGAGCTCGTCGATTTCAGCAAACAGCCGACCGCGATCATCGAAGGGTTGAAAACGACCCCTTCGAGCGCTTTGGGAAGTTGCCGTTACAAGCTCAAAGACGCCGATTTTCCCGGTGTTCTCGCCCAGTTGAAAAAACATAACGTCCGCTATTACTTTTTGATCGGCGGGAACGATACGATGGACACGATTCATAGGGTCGAAAAATATTGCAAAGAACAAGGGTACGACCTTCGCGGCGTCGGAATTCCGAAAACGGTCGATAATGACCTGTACGCGACCGACCACACCCCCGGTTTCGCTTCGGCCGGGCGATTCGTCGCCCTTTCGGTGCTGCAATCGGGGATTTTGGCACGGGATATGAAGCATGTCGATCAATATGTCATTTTCCAAACCGTCGGCCGCAGCGCCGGTTGGTTGCCGGCGGCCGCCGCCTGTGCGAAGAAAAACGAGGACGACGCCCCGCACATCATTTTGGTCCCCGAGAAGCCGTTCGAGAAAGAGCCGTTTCTCGCCGAGGTCAAATCGGCGTACGACCGTTTCGGTTGGGTCAGCGTCGTTTGCGGAGAGGGCGTCTGTTATGCCGACGGGAGCCCGATCAGCGAATCGGGGGAAAAGGACAAATTTTCCAACGTCGAATTCGGGGCGATGGGCGGAACGAGCGCTGCGATGATCCTGCACAAAATGATCAAGAACGCGTTCGGCTGGCGGGGGGAATTTCAAGTAACCGAGTCGCTGCAAATGTGCGCCGCCGACCGGGCTGTCGCCCAGGATATCGAGGAAGCCTATGCGTGCGGTCGTCGTGCGGTCGAGCTCGCGGTCGCCGGAACCAGCGGGGTAATGGTTACGATCCAACGGGATTCCGATACACCCTATCGGTATTCCCTCGCGACGGCCCCGCTTTCCGAAGTCGCTCTCGGGGAAAAACTGATGCCGGAAGATTTTCTCTGCAAAGACCGGCTCTTCGTCACGGAAAAGTGCCTGCAATATCTCCGCCCCTTGATCGGCCCGATGCCGGAATACTCGCGACTCCAGTTTTAGGCGGATTCGAATAACCTCTCAGGACGAGCCGGGGGCTTTGCCCCCGACTGCATTGCACACGAAAAAGGATATGCTCAAGCCGGTTTATTGATCTTTACGCAAAAAATCGAACACGGCAAACAGCAGCCCGAAGCGTCAGCGCCGGGTTGGCCTGGCTTTTTCGTATTGGACACCGGGGCGCTGACGCTTCCGGCTGCTGCCCCTATCCGAAATTTTTTGTAAAGATCAGTAAAATTCCCGTCTTCAACACGGTATCAGCCCAACGAGGTCGCGGTTAGGCAGAGGGCGAAGCCCCTTTTGCCTGGCCAGCAGGTCCCCGCCCCTACCGGCTACGGTATACGAATCGATTAAATTTTTCGCGAAGAGCGATACTTTTGTCCTTCACGAAACAGACTATTGCCGATCGTGCAAACGATTCTCGGAATTGACCCTGGTTTAAACACGACCGGATATGGTGTCGTTGAAGTTTCGGGCGGAAAAATCAAACTGCTCGAAGGCGGGATCGTTCGCTCACAATCGAAAATTCTTTCGGAAAAAGTAAAAGAGATATTCGACGGAGTTTCCGAGGTGATTCTTACCTTTCGGCCGCAGGCTTTGGCCTTGGAAGAGCTGTATTCGCATTACGATCGACCAAGAACGGCCATTCTCATGGGGCACGCGAGAGGCGCGATTTGCCTGGCCGCCGCCCAAGAACAGGTTCCGGTTTATCACTACGCGGCGACGCAAATCAAGAAAATTCTTACCGGAAACGGAAGAGCCTCCAAAGATCAAATGCAACGGGCGATTCAACTGGAGCTTGCCCTGCCCCGATATCCGGAGCCGCCCGATGTTGCCGACGCTCTCGCGATCGCTCTTTGCCATTTTTATATGAGCAAAACAATCGGAAAACCGTGAACGGTTACAAATTGCTCAACCGACGGCGTCGCCGATCATCGCGAGGAATTCGGTTTCCGAAACAACGCGGACGCCGAGTTTTTCCGCTTTTTCGAGCTTGCTGCCCGCCTCGGCTCCGGCGAGGACGAATGAGGTTTTTTTCGAAACGGCGGAAGAGCTTTTTCCGCCCAGCTTTTCAATCAACTCTTCGATTTCATTTCGCTTGAAACGCTCCAACGTCCCGGTTACGACAATGCTTTGGCCCGAAAGCGGCAGCGGGGCGGTCTCGCTCCTGTCGTCCGGTTCGCTCGCGTCCGATTCTTTTCCCAGATCAAGGCCGCAACCGGCGAGCTCCTCGACGGTTCGAATGCCGCTTTCGCTCGCGAAAAAATCACAAACGCTCTCGGCGATGATCGGCCCGATTTCGTCGATCCCCCCGAGTTCCGCGAGCGACGCCTTTTGCAAGGCACCGAGCGAGCCGAACCGCTTCGCGAGCAGCCCCGCCGTCTTGCTCCCGACATGTCGGATGCTCAGGGCGTTGAGGACTTTGGCCAAGCCCCGGGTTTTGCTCGTTTCGACCGCCGCCAAAAGTTTTTCCGCCGACCTTTGGCCCATCCGGTCGAGTTTCAAAAGCTCTTCCGCCTTCAAATGATACAGATCGGCGAACGAGCGGACCAGCCCGGCATCGACCAGTTGGTCGATCAGCTTATCGCCCAAGCCTTCAATATTCATCGCCCCGCGCGAAGCGAAAAACCGGATCCGCTCCTTAAGCTGGGCCGGACATTCCGGATTGCCGCAGCGAATGTAAACACCCCCTTCGTCCCGGGAGAGCGGTGCACCGCATTCCGGGCAATGCGTCGGAAAAACGAACGGGGGCAACTCTTCCGTTCGCAAATGCTTTTCGACCCGGACGATATGCGGGATGATTTTTCCCGCCTTTTCGACGACGACCGTATCGCCGATCCGGACGTCTTTGCGTTCGATTTCCTCCGCGTTGTGCAACGACGCCCGGGAAACGATCGTCCCGGCGATTTCGACCGGTTCGAGTTCCGCGACCGGAGTGATCGTCCCGGCTTTGCCGACTTGCACCCGGATTTCCCGGAGTCGGGTCGTCGCCTCGTATTTCTCGAATTTATAAGCGATCATCCAACGCGGGGATTTGGAGGTCGTCCCCAGCTTTTCCCGCTGCCGGAAATCGTTGACCTTGAGCACCAGCCCGTCGATTTCGAAATCAAGTTCGGCGAGCGTCGAGTTCTCTTCGGAAACGAGCGATTCGCAGTACAAGACCGCCTCTTCGAACGAATCGAATTTCCGGTAATGCGGCGAAACCGGCAATCCCAGAGAGCGAAGCAGTTCGAGAAAATGCAGGTGATCGGAAACCGCAAGTCCCGCGTATTCGCCGACGCTGTGGGCGAAAAAGCGAAGGTTGCGCTCGGCACAAATCGCCGGGTCGAGCAGCCGGATGCTCCCGGCGGTCACGTTCCGGGTATTGGCGTAAACCGTTTCCCCTTTTTCCTGCTGCCGTTGGTTGAGCTTGACCAAATCGTCGTTGGTCATATACACTTCCCCGCGGACTTCGAGTCGTTCGGGAATCTCGGAAAAAAGCGACCCTTTCTTCAAACCCGCCGGTTCGTTCAATCGAAGTGGGATGTCGCGAATCGTCCGGATGTTGTGCGTTACATCATCGCCGATCGTCCCGTCTCCCCGCGTCAATCCTTGCGTGAGCCGGCCGTTCTCGTAAAGCAGGGACGCGGCAACGCCGTCGATTTTGAATTCGACGACCCATTCGACCGGTTCCTCGCCGAGAATCTTTCGGACCCGGTTGCCGAACTCGTTCAGTTCGCCGATGCCGTAAGTGTTCTCGATCGAGAGCATCGGCGTCGTATGGGCGACCGATTTCAGCTTCTTGACCGGCCGCTCGCCGACCCGTTGGGTTGGGCTGTCCGGGGTGATGCGGTCCGGATGCTCCGTTTCGAGTTGGATCAGCCGCCGCATGAGCCGGTCGTACTCCAAATCGGAAATTTCCGGCCGGGCCTCGACGTAATAAAGCTGATCGTGCCTGCGAATCTCGTCGCGTAATCGTGTGATTTCGTCGGACATATTTGGTAACTCAAACGGTAACAAGCGGCGGCCGTTGGTTTTGAGGCTTCAGGCTTCAGAAAAGCGATGCAATTGATAAAAACTCCTGAACGTATGACCTGAAGCCTGAAGTCTGAAGCCTGACACCTCGCGACCTACAAATTCTTCGTGTACCAGTCGATCGCCCGTTCGAGCCCTTCGTCGAAATAAACGAGCGGCTCATAACCGATTTTCTTTTTGGCCAGGGAAATCTCGGCGAGGGAATGTTTGATGTCGCCGGTCCGGGTTGGCTGGTACACCGCCTTGACATCGAGTCCCATGAGCGTGTTCAACTTGCCGAGAATCTGGTTGAGCGTAACCGCCCG
>JAVBSX010000213.1:0-10814 GCA_031556455.1 Thermoguttaceae bacterium
TAAAATGGCCGCTTCGACTCCGGAGAAAACGATTTCTTTATCGATTCGTTTGTCGCGATGTATCGCGTCAACGATCCGCAGCACTTCGCTGGGATTCATGGGCTTTCTCTTTCCGTACGGTGCGTCAAAACAAATGGGGGAGGATTGTCGGAACGGAAAGATTCCCAAAGAATCCCGCTTGAACAACGAGATCACGCAAGAAAACCTCCCCCCGACAATGACGATCCTTAAGCATACCGCCCATCTTGTGTATCGTCAAGTGTTTCCCCACCAATTTTTGTGCGTGTTTGTTTTTGTTTCGATAATCGGGAAAAAGTAACGCGATACTGAGTCCCAGATAGAAAATGACCTTTTTGCAACCGTTGTGTTTTCCGAATTCGCCCTGAAAGGGCGGCGCGTAACAGCCCAGGGCAAAGCGAAGCGACGCCCTGGGAAAAAGGACGCGCACACCGATTTCGGCCTGTAAGGCCGACGCAAGCCTGTTGTTCCCTTGCCCTTTCAGGGCGGCTGATTGTTGAGGGGCATCATCACCCAGGGCGGCGCCTTCGGCTCTGCCCTGGGCTGTTACGCGTCGGCCTTACAGGCCGGGGAGCGAAAACTTATGCCTGACTTTTTTGCGATACTCTCAAAAGAGTTCAAATTTTTTCTGGATATCAGTATCTTGTTTCCGTCGATTGTTTTTCAGTAAAAAAGTCGATATACTGCCGAAAATACGTCCCCGCTTCTTCCGTTTTCCCGTTCTCCCTTCAAGGAAATTCTTATGAAAAAAACATCTCGCCCTACGGAATCCCGCCGGAGTTTTTTGAAAAAAAGCACTCTTTTGGCCGCCGGTTTAACCGCGGCGTCGGGGGTTGTCCCCCGGGTGCATGCCGCCGAAGAAAACACCATTAAAATCGCCCTGATCGGCTGCGGCGGCCGCGGGACCGGAGCGGCCGCTAACGCCCTTTCGACCAAAGGGCCGAAAAAGCTCTGGGCAATGGCCGATGTGTTTCCCCACCGTTTGGAAGGGAGCTTCCGGAATTTGTCCGATTCCTTCGAAAAAGAGGTCGATGTCCCCGAAGATCGTCGCTTTATCGGCCTTGACGCTTACAAACACGCGATCGAAGCGGTCGGTCCCGGCGGTTTGGTCCTGCTCTGCACCGGCCCGGCTTTTCGGCCGATACACGTCGAATACGCCGTCGACAAGGGAACCCACGTTTTTATGGAAAAATCGTTCGGAGCCGATTCGCCGGGCGTTCGCAAAATTCTCGCCGCCGGAAAGAAAGCGGAGCAAAAGAATCTCAAGATCGCCGGCGGTTTGATGAGCCGACATTCTTACGCCCTGCAAGACTGCATCGAACAGATTCAGGAAAAAAAGCTGATTGGCGATTGCATCACCTGTTGGGCCTACCGCGAACATGGTCCGGTCGGTTTTTCCCCGAAGCCCGACGGTTGGAGCGAATTGGCCCACCAAATCAACAATTACAGCTGCTTTACCTGGATGAACGGGACATTCCTGCTCGATTGGCTGATCCACAATTTGGACGTGTCCTGCTGGGTGATGGGCGGTTGGCCGGTTTCGGCTCAAGGACACGGCGGGCGGCAGGTTCGGCAGTTCCCGGACCAGCAGTTCGATCATTTTTCGGTCGAGTACACGTTCCCGAACGGGACCCGGTTGCAAGCCCAGGGGCGGCACCAGGACAACACCTGGGGCTTTTTCGGGATCGTGTTGCACGGGAGCAAAGGCTCGGCCGTGCTGGGCGAAGGGATTTCCCGGCCCAAGATTTTCAAGAGTTTGAATCAGACGGACGAAAACGTGATTTGGGAGCACACCGGAGAATTCAACAACCAGTACCAGACGGAACACGACATTTTGTTCGACGCGATCCGCAACGACAAGAAGCACAACGAGACGGAACGCTCGGCGAATGCGGCGATGGTCGGCATTCTCGGTCGAATGGCCGCCGAATCGGGGCAGCTCATCACCTGGGACCAGGCGATGTCCTCGAACCGCGAACTTGCTCCGGGGCTTGAAAACCTGAAGTGGGACGACCCCGCCCCGGTGATGCCGGACGCCGAAGGCCGTTACCCGATCGCGATGCCGGGGCTGACCGAAGTGCTGTGATTGAGGCTTCAGGCTTCAGACTTCAGGCTTCAGATCGCATGTCGAAGATTTCAATAGCGGCATCCGTTTTTGTATTCGACCTGCACTAGCAACGTATTCCTGAAGCCTGAAGTCTGAAGCCTTTCACTCATTTGAAAGTTCAACAATTATTATCAATTCAGGAGAACACAACCAATGCAACGACGGGAATTTCTCAAAAATACGGCGGCCGCCGCCGGGACGATCGCGACCGCCTCTTTCCTGGGGAAAGAGGTTTTCGCCGCCGAAAGCAAACCGCGACTGCATGTCGCGCTTAACCAATATACGGTCGCGGCGTATTACAACCGGGACGGCATCGATTTCGTCAAGGAGATCGACAAATGCCTCGCCGAAATGAAAAAAAGCGGCGCCGACGGGCTTGAGCCGATGATCAACTCGGCCCAGGATTCCGAAATTTACGGAACCGCCCTGCAAAAACAGAAAATGGAAATGCGGTCGATCTACATCGGCGCCAACCTGCACGAAAAGGGGACGCTCGCCGCCGAGTTGGAGCGGATTCTCGCCTCGGTCAAAAAGGCCGCCGAATTCGGGACCAAGGTCGTCGTGATCAACCCGGCGCCGAAAGAGGGCAAAACCGACGCCGAACTGGTTTACCAGTCGGAAAACTTCAATTCGCTCGGCTCCGAACTGCGAAAAATGGGTCTCTCGCTCTGCTTTCATTATCATACGACCGAGCTGCAATTCGCGGCCCGGGAGTTTCACCATCTTTTGTGCGGGACGGAACCGGAAAACATGGGAATCTGTTTCGACGTGCATTGGTCGTATCGGGCCTCGGGCAACTCCGCCGTCGCCGCTTACGATCATGCCCGACTGTACGGCGATCGGGTCGTCGAGTTTCATCTTCGTCAATCGAAGGACGGCGTTTGGACCGAACTGTTCGGCGAAGGGGACATCGATTACCCTTGGATCGCCAATTATGTCGCCCGGCGGTTCAAGGCGAAACCGCACATCGTTTTGGAGCAGGCGCCCGAACAGGGAACGCCCAGCACCATGAAATCGGGCGAAGTGTTTAAAAAGAGTTTGGAAACGACCCGCGAAATGTTCGCGGCTTATATTTGAACGTAAGAGAAGAGAGGAGTTGGGATAAAAGGTTTGGCGTCTTGCTAAACGAAATTATCGGAAAGGTTGGCAACCTACTACAAAGTCGTATAAATGGTCTTCGCCAAAAATGCACGAAGTCATTTCGACTGGAGCAACGCGCAAGGAGAAATCTCACCCTCGCGAGAGGGACGGAATTCCTGCCTTTGGGGCGAGGGTGAGATTTCTCGCTTCGCTCGAAATGACACGGTTTTGAATTTTTTTCTCGAAGCCCAATTCGACGACTTTGTACTACCTTTTTTCCCCTCCTCCTCGCACATCATTATGCGAATTGATCTGACGGAAGGTGCGTTCCGGATATTAACGGAGGCCGACCGGATTTCCCGGCCTAAGGGGATTTCGGTCGCCGCGGTGCTGCTTGCGCTTTTCGAGGAAACCGAATGCCGCGCCTTTCAATGGTTGGAGGAAGCGAACATCCCGCTCGAAGGCTTTCGTCTGAAATTCGGCCTGTACGAAGGGCTGGGCAACACGCTGCAAATGCCGATCAGCGCCCCGATGTTCCCGGCCGGGGATTACGGCATTCCGCCCGGCTACTACCAGTCCGCCCCGACCTCGAGAAACGAAACCGTCAACGTTTCGGCCGGGGCTCCGGGCGGTTATCCGGCCGGTTACGACCCGGCCCCGGAACGGGAACCGCCGCTCGCGGAGCATCCGCACGAGATCAAAGACCATTTTGCTCCCTTCGCGAAAACGGCTCCGGATACGATTTCGCCGTTTCGACGGGGCCTGCGTTTCGCCAAGCCGAAGGAAGGGGACGCGATTTCGTGGTTCCTCAACGAAGAACCGGTCCGTTTCTCGAAAGTGCAGCCGGAATTCGAGCTCGCCCTTTTCGCGATGCTGGACCGGGTCCGGAAACAGGCCGCGCCGCTCGACACATCGCTAGTGCTCGGCGCCGGAGGGATGGTCGTTCGGGTCAAGCCGAATTACGAGCTCGGGTTCGCCGATTCGGGTTTTCTCCTCGCGAGTGAGCATCTGCTCTTCGCCGTCGTGCTCGCGGAAGACGACCTCGGCGTCGGTGATTGGGTCCGGCAGCAAGGTCTCGATCCCAAAACGTTGCTCGAAAAAATCGACGCGCTGTACAACCGTGGGCCGGACTTTCCTTTCGAACGACCGGCGGAAACGCGGCTCGAACGGCAATCGGAAACGCAGCCCGAACGGCCGCCGAAAACGGAGCTTCCCCCGATTCCGAAAGAAGACCGGACCGGGGAGGAATCGGAAAAAGCTGTCGATACGGATGTTGTCGACGAAATCGGCAAGACCGACGAAACAGAGAGTGTCGTCGTAATCGGCGAAACGGACAACGCTGAAGAAACCGACGAAACACGCGAATTGGACTCGCTGCCGGACCGGTTGCCGTTCGAAGATTCCGAAGTTTCGAAAAAACCCGCGTCCCGATTTCCCGAAAAGGAAGCCGGGCATTCGACGGCTTCGGGCTTCTTTTCTTCGGCCGGAAAAACGGAGAGGGAAATAACCGGCTCGGAGGTCGAGCGCAACCGGTTGTTCCGGATTTTGGATGCGGCCGCCAACCGAGGGCGGGAAGCGATTCGCGTTCTCGAAGATTATGTCCGGTTCGTTCTCGACGATCCGTACTTGACGCGGTTGCTCAAGGAATTCCGGCACGAAATGAGCGGCCTGCTGCGGGAATTGCCGGATCGCGACCGGCTGTTTTCGCGGGAAACGGACACCGACGTCGGGACCACGATCGAAGGGGACAACGAGTACCGGCGGCAAGGGCTCGGAGAGGTGATCGCCTCGAATTTCGCCCGGCTGCAGGAATCGCTCCGGAGTTTGGAAGAGTTTTCCAAAATCGTCTCGGTCCCGCTCGCGAAGCGGCTCGAACAACTGCGATACCGTTGCTATACGCTGCACAAAGTCGTCGCGTCCGAAGCCGATTCCCGGCAGCGGCTCGAAGGGGCTTCGCTTTACGTCCTGGTCGATTGCCGACACAACGAAGGGGAGTTTACGCAACTGATCCGTTCGCTGGTCGAGGCCGAAGTCGGCTTGATCCAGCTCCGGGACAAGCGGGCCGACGACCGGCTGCTGTTGGAGCGGGGCCGGATTCTGCGGGAACGGACCGCCGGTTCGAAAACGCTTTTTATCATGAACGACCGGGCCGACCTCGCCCGGTTGACGAAGGCCGACGGCTTGCACATCGGGCAGGAGGAACTGCGAATCCGGGAGGCCCGCGATTTGCTCGGCAACGAGGCGTTGATCGGACTTTCGACGCATTCGATTGAGCAGGCCCGCCGGGCAGTTCTCGAAGGGGCGAATTACATCGGCGTCGGGCCGGTTTTTCCGTCCTCGACGAAATCGTTCCAGGAATTTCCCGGTCCCGCCCTGCTCCGGGCTGTCGCGGAGGAAATCCGGATCCCGGCCTTCGCGATCGGCGGGATCACCTCGGAAAATCTGGACACCGTCCTCGAATGCGGCTTCCGCCGAATCGCCGTTGGCTCGACAATCCTCGAAGCCCTCGACCCCGGAGCAACGGCCCGGCAGTTGCGGAAGCGATTGCGCGACCAATAAAGGAAATCGAAGTCGCGGCGCATCACGACGGATTTCCGCCGTATGGTGATTCTCGTCATTTCGACTGAAGCGAAGCGTAAGGAGAAATCTCACCCTCGCGAACAGGGCCAAATTTCGGGTCTTTCGGCGAGGGTGAGATTTCTCGCGGAGCCTGCCCAGAGCGAAGCGTGGGGCTCGAAATGACGACACTATTGTAACTGACGATCCGACAATCACCCCCAAATTTTCACAACCATGAAACTCTTGCTTGGCCCGCTGTTCTTGTTACTTTTGACCGTCCCCGTGTTCGCCACCCAGCAGTTCGGCGAGCCGTATTCGCTTGAGGTGCTGCCGCCGCAATCGAAGCATTTGACCGACGAACAAACCGGGGCGAAACTGACATTCTTAACGGACGGGACGCTCGAAAGTTCCGCGCTCTACTTTCACGAACGCTCCTGGACGCAGGACGGCAAGGTGATCGTCTTCATGTCCCAAACCTCCCCCAAGGGCGGCATGGGGTTTTTGACCGAAACGGAAGAACTGATCCGTCTCCGCGCGGCCGACGGAACGTTGCTGCAACGGCTCACCTGCGCGAAATTGCAGCCGACGATCTTCGGAATGGCCGGCAACCGGGCGCTCGAAATTTCGCTGGAAATCCGGCCTTCGCAAGACCCTCGCTCGAAGCGTTCCGAAGTGCTGGCCCGGGAACGGGAAATCTGTAAGATCGACGCCGGCACCTGCTCGCTCAACGAAAGCTGCGACGGAGCGTATCTCTCCCTCGGCGGAACCGATCCGTTGGTTCCCGGCAAGGCGGCCGTTTTTATCATCGATACGGCGACCGGGGAGGCGAAGCGGCTCTGCGGCATGCCCGAAGGAACGACGACGGGCCCGGTTTATCATGTTCAATGGAGCATCACCAACCCGAACCTGCTCAGTTTCGCGAGCGCTCCGATCCGGATTTGGGTCGTCGATATTCGCGACGGCATCCCGTGGGCTCCGTATCGCGAGCGGCCCGGCGAGTTGGTGACCCACGAAATGTGGTGGGTCGACGATCAAATCACGTTTTGCGGCGGCGTCAACCCGAAACCGCAGGAAGATGCCCACGTCAAGGTGCTCAATCCGCATACGGGCGAGGTCCGAATCGTCGGCGAAGGAGCTTGGTGGGACGCTTCGACGCCGGAAGAACTCGCGAAACGAAATTGGTGGCACTGCTCCGGCTCGCCGGACGGCAACTGGATCATCGCGGACAATTGGCACGGGACGCTAATGCTGTTCGAAGGCAAGACCGCCCGCCCCCGACTTTTGACGCAAGGGCATCGGACTTACGGCAAGGGGCTACATCCCGAGCCGGGCTGGGATCCCCGGAGCCGCGAGGTCATTTTTACGTCCTACCGGCTGGAAAACAAGCCGAACGTTTGCATCGCGACCGTTCCGGACGATTGGCAGCAAGAGGTCCGCCAATACGGCAAACGAATCCTCACACCGTAATCGATTTTCTCGCGGCGATCGTATTCGGAAAGTACGAAAACAAGCAAAATCGCAGGGAAAAACCTGAAATCATAAAATAACTCTTGACTTTCTCGGGGAGGAAGCGAATAATTAGTGTACGGTTTGAATGACGAATCGGGCAGCAGCCGGAAGCGTCAGCGCCCGGTTTTCCAATACGCAAACGTGAGGCCAACCCGGCGCTGACGCTTCGGGCTGCTGTTTACTGCGATTCGATTTTTATCTGAAGATCAATAAGCCGCCTTGTTCAACAGGCTCGCTTCGTCTTTCTTTCCGCTTCCCGCACACTCAAGGAGACACCGTATGAAACGAACCGCTTTTTCCAAAGGCATGATGTCGGTCCTGGCCGCGGTCGTGCTATTTTTCACCTCCAACGCCGTCGAAGCGCAACAGCCTGCCGAGACACCGCGCGAGTCGACCAAGCGCGACGGCTACGCAGGTTACGACCATCCCAACCAATATCTGGTTCACAAGACGACCACGGTCGCCGAGAACATGATGCCGGTCATCGTCCACAAGGATCAGGACAAAGAGGCGCGGCAAAAACTCGCCGAGCTGGAGAAACGGACCGGCAAAAAGCCGAACGTGATGATCTTCCTGATGGACGATGTCGGCTGGTTCGATGTCGGTTTCAACGGCGGCGGCATCTCCGTCGGCAATCCGACGCCGGATATCGACACCGTCGCCTCTCAGGGGCTGATCCTGACCTCGGCCTATTCCCAGCCAAGCTGTTCGCCGACCCGGGCGACGATCATGACCGGCCAGTATCCCGTGCATCACGGCATCCTCATCCCGCCGATGTACGGCATGCCGGGCGGACTCCAAGGCGCGACGACCCTTCCCCAGCTGATGCGGGACCAGGGGTACGTGACACAGGCGATCGGCAAATGGCATATCGGCGAAAACGAAGACTCGCTGCCGCAAAACGTCGGGTTCGACGATTTTCGCGGCTTCTGTTCGGTCTCGGATATGTACACTGAATGGCGCGACCCGAATTTCAATCCCGAAGTCGCCCTGAGCCCGGCCCGTTACGAATACATCAAAAATCTCCCCTTCAGCAAAGGGGATGTGCATGCCGTCCGCGGCGGCAAGTTGGAAACGATCGCCGACATCACCCCGAAATACATGGAAGACCTCGACCAACGCTGGATGCAGTACGGCGTCGAGTTCATCAACAAGATGTCCAAATCGGACAAGCCGTTTTTCCTTTATTACTGCACGCGCGGTTGTCATTTCGACAACTACCCGAACGAAAAATACGCCGGCCGCTCACCCGCCCGGACGAGCTATTCGGACACGATGGTGGAAATGAACGACATTTTCGCGACGTTGTACAAGACGCTCGAAAAGACCGGACAGCTGGAAAACACTCTCATCATTTTCTCGTCCGACAACGGTCCCGAGGCGGAGGTTCCCCCGCATGGACGAACCGCTTTTCGCGGGGCGAAAGGTTCGACGTGGGAAGGGGGCGTCCGGGTTCCGACGTTCGCCTATTGGAAAGGGGTGATCGAGCCGGGAAAGTCGGACGGTCTTTTCGAGTTGGCCGATCTCCTGCCGACCTGCCTCTCGCTCACCGGCAAGCCGGGGGCCGATCTCGCGAAGCTGATTCCGGAGAAGACCTTTATCGACGGTGTCGACCAGGCTTCGTTCCTGATCGCGAACAAGGGCCAATCGAACCGCAAATCGGTCTTTTACTTTTGGAACGACAAACTGTCCGCCGTGCGCAGCGACGAGTTTAAATACTTCGTTTTGTTCCAGGATCCGTTGGCGGCGACCAAGACCGGCTACCAGGGCGGCTTCACCGGCGGCATCGTCGAGGGGGCGGGCGGCATGATGTTCAACCTGTACACCAATCCCCAGGAAGACGATGCGACCGGAATCCGCCATATCCCCATGGGTGTCCCGCTCGAATCGGAACTTAACGTTTACAAGGAGATTCTCAAAAAGTATCCGGGAAAAATCCAGATCGGATTGTAAAAACCAAAAACGACGAAATACGAGCGGCCCAACGAGGCCGCGGCTGGACAGGGGGCGAAGCCCATTTCGCCCGGACGGCAGGTCCCGCCTATACCGGCTACGGTATAAACTCGGGCGGCACTGATTGGAATGTGCGGCGTACCGCTCCGCAGTGGGAGAACATCGGCTCGAACGTGCGAGGCTCACTTATTGAAGCAGATTGACGACATCACGGGGTATTCGCCGTCGACGAGCACTTTGCAGAGAACCGTTTCCATGGTCGCGGCGTCGGGCATTTTCGGCAGCCCGATGCCGATCTCCGGCACGGTCAGCGTAAAACGGCCCCCCATTTCTTCCAAAAGAAGCATCAGCCGGCCGCCCAGCACGTTGGTCAACTCGGCGACCAGATCGCGAATGATCGGGCTTTCCAATTCCAAATTTTCCCCGGCATACATGTTTCTCGCCAATTCCAAGGCGAGGGATTTGGAGACGACGAACCAGATCGAATGGATTTCGGGCGAGTTGACCCTCATGCAGGACCAGCACCAATCCTCCTGGTTCTCGACCAGGGAATTGAAGTCGATGTCGCGGGTCTGCATCGTAAACCCGGGGGACGGTCCCGTCGCGGCCACGGCTTCGCCCCAAGGATCGCTTTCCTCTTCGGTCGGAGCACTCATCCCCCAGCCGGCGTCGTCCGATTCGGACGCGGGAGCGCTACCCCAATCGTCATTGGCCGCCTCGCCCGCGCCCGGGCTGCCCCAGGCGTCGGTTTGCGGAAGATCGGAATTCTCCTGCGAAGCCGTTCCCCAACCATCCTCCGGGTTGCTTTGCTCCTTCTCGGAAAAATCGGTTTGAACCGGACTCTCACCCCATTCTTTGGGAACATGAGATTCCTGAACCTCGAAATCGTCGCTGTCGAGACTGGTAAATTCCTCATCGCCGATCTGGAACGAGCAGGGAACGACCTCGGCAAAGGCCATGGTTTCCAAGGTTTCGCGAACGGCGTTGAACAGCAGGGTACCGTAGTTTTTAGGGAGCATGGCGAGGGGCGATTGAGAATTAAGAATTATGAATTAATAATTAAGAATTGAAAACGCGGGACTCGATTCGGCGAATCGGAGGTGCCTGTTTTTGACAAATTTTTTTCGAATGGTCAGTTGCCGCCGGATTCTTTTTCGACGATCGCGTTGATCGCCTCGACGAGCATCGGGGGGCTGATCGGCTTGGACAGAATCCGCGTAACCCCCAGGGCAAGCAGTTCCTTCCGCTGCTCCTCGTTCCCCGCACTGGTTACGACCAAAACGGGCGTGCCGCTGAGCCGCGGGCTGACGGAGATGCGGCGCATCAGCTCGATCCCGTTCATGTTCGGCATCGTCAGATCGGTAACCAACAGGTCGGCGGTCACTTCTTTCATTTTTTGGATCGCCTCGTTACCGTCGGAAGCCTCGAAAAAATTCGCATCGCCGAGGCCCGCGATTTCCAAGCAGCGACGAATAAACATTCGAGCCAGGGCGGAATCGTCCGCTATCACAATGTTTTTCATGACTTTGAGAAACAAGGGGGATAAAAAATTAAAAATTAGGAATTAAGAATTAGGAATGGATTTTTC
>JAVBSX010000306.1:0-22651 GCA_031556455.1 Thermoguttaceae bacterium
CTGTCCGACCTGGATCGTCGCCCGTTCGTTGTCCAAGGCCGTAACCTGTGGTCGGCTGAGGACGTTGACGTTTTGCCGTTCTTCCAAGGCCCGGATTAAAACGCTCACCGATTCGCTCGAAGCGGAGAAGACGAACCCGCCGCCGCCGGTCGAGTTGGAACGACCGACGCCGAGGTTGGTCAACCCTTGCGTACCGACCGTGCCGGTATTGGTCAAACCGGCGTTGTTCCCCAAGGGATTGACGATGTCGTTGAAGTTGAAACCGGGACCTGCGCTGACCGCATCGGTCCCGCTGCCGCTGTTGCCGGCGTAGACGACCGTGCCGTTCGGGAGCGAAACCGTCGTCGGCAGGGTGTCCCCGTTTTTGAACACGCTGCGGTCGAACAGGATCGAATCCTGCAAGCCGAACTCGACGCCGAATTCGTTCATGTTCTTGAGCGTGACCTCGGCGATCAGCACTTGAATTACGACCATCGGCGGTCGGTCGTCGAGTTCCTTGATGATCCGCCGGATATCATTGTAAAAACGCGGCGTGCAACTGACGATCAGGCTGTTGGTCACGGTTTCGGGAATAACGACGACCTCGCGGCGGAACTGTTCGTAAACGCTGAAGAGTTCGGTGTCGACCCGTTCGATCGAGCGTTCGTTCGTCAAATAATTGTTGATCGCCTGGGCGATTTGAGTGACCGGAGAATTCAGCAGCCGGAAGACGCTGACCGTCCGGTTTTGCATTTCCCCTTCGTCGAGCCGGAGCAAAATCGCTTCGACGACAGTCAAATCCCCGGCGCTTCCGGTCGCGACGATGCTGTTAGTCCGGACATCGACGGCGAACCGAACCGGGATCATCGCGCTTTCCCCTTCCGAAAAACCGGGCCGGGTCGTGAGCGCGGTGTTCGTGTTGCTCGTTCCGGAGGTTTGCGTCTGGAACAGCGTTTGCAGCATGTTGTACAAGCTAGTCGCATCGCCGTTGATGATCATGAAGACCTTGACCTGCGATTCGGCGACCGGCAATTGATCGAGCTGCTGAATCAATGCCGCGACCAGCGGCATCGTCTCGGCCGGGGCGTTGACGATCAGGCTGTTGCTCCGCGTGTCGGCGGTTACGCGGATGTTGGAAGCGATAATGCCGCTGCGCAGCACTTCCCCTTCCCGGGCGTCGAGCGTCCGGAATTCGAGCATGGTGTTTCGCGTTCCCGCGGTTTGTTGGCCGCTCGCCCCGGCGGCCTGCGAAAATCCGCCCGTCCCAGACGTCGTTCCCAGGCCGGTGACCGCGTTTTGTATGACCGAGGCGAGCTCCGAGGCGTTCGTGTTGAGCAGGTTGAAAATCTGGATGGTGTTGATCGCCTCGCTTTCGGCGGCGTCGATCTTTTGGATCATCGCGAGCACTTCCTCGATGTCGCGCGGATTCGCCTGGACGATGAGCGAGTTCGTTCGCGAATCGCTGGTAACCCGAACTTGCGGGCCCATCTGCTCGCGATTGGCGTAAAATTCGTCCAACATCGTCTTGACGGTCGCGGACGCGGCGTGTTTCAAGCGAACGACGCGAAATTCGGATTGTGGATCGACCGGGATGTCCAGCTTCTTAATCAGTTCGATCGCCGTTTCGATGCTTTCCTTTCGCCCGACGAGCAGCAGGGCGTTCGGCTTGACCAGGGCGGTGATGTTGATGCTGCCGCGGCGCGTTCCGTAAATCTCGTTGTAAAGGAGCCGGACGATCGTTCCGATGCGTGTGCAGTCGGTGTTTTGCATCAAATGAATGACGATCTCCGGTTCCTGTTCCGCCCCGGTTTTTTCGATCTGGTTGATCATTTCCTTGACGAGGGCGACGTCTTGGCGGTTCCCTTTAATGACGACGATGTCGAGTCCCTCGATCACCTCGACCTGGACGGGGCCGACCAAGCCGACCTGGGCCATTTGCCCGAGAACCTCGTTAGTCGTTCCCGGCAAAGGAGCCGAGCGGGAACCGTCGGTCGGGGGAACGATTGCGGCCCCGGACTGTTGGTTCCGTTGGGCGAGACGCGGTTGGTTGTTCGGGTTTTGCGATTCCTCGATCACGGTCGCCGTTTGCTGGACTGCCTTGTAATTGACCCCGTGATAGGGGAGCAGTTCGGTTTGAAGGCTCGAATTTTTTTCCCGCGTGTCGAGCAATTTGGCGATTTGCCCGAACGCCGCGACCGAGGCTTTCGAACCGGAAATGTTGAGCGTTCCGTTTTGTCGGCTGATCGTCAAATCGAGCGCGGAACCGTCCGCGGTCGGCATTTGAAACCGCTTTTGGTCCGGTTTCGTTTCGACGTTTGTAACCGAAACGCAACGTTCGCCGAGTTTTTCCAGCATTTTCTTTTCGAATTCGGCCGCTCCGAGATTTTGCAAGGTGTAATTGCCGGAAACTCTTTCTTTCGGCGGTTGCGGAGCTTTTTTGATCGGCGGCAAATCGTGCAATTCCCCGGTGTCTTCCAGATTTTGAAATTTGACCTGCCGGGTTTGCGGTTGCCGGTTGTTTTCGGTATGCGGGGGAAATCTTCGCTCGGTCGGAACGTTCGAACCGGCCGCCTTTTGGGAAAATGCCGGGTAAGGTTGTCCGGCAGGCGAAGTGTCTCCCGGAAATTGTCGAGTTTGGGAAGAATTTTGCGGAGAATTTTGAACGAACCGGAGAGGCACTGCGTTCGGCGTCGCATTCGGAGCGAGAACCTGAGCGTCGTTAGGGCCGAAGTTTCGCCTTTCCTGTGGAGGGTAATTCGGCAAATCCGCCTCGGGGAGCGGAGCGCGGATGTTGGATTGCGTTTCAATCGGCTGTCGCTGCGGAATGCGATGCGACGACGCAGGTTTTATCTGCGGATTTTGCGTATTGTCCCTCGCGGTGTAAGCCGCATTTGTCTGAGCAAATGGCCGAATCTGTTGTCCGTTCTGATCGTATTCTCGAACACTTGAAGTGGGAACATTGTACGAAACCGGAATATTGGACCCTTGGGCGAAAACCATTCCGGGAACCAGCATCATAAGAAAGCTTTTCGTGATGCAATTCCGCGAAAATATATGAAAAGAGAAATACTTGATTAAGCGAATCATATTTCAACCCCAAGTCCAATATTTTGTCTGTCAACGAAATTTTCAACAGATTTGCAGTCGAAAATTTTGCAAAACAATAGTATTACGCTCAACAAAAATCAATCGCGACGGCAGCTTAGCGAAAACAAGCAAAATGGTAAACTGACATAAGCTCAAAACCAGAGCGCAAAATCGTTATATTTTATGCAATCGGCATAATCGAATTTTCCGTTTATTATATTTGTGAAAAAGAGAAGAATTTATCGATTATTCCGAAAATATCGATTTTTTCGATTATCTTGTCTATTCTGATTATTGTCTATTGTTTTTTCTGTTTTTCTTGTTTTGCTCAATTTATTAAAACGTAACACTTTGGCCGAATGGTGATTTTGTCATTTCGACTGAAGCGGAGCGTAAGGAGAAATCTCACCCTCGCGCGAGGGCCGGAATTCCGAGTCTTTCGGCGAGGGTGAGATTTCTCGCTCCGCTCGAAATGACGAACAGCGGGGTTTTATTCCAAAAAACTCCAAACGGCTGAAGTATTACGAATTTGCCGTTACAACCCTATGGAATCGAGCAAAAATCAGAATTTTCTCGCGATATCAAAGCAAAAAACATGTCGTTCCTCCGCTTTGATGTAGAATAAGGTTAGAGGGCATATACTCAAACCGGTTTGGAATTCCCGTCTTCAACGCGGCAGCGGCCCATCGAGGCCGCGATTTGACGGAGGGCGAAGCCTACCGGCTACGGTATAATTCTCACTTGTCACTTACGTTTGCCCCCACGGTTGCATGAGTCAGGAACACCCCAACGATTTTCCGGCGAAGAAGAAACAGAAGTTCGATATCAGTTCGCACGGCGGATTGATTTTCGGGGGAATCATTCTTTTTACAATCATTCTTCTGGCCGTTCATAGTTTAGTGAACGACCGCGAGGTTCGGATCACGCCAGGACGTTTCGGAGGCGGTTCCGGTTCGGTTTCGACTTGGGCGATGGGCGACGGCGGGACGGAAATGGTAAAAACCCGGGAGACATCGACTCCCGAACTCAACAAGGAACTCGACCGTGTCGAAGGCGAACACGGGCTGCCCGATCAGGTTTTTCAAGAGGAATTTCCGGCCTCGGAAAATTTCGGCGCCAAACTGGTGCAAGAGTTGAAAATGGTGACCCCGGAGACGATTCAGCGTTTGCGAATCGGAATCAGCAATTCGGGGGAATGGTCCGTCGACCCCAATGCGATTCGGCAAAACGAAGGCATTCTGGACTCCTACGCTCCCCAGCGGGACCGGCTTCGGGAGATGTTGGACAATCCGGAGACCAAATTCGAACAGGATTTGATCAAGGTCGACGGCGAGTCGATTCCGGACGACCGGGGAATCGATCTCGCTTGGGGCTATTTGACCTTGGAAGAAGCGGAGGTCGCGAAGTGCCTCGAAAAAGAGGATATCGCGGGTGCCGTCAAATCACTGGTTTACATTCTCAAATTTTCGGAACTGGCCTCGCACACAAAGTTTCCGGCCATGCGAAAGCAGGCGGCGTTTATGAGAGAAAACGGCCTGCGAATCCTTCAGACTCTGGTCAAGCATCCGAAGTTCGGGAAAACCGAAGCGCAGACTTTCCTTAACCTTTTTCATAAGCATTTGGAACTATGGCCGCGAGATTCGCGGTGTTGGATCGGCGATCGGGCCGCTACTTTGCGAGTCTTCGAACTACTGCGACGGGGACAAATCGACGCCGCTCTCGAACAAGACGAGCTGGACGAGTTGAAACGCTTGGACCTTCTCAAAAAAATCACCTGGATGAAACCGAAGGAATACAACGCGGATGAGCTCACCTACTTGAAGACGATGCAAACGATTCTCGATTCGTGCTCGCAAACGTTTTACCAAAGAGTCGAGGTTCTTTCGGTGATCGACAATCATTTCAAATCGCTGCAAGGCAAGCCGGAATATCCGGCGATCACCGTGCTGATGATTCGGGGCATCCGCGAAGGGATGCAGGCCCAGGCGGAAGATAAGGCCCGTGTCGAACTGTGGTTCCTCGCCTTGGCGACGTCGCTGCAAAAACCGGTCAAGGAAGGAGCCGTCGATCCGATCCGCGGGGAAAAATACGTGATCACCCATTCGAACGTTGAAGGCCGCACTCTCGTTTCCGCCGCCTTGGCCAACGGCAATTACAAGGCGGAGGTCTTCGAGTATTAGGGCGGGTTGGTGATTCGGGGATCTCGCTGCCCTTGCGGCTCTTTTGCACCGGCGTCTGCGCCGCTCGGCTAAACGGGTTAACCGCCTCGGAGTTTCGCGCGGATCGATTCGAGACGCTGGATTAGCTCGGCCTCGAAACCGCGCGGGTTCGGACGGTAATACTCGACCTCGACGCCGAGATAATCCTGGGCCGCGACCGCATCCTCGCTCTCGTGAGCATATTGGTAGCCGGTGTGCCCGAGTCGTTCAGAGCCTTTGTAATGAGCGTCCCGCAAATGCCGCGGAACAGGCAGGATGCGGCTCTCCCGGACGTCTTTCTTCGCCTCGAAAATCGCGTTGGTCGCGGCGTTCGATTTCGGGGCACACGCCAAATACGCAACCGTTTGGGCCAGGTTCAATTGACATTCCGGCAACCCGACCATTTCGCAGGCCTGGGCCGTCGCGACGGCGAGCGGCAGGGCGGCGGGATCGGCGTTGCCGACGTCCTCGCTCGCGAGAATCACGAGCCGCCGGGCGAGAAAGCGGACATCCTCCCCCCCTTCGAGCATCCGGGCAAGCCAATAAATCGACGCGTCCGGATCGCTGCCGCGAATGCTTTTGATGAGCGCCGAAATCGTGTCGTAATGGGCGTCGCCGTCGCGATCGTAGCCCATCGCCTTGCGCTGCACCGATTCGGCGGCCAGCTCTTTGGTAAACTCGATCGGATGCTTCGCGTCGTAACCTTCGCTCGAAAGAACGCCGATTTCCAAGGCCGAAAGCGCTCGCCGTGCATCTCCTTCGCTGATCCCGGCCAAAAATTCGAGGGCCTCTTCGTGCAAATGGATCGGGTACTTGCCCAAGCCGCGTTCCCTGTCGGCGACGGCCCGGAGGACCAGCGTTTTGACATTCTCGTTGCTGAGCGGTTCGAACTGGAAAATGCGGCTCCTGCTAATCAGGGCATTGTTGATCGTAAAAAACGGATTTTCGGTCGTCGCCCCGACGAGGATCACGACGCCGTTCTCGACCTCGGGCAGGAGCACGTCCTGCTGGGCCTTGTTGAAGCGGTGTATCTCGTCGATAAAGAGCAGCGTTTTCTGGCCGCCGGAAGACAGCCGGTCGAGCGCTTCGGCGAGGATTTCCCGTAACTGCTTGACGCCGTCGCTGACCGCGCTGAGTTGGCGGAAGGTGCTGCGGGAGGCCCCGGCCAAAATTCGCGCGAGGGTTGTTTTGCCGGTGCCGGGCGGACCATGAAAGAGGACCGAGCCGAGCCGGTCGGCCTTGAGCAGCCGCCGCAGGAGCCGCCCTTCGCCGAGAAAGTGCTCCTGCCCGACGAATTCTTCAAGCGTTTGCGGCCGCATCCGCGCGGCGAGCGGCATCGCCTGGGAACGCATCTCTTTTTCGGAGGCTTCAAATAAGGACATAGGTGGGGGAAAATAATACTAGCCCCAAGCGTGAGCGCGGGGTGATAAAATAGGGGTAATGAATATCGCCCGCGTTGACGCTTAGGGCAGTGTGTGTTGTTTTCGATTGACTTACGGATTATATCGTTTTTCAAGCGATTTTTCCCGCAGCAGTTCCTCGACGATTTCCGGATGCTGTTCGCGGAGATTGGTCCGCTCGCCCGGGTCCTCGGCCAAATTGCACAGGAAGAACGTTTTGTCCGAATCCGGGAGCGGCGTCGACGACGAAGGGTCGAGCGGGGTGGTGTACAATTTCCAGTTCCCCTTTCGCAAGGCCCATTGCTCGTTGAACTGCCAATACAAGGTTTCGTGCGGCGATTTTTCATTTTCCAAAATCGTTCCCCGAATGTTCTTGCCGTCAATCTCAAGATTCTCCGGCGGCGTGATCCCGCAGAACGAGAGCAACGTCGGCAGCCAATCGCAGGCGTGCACGACCGCTTCGTTGACGCGGCCTTGCGGGATCGTGCCCGGGCAGGAGACGACGGACGGCACGCGAATGCCCCCTTCGAAGAGCGAGAACTTCCCGCCGCGGAAGATGCCGGAGTTCCCGCCCCCCCAAAACGTCCGCTCCTCGTAAGAATGTCCCTGATCGGCTTGAAAAACAATGATTGTGTCGTCCCGCAGCCCATGTTTCTCGACGGCCTCGATCACCCGGCCGATCTGCTCGTCCATGCTCGAAACGAACGCGGCGTATAGCCCGCGAACCGTGAGCGGATCGAGCTGCGGCAGCGACGGGTTTTCCGGGTCAAAGAGCTGCCGGAGAAACGGCACGGCGAGCGGCTCGACCGAATGATAATACTCGCGCCATTTCAAAGTCGGCTGCAACGGGTAGTGCGGCACGTTGTAAGCCAGGTAAATGAAAAACGGTTCCTCGCGATTCCGTTCGATGAAATCGACGCATTCTTCGCTCATCCGGGCGGGAAAATAGCGGCCCGGCTCGAAAATTTCCTCGCCGTTGCGCCAAAGATCGTGCCGCGACGGGCCGTCCCAGTAAAAATAGTGCGACTCGTTGTCGATGCACCCGCCCATGAACCCGTACGATTCGTCGAACCCCTGCCCGAGCGGCATCGTTTCGGGGGTGTAGCCGAGATGCCATTTTCCAAAATGCCCGGTTTTGTAACCGGCGGACTTGAAGAGTTCCGCGATCGTGATTTCCTCCGTCGGCATCCCGGGCACACCGGCCGTACACGAAACGTTGGACGGCACGCCGGCGCGGAACGGCAGCTTTCCGGTCATTAGCCCGGCCCGGGAAGCGGAACAGACCGGGGCGGGAGCGTACATTTGCGTGAAGCGGACGCCGGTGCTCGTCAAGCGGTCGATGTTCGGCGTCGTGATGTCCCGCGTCCCGTAACAGCCGAGATCGACGGCGCCTTGATCGTCGGAATAAATGAGAATAACGTTCGGGCGAGTGTTCGGCTTGGGCTGTTCGGCGGCGCCGGGCATCGGGAGCAAACAGAAAAAAATCGGCAATAACAAAAGGAATCGGGGCATGGGACCGGCGGTTGCGAAAGAGACAAAAAATCGAGCGTTCGGCACCTCGACCAATATACGATTTGGCGCCGAAGCGGTCAACACGATTGAAAATGGAGACACGAACCGTTTATTGACAAGGCGATAAACATCTTTTCACTTTTCTTTTGCGGCCCAGCGATTCGTATATCAAAACCATGGCCCGCCTTCTCGCTTCCCGTTGCTCTTCCGGGATTTTTTTGGTGCCGTGGGGACTGAGGCGGCGGACATGATCGAGTAAAACCAACGGAAAAAGTTTCGCCAATTCGGAAACCGTCTCTTCCCATTTCCAACACCGGGATCCGAAAAATTCGTCCAAATCACCGAGCAAATATTTTCTCAAAAGGATTTCAGCCTCCTTTTGCGCCCCGGCTTGTTGGACGAACTTGACCAGTTTGACCCGTTCGTCGAAGGACAAGCCGTGCGAGACGAAAGGCAAGAGCGGCAAAAGTAATTCGGGACGTTGTTCGAGGAGCGGCAAACTCAAAAACGGGGAAAAAACATACGATCTGAGCGGCAAGGGCGCAAGTTCGTGCTCCAGTTCGTCAAGCAATCGCGAGGGAGAAATCGTCTCCAACTTCTTTCGGAACGGCGAATCCCCGGTCAAAAAGGTGAAATGGTCGCTGATCGGAACGCAGCCGTCGTCGTACCATTCCGGCGAGACGAGCTTCGAAACGCGGCCGCCGTCGACGACGACCGTGTGCATCCGCTCGGCCAATCGCTTCAGGAAATCGGCGGTAAGTTCCTTGAATTTCAAATCGGGATCGTGCGCATACGGATGAAAGGCGAGGAGTTCGCCGGAATCGGTCAATGCAACCAAGCAGCGTGCGCGGATGCTTCCGCGGGAATCCCGGGCGTACAGGACGTGCTTGTTGACGTCCAGAGTGTTGGCGATGGTTGAAAAAAAGTTGAAACTCCAAGGGCTGAGGCAAGTTTGAAAAGGCGCCCCCATTTTGAGAATTTCGAGGGGATTCACCTCCAAGGCGAGAATGAGCGTTTCGTTTTTCGAAACAACGTGTCGGCGAAACTCTTGTGGTTCGGTCCAGGGAGCGGTATCGATTCCCTGCTGCCGCAGATTTTGGAGGAACAGCCGATTGGCCGGTTCGTTTTGATAATCCCATCGGGCGGATCCGCAAAGGCTCCGCAACAATTTGATCGCGAGCGGCTTCACTTTCGGAGCGTCCAATCCGAGGATGCCGAGCACGATCTTCCGGTGCAGGGGCTCGCGCCAGGAATCGGGATACGAGTCGATTTCCAGCTCGCGGCAGACGGTCCGCTCGAAACAGGGTTGGACGGTTTCCCGCAACCGTTCGAAAAACTCTCGGCGGACCCGTGCCCGCAATTTGGCGTCAAGGCGTTTTACTCGGGAATCCGAAAGTTTCGGCGGCTCCTCCCGTTCAACTCGCCGCGAAAGATTCGCGATGCGTTTCTCGATTCGGGAACGAGCCGGATGATCGGGAGAACCGTCCAGTCGTTGCCGAAGAAATACGATTTCCTTTCGAATCTCTTCCGACTCGAATACGAACGGCTCCAGCCGCTTGCGTGCCGTTTTTTCCCCATTCGCCGTCAGTGTGTCCAGTTGCCGGAGAATGCCTTTCAAGATATCCGGATAACGTTCAATCCAGGGAGAGGAAAACGAGGTTTCGAAATCCGGTAACTTGAAATCGACCTCGCGTTTGCGAAGAAACGCGACCTGATCGGCAAGATCGAGAATCCGAAGCGATCCGCGTTCGAGTAACGTTTCCACGAAACAATGGTTCCAGGGCGTATCGCGAAGCCGCTTCGACAGTTCGTCGATTCTTGTGAGATCGCCGTCGAGAAAACCGGACTTTTCGCATTCGATCTCATCAAGATGTTTGAGGAGGATTCCGAATTCCGTGTCGCTTTCCGCCAAGCGGGTTGCCATGCCGATCACCCGGCTGCCGTAGTACTTGTTGCGATGCTCGGGGGCGGCGAACGCCTTCAGGAAACGCTCCTGTTTCGCCGGGTTTTCGCTGGTCCGGCAGATTTCGACGACGTCCTCGAAGTCCTCGTTTTGTTTGTTCTCGACCAGCCAATTCCGGACGGCCTGCCCGACGGCTCGCAACTCATTCATTTTCATGAAACAATAAACGCTCCAATCCAAGTCGAGCAGTTTGGGCAGGCATTCCGCCGGGACGTTCCAGGTTTTCATTTCGCCGAGTATGCTCGAAACATTCAAGGAGCCGTTTTCGATTTCATTCTGATAATAAAAATAGTTCCGGCGAAACACCAAAAGGGATTTGAGCCGTGTCAACAGAGCTCCCCGTTCCTTTTCGACGCTTCGGAGGAGCGATTTCAAGGACTTGCGGTGCGATTTCCAAGGCGATTCGCCCCATTCCGCGAAAACCGCCAGGATTTCGTCCAACGAAACGGAACGATATTTGAAGGAAGGCGGCAGCGACGGCGGAGCTTGCCGCCCGGCTTGTTTCAAGAGCTCGGCGATTCTCACGGCTTGTTCGGAGCGTTTGACATTGTCCTCGCGAATCCCGTCACGAACACGGTTCAAAAGGTTCCCGGCCGATTCGAAGACCGAATGAGCCTCGCTCCACCAAAGCCGCCAACGCTCGAACAGATCGGCGGAGAGACAATCGAAAAAGATTTCAAGGATTTCGCGGCGTCCGGGTGCCGGAATGTTCGCGATTCGCTGGACGAACCCGAACAGAGGATCGGCCCAATCGGCAACGGGACGCTGGGGCGGCTCCATAGTGAACGGTTTTTGCGGAGCGTCGAAACGTTTCGGGATACGCGTTTTTTGGGCGATCGCCCGCAGTATTTTTTCCCATTGGTCGCAATACCCGACACATTCGACGGGGACGGACTTCGCGTTTTCCGTTCCGAGCATCCTGAAAAACGGACCCCAGCGTTCGGAACCGTCGAGGATTTCCATTTGAACCAGGAGGATCCCCAGGTCGATTCCCCGGGGACCGGACCAGTTGTTCAAAATGTTGACGATCTCCTCTTGATGCCGTTCCATGCCTTCGAGAATCGAGGAAACCGCTTCCGGTTCGAAAGCGAAAATCCAACTGACGGCGTCCAGGAGCGGAACCAATCCCGGAGACGATCGGCCGAGAGCGGCGGCGAGACGCTTGGCCTCCCTCGAAAACCCCATGTCCCGGTTCCAGAGCGAATCGGGCAATTTTTGTTGACTATGAATCGCCCGGCCGAGCATTTCGAGGGTCGGCGGCACGGCGTTGCACCAGGCTTCCGCGCGATCGACGGCTTGCGGGAAGGCTTGGGAAAATTTTTTGAGTTCGTTCCAACCGAAGGCGGCTTGCCGGACCGTTTCCTTCGTGAGTGTCAAATCCTCATCCGGCCGCCGCCAGCACAAGACGCCCGGGGACGCGGAGTTCGGTCGGACCGGATACCCCGGCAGAAAAGGAAGATAAGCTTTCAGGAACATCCGACAGCGGGCAACGGCGGCTTTCCTGAGCTTGACTCGTTTATCCGAAGGTTGCATTGTATTGATCGTTAGGGGCGAAAAGAGCGGTAAGCGCTTCGCTTGCGTTTTAGCCGCGCAGCGCGATCCGGGCGGTGATATTTTCCGCAGGAGCGAGAAAAACAAAAAGAACATCGGCGATCCCCCCTCTCGAAACGACGGGGGAGCTTTCATTCATTCGCTAATCGACGACAGGTTGACGGACGGACTGCCATACTCAAGCCGGTTGAAAATTTCCGTCTTCAACACGGCGGCGGCCCAACGAGGCCGCGATTTGACAGAGGGCGAAGCCTACCGCCCGTACCGATTACGGTACAACGGTCGATTGCTAGACACGTGTCAATGACATGGGACACCTCGTAATGATTCAGAATTCGCCGTTTGGGCTTTGCGGTTTGACACTTGGACTTTTCAAGTCAGGTCAAACGGGAAAACTGCCGATCGTTTGAGTGTATTCGATTCTGAAATTATTGCAAGCCCTTTTTTCTATTTTTGAAAATTCTTCTCAAAACATGACCTCGCCTTGACGGTCACATTTTGCCGTCTCGCGACACTTGATTGTGGAACCCAACCTCGGGAACTACGGTGTCTCAGATAAAAAACGGCCTCTTTGCAATCGTTGCGTTTTCCGTAACCGTTCACGGTTTTCCTATTGGAGCGCGGGCGTCCCGCCCGCCTCTGGGTTGGCAGGCGTCTCGCCTGCAAGAGGCCGTCGATATTTGGAATTCATTTTTTTCTCGCATGATATCATCGCGAAGCGGATTCCGGGGATGCAAAGGATTTTTCGGCCTCCCACTGTGCGGGCGGGACGCCCGCGCTCCAGGTTTTTGCGTGAACGGTTACCGTTTTCCTAATTCGCCCTTACAGGCCGGGGAGCGAAAACCGACGTCTGGGCTTTTTGCAATGCTCTCAAAAGGAGTTCAAATTTTTTCGGGATATCAGTATAATCAAACGCAAAGGAGAGGAAAATCGTGAACACGACGGCAACATGGGAAGAAATCGGGAGCTGGATCGACCGGAGCCGCCGGGGGGATCGTGAGGCGTTCGCTTCATTGGTGCGGCAGTACCAAGGGATGGTCAGCGGCATCGCGCTGAGCCGGACCGGCGATCTGCATCGGAGCGAGGATTTGGCCCAGGAGACGTTTTTGTTGGCCTGGCAAAAGCTCGCCGAGCTGGACGACATCCAAAAATTTCCCGGCTGGATCTGTTCGATCGCCCGAAATCTGGCCCGCAACGCCGTCCGGAAGAAATCGGAATCGGAGCAGACGGGCACGTCGCCGGACGTCGCTTCGGAGGTCGCCGATCCGGCGGCCGCGATTCTCGCGGCGGAGCAAAACGCGCTGATCGGGGCCGCGCTGCAAAAAATCCCGGAAAATTATCGCGAGCCGCTCATCCTGTTTTATCGCGGGGAGCAATCGACGCAACAGATCGCCGCCGCCTTGGAGATCACGGAAGAGGCGGCCCGGCAACGGCTCAGCCGGGCGCGAAAATTCTTGCGGAAGGAACTCGAACGCCAGGTCGCCGGAGCGATTGCCGCCAGCGGCCCGGGCGAATTCTTCTCGCTCGGGGTGATCGCCGCCTTGCCGGGCGTTGCGATCCTGAGCGCGAGCGGCAAACTCGCCGCCGCAACGACGCTTGGAACCGAACCGATTTTGGCCGCGGCCGTCTGCACGCCGTCCCAATGCGGGCCGGGTAGTGCTTGTGCCGCGACATTCTCCTTCAAGGGATTCGTCCTGTCGGTTCTTTCGGTCTTCGTTCTCGCTTTGTTTTGGTTTTGTTGGATCGGTGGTCTGATTCCCAGCCTTTGGCTTTCCGTTCGCAACGCTCCGACGCTTCGGGCCAGACGTTTCCTCATCCTGAGCAGCCTGCGAGTTCATGTTCTTTTCGGCATCGTCGTTTTTTACTGCTGTCTTTTTCCCCTCGTCAGGACGTTTTTGACAATGACCTTTCCCGGCAATTGGGATTATCAATTCCTGGAAACGGCGTTCAATTTTGGTTTTTACACGGGCTTGTGTGTGATCGGTGCCGTCGTCTTGTTTTTTCTCGTCGATGCCCCGATCGTTTACCGCCGCATCCTACGCGAGGACGCGGGGCTTGTCCTACCGAAAAAAACAGTCCCGCTTGAAGAATCGCGGCTCTCGTTCATGCGGCTGCGAAAATCCTATTTTCGCTCGGCCATCGCCTTGATCGTCCTGCTCACCGTCGCCTGGCTGAGCTTTTACACCTGGCAGGAACTGGAGCGGATACGGTTGTCCCCTTATACCCGTTTCGCGAGCACCGACATCGAAAAATGGAATTATTGGGATTCGTATATTCGGTTTTATCTCTTTTTCGCGGTGATCGGAGTATCGTTCCTTATCATGTTCCGCGAGATGCATTCGAAATTTCTTGTCTCGGCAAAAGACAAAACCTCTTTTGCGGCCGCTCCGACAATTCTTGGTCGAAACACACCGTTTCGTGAACGAATCTTCGTCGAATGGCTCGTTGCGTTCGGGATGTTTCTCATAGCGGGATTCATTTTTCTATTGTGGGAATCTTTCATGGTCGGTTGGATACCACGCTCTCCCGTGTCGCTGTTCGAGGCCATCGGCTTGCTGCTTGCCGTAACGATCGGGGCGGCAACGGTCAATGCCCGTTTTCCGATTCTGCGGTGGTTGGTGAATGTCGCCGTGATCGGCCTGCTGTTCGCCTCATTTGTCCTGTTCGCGTATCGGCGTGTCGATTTCTTGGGCTGGAACCACTTGCCGTTTCAGGATTTTTTCGATTCCCCCCGAAGTTGGCCCGTACTTTGGGGGTTGATTGTCCTGGACGCCGTCCTTGTTTTCGCGACCTTGACGGCGATGGTTCTCGGCGTTGTGTATCTTCGCGGGAAAGGAACAGGTCGCTTTTTCTCCCGGCGAACGGTCAAAACGATTTTCGGTGTCGAAATCGCCGTCATTCTCGTTGCCGGGTTGTTCCTGTACACACCAGGCAGGGTGCCGTGTCTCGTTGATATTCTTGTCTGCCGTTACCGGGACGATTGGACAGAGCATCACAATGCCAAGATGCTGACACTCGCTTCGGAGATCATCCGTTCCACTTCCGAAAAGGATGAACATTACGGCTGGGCGCACGGAACTCGGGGCAGCATGAATATTCGTGAAAGGAATTACGACGCAGCCGTTGCCGATTACAATATCGCTATTTGTCTTTGTCCGAGAGAATTCTTTTCAGGGTTTTATTACGACAGCCGCGGCGAGGCGAAGTGCGCGAAGGGGGACGCGGCCGGAGCCTTGGAGGATTTCGACAAAGCGATCGCGCTCGGTCATACTTGGAACGACATTTACTACGGCCGGGGGGTTGCCCATGAAAAACTCGGCAATATCGAAGCGGCCCTGGCCGATTACGACCAGGCGATCGCATGGGCCAAGCGATTCGCGGAACCGCCGCCGGTGGTTTCCGCCATTCCGAGGACCGGCTACGACGAGGAGAGCCGCCATCGGGTTTATGACGGCAACCGATTCGGTTATGTAATCTCTTTCCAGGAACTGATCGAAATCCGCGACAACCTCCGAAAAAATGCAGCAGAGCAATGATTTCCCGAAAAATTTTGTCACCAACTCACCGCCGCCGGACTCTCTTGGACGACGAGAGGAATCACGGTAAAATCATCATCCGAAAGGTGACCGATGAGCACGGCGACGGACAGCAACATTCTGGAAGCGATCGCACAGGCACGCGGCGGCGATACGGGCGCGTTCGCGCGGATCGTTCGGCAGTACCAGTCGCTCATCAGCGGCGTGCTGTTCAGTGCGACCGGCGATTTTCACAAGTCGGAAGACCTTGCCCAGGAAACTTTTCTGATCGCCTGGAACAAGCTCGGGGAACTACGGGAAGCCGATCATCTCGCGGCCTGGCTTTGCACGATCGCCCGAAATTTGGCGCATCGCTCGCAGCGGGGCAAAACCGTGAGCACAGCTCACGGCTCGTTGACAGATGAGTTGCCGTCGTTGGAAAAAAGCCCGGACGCCGAGCTGCTTCGCCGGGAGCAGAGCGAAATGGTTTGGTCGGCGATCGGCGGGATTGAGGAGCCGTACCGCGAAACGCTGGTGCTCTATTACCGCAGCGGCAAATCGGTCCGTGAGATTGCCGCCGTGACGGAATCGTCTGAAGACGCCGTCAAGCAGCGGCTGGTCCGCGCCCGCAAGTCGCTCAAGGTCAAGCTCGAACAGCTGATCGGGGATGTACTGACCGAAACGGCTCCCGGGGAGGTGTTTACCTACGGCGTGATCGCGGCGATCACGGGATCGGCGTTTCTTGTAACCGGGCAAACCGTTTTGGCTGCCGGAACCACGGCCACGATCGGAACCGTTGCGGTGGGAGCCGCTTCGGGGACGGCGGGGAAATCGATCGGTTTCGCGACATTCTGGTCCATCCTAGGCCCGTTGGCCTATCTTGTTTGGGTTTTTCTCTTTATCTGGAATTCGTGTTATGTGAGTGTTCGCAACGCTCCGACGGTCCAGGCCCGACGGTTTCGGCTTTACTCCCAATTTCGAAATTCTCTGTATATTGCATTGATTGTTGTGTTGACGCTCGTTCCATTCATCCTTTACGTGCGATGGGCGACGAGGTGGACGACAGTGAGCGGGTTGACGATTCTCATGTGGAGCATCACTTACACCGTTTTCTGGCCCATGCTCATGCTGATCACCACCCTGACGGAGAAGCGGTACAGGAAAATTGTCGAGCACGACCTCGGCTTAACCGGCGATCTCGTTCCGCGGTATTCGGTTGCCGATGTTCGTCGCCATTTTCATGTGGCTTTGTTCGTCAGCTTTCTGTGGGCGGAGTCGATTTACGCTCTCTGTGTGATTGGCTCGCTTTATGAACGTTACGGAATGGTTTTTTCCTGGGGGGAGCATTGGCGATTTTCTCTCCTGACGACAACGCTTGTCATGGCCGCCCTGGCCGGCGCGTTTTTCCGGGCCTGTTATCTTTTGGGCGAACACCTGATCGGCCTGTGCCGGTCGCAGGAATCGATCGATGCCGCACCGCCGGTCGTCGACAATCCGTTCGAAGTCGCTCTCGGCATGATCAACAAGAGTTCGATTTCCGTCGACAAAAAAGAAGGGAACGCCTATTGGCTCAGCCTCTGTGCCTGGATCGCCCTTGGCTGCGGAGCACTTTGGTTTATCGTTTCGTTCGTCAATTGGCATGTCGCTCCAATTCCGACGGGAATATGCATTCTCCTGTTTTTCGTTTTCGGACACTACCACGGGAGAATGATCCTGCGAACCAAGGACAAGAAAAAGATGTATCGAAGCAATGCCGTTTACCTTCTCGCCGATGCGTTGCTTTTCCTGCTTGTCCTGGTGCTCCAGAGCCGAAGCGGCTCCTTGTCGGAACTTTGGAATACGATCTATTACGGCTACGGCCATGAAAATATGGTTCTGTATTTCTCGACGGGCCTCGCGAGTTTTTGGTGTCTCGTTGCCGGCCTGCACAGCTTCGTGCGATCCCTGATAGAAAAACCGAACAATGAAGAACTCGAACGACGGCGTCAAGAGGCGATTGCAAACTATCGACCGAAAACAGGAGAAACGGAGGCGACAACCAAAAAACCGGGTTTCCCGAAGTGGATGCGAGTTGTTTGCGCCACTTACGGCGGCGTGATCCTCGCGTTTCTCGTTTATCAGTTGCTTTTCCCGAATCCGATGGTTGTCACGAACATTCTGCTTCACAACAGGGATTACGACAGGCTCATTCAACTGGAACCGGAAAATAGCGATAATTATGTCAGCCGCGCCCAGGACTGGCGACGAAACGATCCGCAAGGGGCGATTGAGGACTTGAACACGGCGATTCGCCTCAAGCCCGACAACGCCTTGGCATACATGGTCCGCGCGAAAACGCTTCTCGGTTTCCGTTGGGTTGGAGATATTTATGGTTATAGTGAACGCGAAAGAGTCGCCGACAAAGCCGTCCCGACGCCGGAAGATGGCGGGCAGGCTCTCGCCGACTGCAACGAGGCGATTCGATACTATCCGAAAAACTCGGACATCTGGGTGATGCGGGCGCGGGCCAATGAGCTGCTCGGCGATTACGATGCGGCGATTGCCGACATGACGGAAGCGATGCGGCGCTATCAGGCACCGATTCGTGCCTTCGAAACGAGCGGCCAGAGGGTCGACGAACGAGGCTATATGTACCAGGCGATCGTCCTGTTCTGTGAAAAGAAAGGCGATCTCCAGGGAGCCATCGCCGAGTGTACGAAAGCCCTCCGTTGGTCGGGCGAGGACGCCTGTTCCCATGAAATTTTCGCAAAGGACTTCTATCGGCGACGCAGTGAGCTTTACGAAAAGCTCGGTGAACATGACAAGGCGAACGCCGATGCCGAAAAAGCCGAGTGATCGATCCCGTTAATTTCAAAAATCTTGTCATACGATCGCTGAAATTGGACTCTCTACCGTAGGAAGGCGAATCCCGGTAGAATTCCATTCGAGAGGCGACCTATGAGCACGGCGACAGACCAAAATATTACGGAAGCAATCGAACAGGCACGCAACGGCGACACGGGAGCGTTCGCCCGAATCGTGCGGCAATATCAGTCCTTGGTCAGCGGCGTGCTATTCAGTGCGACAGGCGATTTTCACAAGTCGGAAGATTTTTGTCAGGAAACATTCCTGATCGCCTGGCGGAAGCTCGACGAACTACGAGACACCGAGAATATCGCGGCGTGGCTCTGCACGATTGCGCGGAATCTGGCACACCGTTCGCATCGGAACAAAGTCGTGAGCACGGCTCCCGGTTCGTTGGAAGGGGAGTTGAAATCTCCGGAACCGGGACCGGACATCGAACTGTTGCGGCGTGAGCAGAGCGAATTGGTCTGGTCGGCAATCGGCGAAATCGAGGAAAAGTACCGCGAGACGTTGGTGCTCTATTACCGCAGCGGCCAGTCCGTCCGGGAAATCGCCGCCGCGACGGATTCGACGGAAGACGCCGTCAATCAACGGTTGGTCCGCGCCCGCAAGTCGCTGAAAGTCAAACTCGAACAGCTGATCTGCGAGGTGCTCACCGACACCGCTCCCGGTGAGGTGTTTACCTACGGCGTCATGGCGGCTCTCGGTGCGTCGATGTTTTCTGTCACGGCTCAAACGGCGGTTGCCGCAACGACCGGCGCTACGGCGACAGTGGTCGGAACCGGTTCCGCGACGACCGGCAAGGCGATCGGCATCGGTTCGCTCTGGATGATTTTCGGGCCGCTGCTCTATTTCGTGTGGATGTTCGCCGCCGTGTTTCTCAGCCAATGGACGGTGACGCAAAACACGCCGACGCTCCGCGCCCGACGTTATCGGGTTTATTCTTTCTTCCTGACCAGCCAATATCTCCTGCCTTTTATTGGGGTACTGGGAGTCATAACGGCGATTCTTCTTTCCGTGACAATAGGTTTCGGCGATGCGGCAACAGGACTGATTGCATCCCTTGTCAGTTTCGTCCCGACGATGGTGTGCGGACTTTTAGTAATGTATTATTATCAACGCCGGGTAAAGGCGATCATCGAGGACGATCTCGGTATTTCGGAGAAACACGTTTCCTCTTACGAAAACCAGCAGATCGAGCGGCGGCTTCAACTTTCGACATGGACGAACCTTTTTCTTCTGAATGGGCTGATGCTTACGGCGTTGCTGCTCCAGATTATCTATGGAAAGCTGACTGGTTTGTCGCTTTTCATCACGCTTGCCGTCGCCATCCTGTTTAATTTATCCCTGTACGCTTATTGGCTCTTCGGAAAGCATCTGCTCACACTGTGCCGTTCTTCAGAGAGCATGACCGAATTTCCGCCGCTGATCGAGAATCCCGTCGCAGTTGCTCTCGGTGGGATTGCGCAGCCGTCCTTCGCCGTCGGTCACCGAAAAGAAGCCGGGATACTCCGATGGGGCCGCATCCTGATCTTGCTTGGACTCGCCGGGCCGATCGTCTGGTTGCTCGGCCAACTCCATTGGAGTCGCCACCCGTTGGCGACCGGCCTGTGCGTATTCGGACTTGTCACCGGAGTCGCTTTGACGATTTTTCTGCGAAAGCGGAGTAAAGAAAAGAAAACGCTCTATCTCATTGACACTGTGACAGGAATCTACCAGACCGGTTTGGCTCTCATCCTGCTGGCGCTCGAAAACAATTTTTCGTTCCGGGAATTTTGCCAAAACACTGCGGTCGTCAATCCGGGCAACATGATCCAATTGCCGCTCTTTTTATTTGCGGTCATCAGTCTGGCGACGTCGGTCGTCAGTGCGGTTTGTTGGCTCCGATCAGTGCGACCGACAACTTTCACCAATCGCAAGATTTGACACATGAAACGTTCCTGATTGCTCGGCAAAAAATTGGACGAACCGCGTGACACCGAGGTATTGCAATTTATCGTTTTTTGCCAAAGAAAAAGCCCGACGGGCCGAAACCCGTTGGGCTTAGAATAACAAGGGGTGCTGAAGCTCCCGTGATTCAACCGCGTTTCAGTTGGAAGAAACCAACCAACTTGCTCAGTTCGTTCGCCTGGGAGCTCATTTCGTTGGCGACGCTCGCGGTTTCCTCGGCACTGGCCGTGTTCTGCTGCGTGACCGCGTCGATCTGCTGCAACCCCTGTGTGACCTGCGAAATGCCTTCGGCCTGATCGTTGCTGGCCGTCGCGATTTCGTTGATCAGCTGCGAGGTTTGCACCGAATGTTCGACGATCGCGTTAAGCATCTCGGCCGTTCGGGTCGCGATTTCCGCTCCCGCGTCGATCTGACGGTTGTTCCCCTCGATCATTTGCGAGGTTTCTCCGGCCGCTTTCGCGCATCGGGCGGCCAAGTTGCGGACCTCTTCGGCGACGACGGCGAAGCCCTTGCCGTGCGTTCCGGCCCGAGCCGCCTCGACGGCGGCGTTGAGCGCCAAAAGATTCGTCTGGAAGGAAATGTCGTCGATCACCTTGATCACCTTCTGCACATCGGCAGCGTTTTTGGTAATCTCCTGCATTGAAGAGATCATTTTCGACATCATTTCCTGACCAGAAACGCCGGTGTCGCTCGCCTGCTTCGCGAGTTGGCTCGCCCGATTCGCGTTTTTGGCGTTTTCGTTCGTCCGCGAGCCCATTTCGCCCATCGAAGCGGTGATCTCTTCGAGAGACGCTGCCGATTCCGTCGCCCCCTGGGATAGCGTTTCACTCGCCGAGGCGATTTCCTGCGACCCGGTCGTCACGTGTCCGACCGATTCGGCGACACTAAGCAACGCCCCGTTGATTTTTTCGATCATCGCCTCAAGATTGAGGTTCATTTCATCCTTCTCGGACTTGATTTTCGTCGCGACGGTCCAATCCCCCTGGGCCAAGGATTTGGCCAGGCCGCTGACGCCGATGTAATCGGCGACGATGCTTTCGACGGTTCGGGAAAGCGTACCGACCTCATCACCCCGTTTTTTGAGCGTTTCATCGACCTGGACGGTGATGTCACCCTCTTGCACGACGCTGCCGAGAATGCCGGTGATTTTCGAGGTCGCCCCCGCGATGTTGACGGATAGGCCCCAGCCGAGCAGGACCCCGGCCAAAACCGCGATGCCGCCGACCGTGAGAAGGAGGATATTGGCGAAGCCGATAATCCCGTCCAAGGATTCTCCGCTAAGTTTCGCCTGCGTCTGGGCATTGGCGATGATTTCCGCGACATCCGCCGAAACCGCCGAAGCCGTTTCCCCCATTTTTTTGTTGATATCCTCTTGTTCCTTGACGAGGGCGTTGTAATGCTTGATCTCATCTTTCCAATCGCCGTAATTCGTCGAGGCGTCATCGGCATCCCTCTTGCTCTCGACCGTGGTCGATTGCGCGACCTGGGCGTCGACCTTTTCGTCCAGGACGAGGAACTCCTCTTCGATTTCGGCGTTTTTGAGCGCGAGGACATCCGGATCGGTAATCGTGATCTGCTCCCGGGTCAGCCGCCGAATTTTTTCGATCGATTCAAGGGCGTAGCCGAGGTCTTGTTGGCGATACGGAAAACGTCTGGGAACGTAATCCATGACAACGTCGTTTTTGTCCTTCAGTGGGTTGCCGTTTTCGTCCAAGACGTTCTTTTTGTCCCGTTCGACCAGGGCGTCGATGCGTTTGACAATTCGTTCGATCGCGGCATGAACGGCATCGGCGTAAACCTTTCGCTTGGCCGCGGATTCGAGAACCAGGTCCTGTTTGTCCGCCCAATCCGTCGTCAATTGACCGTATGTCTCGAAGTTCGATTTCGCCGCGTTGCAGCGTTCGAGGTCGGCCTTGTCATTTTCGTTCGTCGGATCGAGATTGGCGATGATTTTCGCGATCAATTCGCCGGCTTCAACGGCAACTTGATCCGTTCCCTCGACCAGATTCTGGCGATAGGTTTCCTTGCCGGCGGCCTTTCCTTTTTCGTCGACCTCCTTCATGTCCTTGATCCGCATACCGCGCATCGCGAGAAAACGCGTGTTGAAAACACAGCGTTCCAACGCTTCCGCGGCGATAACGATCTCTTGTTGTTTGGCCTCCTTGTCGGAATAGGAGTTGGCCCATTGCAGGGCAAGGTATCCCACCCCGCAAACCAGGAGCAACAGAATGACGATAATTGTAAAACCAAATGACAATTTGGCGCGTAATGACAAACGATTAAACACGATCACCCCCTATTCTCGAATGAAATATGACGACGACGGCAGACCGTCGAAAATTGGAACAAGGTCTTTGAGTACATCAAACAACAACTTGTTCTTCATAATCTAGGTTATTTTTCGAATCCGGGAACGGATCAGCCAAAACGAAAAAAAAAATTAAATCTCTCTCGTCGGACTAATCATTAAGGCAAGCATAAATGGCAAATTCGATATTTCCGGAATCAATGCAATCGGGTAGGAGGCGGGATTACTCCCGCCGTCCTCCCACACCACCGGACGTACGGTTCCGTATCCGGCGGTTCGTGTGAAAATTAACGTGATAATCGCATGTCCAGCAGCGATACCAAACCAAGATCGCCAAAGAGTTT
>JAVBSX010000253.1:0-3415 GCA_031556455.1 Thermoguttaceae bacterium
AACATGCTTTCAATGTCCGGCCTTTTGGAAAATCTCGATCGGATGTTTTTGGAAACCGTCCGGCTTTCCCTTTTCGGAAGCGTGCTGATCGGCTTTCTTTTCGTGCTGTCGTTTCTCGGTCGCAACCGGATTTCCCCTCGCGTTCGATTCGGCGTTTGGCTCCTGGTTCCGCTGCAATTGCTGTTTTTCTTTTCAATTTCCTCGCCGCTGAGTTTGAAAAATCTGCTGCCGGAGCGAAAAGAGCAGACCGTGGTCGCGACCGAGCCAAATGTGCAGACGGCAACAGCCGACGTTCCTCTCCGCAAAAAATCTTCTTTTGATGGTTTTCCGTTTTCTGATTCCGCCGACGATTTCCCTTTTTTTGATGGACTCCATACAAAAAATGAACCCAAAGACCTCTCGAACGAAACGACAAACGACCTGAAGCCGCGAGAGTCGGGTTCGACGGACCAACCCGAATTTTTCGCGGAGGGCAATCATTCCGTCGATGATTTTTCGTTTTTTGCACCCAACGATGATTTTCCGTTTTTCGCGGAAGCCGCCGCTCCGGCTGTTCCTGTTGCTGTATCTTCCGTTCCAATTGTCGTACCGGCTGTGCCGATTGTTGCTCCGACCGTCGAACCCGTAGGAAAACTCGACGTATCGACCTGCAGTGCTTTGTTGTGGGCGGTCGGCCTGTTGTCGTTTTACGGTTGTAGTCTGATTCGGATTTTTTGGTTGCATCGAGAAATTCGCGTCGCCAAAACGGTTGTCGATCCTCGGGTGCTGCAAATTTTCGAGGAGTGCAAGCTCCGGATGCAACTGCGAACCTGGGTCGTTCTCGTCGAATCCGACCGGATTCGCGGCCCTTTTTTGATCGGCGTGTTCCGGCCCGTAATCGTCGTTCCCTGCGGTTTGGTTCAATCGCTCGGCGACGAGGAATGCCGCGACCTTTTGTCCCACGAACTCGCCCATTTGAAACGGGGCGATCTGATCGTCGGTTGGATCATGAGCCTCGCGCTCGGGCTGCATTGGTTCAATCCGTTAATTTGGTTTGCCCTCCGGATGATGAACCATTTGCGGGAAGAAGCGGCCGATGCGGCGGTTCTCGAACATTGGGAAACCGAGCGACAGCTCGATTACGGCAACACCTTGTTAACCTTGTCCCGGCGATTGGCCGAGCCGCGATTCGTTCCCGGAATCGCGGGAATTTTGGAAACCCGAAGTTTTTTACAAAGGAGAATTGAAATGATTACCCGTCCCGTTTCCTGGAAAAAAAGTTGGGCCGTTTTGACCCTGGGCGTTTGCCTTGTGTTTTCCTTTGCGCTTTTGACCGATGCCAAGCCGCAAGAAAAAGCGAAGGAACCTTCAAAAGAAACATCTGAATCACCCTCGGAAACCGCGCCGGTCGCTAAAAAAACGGAACCCGCGGAAACGATCAACCCGAAGCGCGTTCCGAAAATCATCAACACCTTCCCGAAAAACAAGGCGAAAGGGGTCGATCCGAACATCACGCAGGTTTACATCACGTTTGATATTCCGATGAGCGGCGGTATGGCTTGGGCTCAGCGCAGCAACCAAACGGCTCTTGACTCTGACGAAGAAAAGGATGCCTTTTGGACGGCCGACAAAAAGACCTGCGTCGTCCCGGTCCGGCTCATGCCGGGCAAAACGTACGAAACGCTAATGAACGTCAAGCCGTTTATCGGTTTCGCGAGCGAAGCGGGCGTCCCTTCGGAAGGATTCTTTTACACCTTTTCGACCAAGAAAACGCCGGTTTCCGAGGAAGCCCGAACGAAATATGAAACGAACGACTTGACCAAGGAAAGCGACTCTCCGGGAGTTCCGACCGCGGCCGCCGCCGCGAAAGAGGCCCGGGCGGCGGAGGCCGATAAGAGCAAGCTCGATCCGGCATTGCAGGAAAAGGCCGATCAAACCGTGCTCGAAATGTGTAAACGGGGCGGACTTTGGATTTTCTCACGCGGGGAAAAATCGAAAACCTTTTCCTACCATGTCAAAATTTCTTCAACCGACGGGAAAGGCGAGCCTCAAGAATACGACATCAATTTCGACCGATCCAAGGGAATGGACTGGGAGCAGGCCCGGGGAACGACGTATTACGGGATACTTCAGGCCCTCGCGAGCGTCGCGGAAGAAGACATTACCCAAATCCGCTGGGCGGCGGCCGAGTTCGGGGACGGCGAAATCAACCTCTCGTTCACCTTCAAGGAACCGCAAGCGATCGAGTGCGGCAACGGGATGATGGGGAGCTGGTCCGGATATTTCAGCGGCCGGGTTAAGGAAGGAAAACTAACGTTGGACGCCAAAACGTTGATGCCGAAATTGATTTTCACCCCCGAGGGGATCGGCGAGCGTTTCGGCGGTTACGTCAAATTGTCCGACAACGTTTACGTTCCGAAGCGGATTCAGGTCAAAACCTCGTCAATGCTGTTCGATATGAAGTTTACCGTTTACGAGCCGGACCTTTGGCTGCTTGAAAAGAGCACCTATACCCTCCAAGAAGGGGACGAAAAATTCGGTTCCGTCGTCGAAATTTCCGACGTGTTCGTCAACGGCGAACGGGCGCTCGAACGGAGCCAATAAGAAAGGTCGCTTCGAGCGAGATTTCCTGCTCCGCTCGAAATGACCATCCCGTTTGGACGTCGGCGTCTTCGCCGCTCGGCTAAACGGGTTCGGTCACAAAACCGGCTGAAGCGAGGACGAACTCATTTGACCTGCGAGCCGTAAACCTGGGCCGGTTGGGATTGAATTTGATCCGGATCGGCCGGAGAAACGTGAACGGTGTGTGAGGCCGAACTCGAAGCGATCGAACCATATTGTGAGGAACCGGAGGGGGCGAATTCGCTCCCGATCTGGGGGCCGGCCGTGTTTCGGAATGCGGCAACCGGAATCTTGACCTCATCCCCGACTCTTTGGGTCGTGCTTGGAACCACAGGGGTAACCGAACCGGGCGGAGGCGCGGAAATCGGCGGATTCGTGTAAGCCGGAGCCGAACCGCCGGCGTTTTCCGGCGGGGGAGCATACGTCGTCGCGGCGGCCGGTTGTGCGGAAAATGCCGAGGCCGGAGGGACCGCTTCCGGCGGCGGCCCCGCGATGCGAGGATTTGGCTGAGCGGCTAGCCCGACCGCGGAACCCGCCGTATACGAGCCGGTTCCCGGCGGCGGAATCGTCGGCGAACGAAAATAAGGATCAAGCGGCGTCTGGTTTTGGGCCGATTGGCACCCCCAGGAAACCGCGAGCATCATCAAAACAATCGTCAATTGGGCGGATTTCACTGTTTTCACCCTCAAATAAAACAATCGAACTATCGGAATTTACGGACCGCGAATCATAGTTTTTTTCAAGATCAGTGTCCAGATCAAAATTTCCGTCCTTATTTTTCGCTGCAAAAATCGGAGGAAGGTCGCGTATCCCT
>JAVBSX010000025.1:0-5313 GCA_031556455.1 Thermoguttaceae bacterium
CTCACGTCCGGGCAAACGATCACTTTCGGGTTGACGCTGGTCCGGACCGCTTCGAGGACGTCGCGGCCGGCGAGGTCGATCGCACACGCCTGGTCGAAATTGAGGTTCAAATCGGCCCGGTGGGCGGCAATGATCGCCCGAATCACGTTCGCGACGTTGCCGCCGGCCAGGTAATGGGCTTCCAACCGGTTCGTCGTAATCCCTTGCGGGCCGGAAATCGGCAGCCCGGACTGCTTCGCCATGATTTTGGCCTGGACGATCAGCCGGGAGTTGACCTTTCGCAGGCTCATCGCGATGAGGCTGAACGGGCTGATCCGCGCCCCGGACATGTAGGCTTGAAACCAGAGCGGCCCGTAAAAAAACAGGAACGCTCCGAGAATCACCAGGAACACAAAGGCGACGAAAACCCCGACGGCCAGCAAAATCCCGGAAGTGATATCAACGGCAAAAAGCATAAATTCCTCGGAAAAATAGGGAGGCAGTGTCGTTTTTAGGAAATCTCTCTTCGTTAATAATAACAACAAAAAAAGGAAAAAGAAAGAACTGGGCGGGAAAATTTGTTTGAAAATGAGGGGGAAAAGGCGGAGTACCGGCTAAATAGGTGGGGACAGAAAAATCGGGACAACGACTTGAATTTCGGGCTTGGTATTGGCATAATGAAGCGAACGTTTTTTCGTTTACCTTCTCCCAACCCAGGAAATTCCGAGATGTCCGACCCGAAAACCAATGTGATGATTTATCCCCGGCTCTGTTTGGCCTATTTTCTTCAATTCGCGATCTGGGGTTCCTGGATGATCGCCCTGGGGGGGTACGCCGATCAGGTGCTGCATTTGGGGGGTAAAATCGGCATCCTATACACGGCCATTCCCCTGGCGTCGATCGCGGCCCTGTTCATTAATCCGATGGTCGACCGGCGTTTTCCGGCGCAATACGTCCTTGCCCTGTTGCACTTGATCGGCGGGGTCTGCCTCGTGATTTGCGGCACGCAGACGAACTTGTACGTCCTGATCGCCGTTATGATCCTGCACGGGGTTTGTTATATGCCCTCGATCACGCTGCTCAACTCGATCGTCTTCCGACATATCCCCGAAGCGAAGAACGCTCCTTACGTTTTCGTGTTCGGGACGATCGGCTGGATCGTGGTCAACCTTTGCATCGACGTTTTCGCGGGCGGGGCGACGAAACCGTACTTCTTCTTTATCGGCGGCGGCTGCGCGATTTTACTCGGGATTTACGCCCTGACCTTGCCGCACACCCCGCCGAAAAAGGTTGAAGCGGGCGAAAAGGCCGGCTCGATGTTCGGAGCCCTCGCCCTGTTCAAGAAGCCGTCGTTCACGATTTTCGCCGTTTGTGCGCTCTTCGCAAGCATCCCGGCCTGCGGCTTCTTCTTCCCGATGCTGGTCTCGCTCCTCACCCAACGCGGTTATCCCTCGGCCGTTTCGCTGGGGACCTTGAACCAGGTCTCGGAGTTGCTCTTTATGGTTGCGCTGCCGTTCTTCGCCGTCCGGATCGGCTTGAAAAAATGCCTCTTCCTCGGCATGATCGCCTGGGCCTTGCGGTATTTCTGTTTTATGGAATCGGCGTTCATTTTCGCCCTCCTCGGACTGCTGCTGCACGGCTTCTGTTACAGCTTTCTCTATGTCGCGTCGTACATGTATGCCGATAAAATGGCCCCCGACCATTTGAAGGCGAGTGCCCAGGGCTTGATCGGTTTCCTTCTTTTGGGGGTCGGCCAGGTTCTCGGTTCCTTGTATTACGGGTACCAGGTCGAGCATTACCCGCCGAAAATCGAAACCGTGAAGGTCGCGGCCGCGGACACGCCGGTCCCATTGCCGGCTTGGAACGACCCGAACCTCGACGACAGCGCTTGGAAGTACCTGAATTTTTCCGGAACGGTTCAAAAAATGCTCGGCATGTCGAAAGAGGAACACGCGAAACACCTCGGGCTCGACATCGACAAGAATAAAGATAACGTGATCACCTGGGACGAAATCGAAGCCTTGGGGGACGAGGGGATCGCCTATCCGGTCGGCGACGGGCTGGTCACCTATTCGAAAGCGGATTTGGAACAGATATTCCGGGACATCGCGAAGCATAAGAATCCGGAGATCAAGGACGCGGACATCGCGGTCAGCCGGAGCGAATGGTTGAGCGTCCAGTCCCGGGATTGGCGGGGCATCCTGATGATCCCGGCGATTTTCGTCGCCGTCTTCGCGGTCGTTTTCCTCGTCCTCGGCAAAGACCCCGAAGCCCATGCGGCTTAACCGATTGAGAATACTACGATAATCGCCTTCGCCAAAAAACGTGGCGTCATTTCGACTGGAGCAACGCGCAAGGAGAAATCTCACCCTCGCGAAAAGGACGGGAATTCCGAGTCTTTGGGCGAGGGTGAGATTTCTCGCTCCGCTCGAAATGACACCGTATTTTACCTTTTTTCTCGAAGCCCCAATTTTTATTAAGCGCAACCAACCCATTCGAACATTGAAAAACGCATTATCCCTCGCAAGTCTGCTGTTATTCCTCGCGGTCGGTTCATTGTTCGCGACGGAATCGGTCCAGGTCCTTTCGATGAACGTCCGGCTGAGCACCGGCGACGACAAGGACGACCGTTGGGAGGTGCGCAAGGACCGGCTGCTCGCCGCGATCCTCGAGCGGAATTACGATTTTCTCGGAGGGCAGGAAGTCGTCGTACACCCGAACGAGGCCTTGAACCAGATTCGGTTTCTCACCGAAAAATTGCCGCAATACGGTGTCCTGTACCTTTCCCGCGAAAAGAGCCCGAACCAAGGGGAGGGAACGCCGGTCTTCTTCCGCAAGGATCGTTGGAAAATCGACGAGGCCGACCAGGGGACCTTTTGGGTGTCCGATACGCCGGAGGTGCCCGGTTCGATCACTTGGGAAGGACAAAGCACCTGCCCTCGGGTTTGCAGCGGCGGGCTGTTTCACGAACTCGATTCCCAGGGAACGGAAACCGGCAAAACGCTGTACGTCTATTCGACGCACTTCGATCATGTCGGCGAAGTTTCCCGCCAAAAGGCGGCCGCCCTGATCCTTCAGCGGATCGCCGGGCGAAAAAATAAAGCCGCCCCCGTCGTTTTGATGGGGGATTTCAATTGCGGCGAAAGTTCCCCGGCGATCCGTTTTCTCAAAGGCGAAACCGTTGTTCTCGCCGGTGAGGAAAAAATTTCCCCGCTTGCGTTGCTCGATACGTTTCGGGGCGTTCATCCCGAAGAAAAAAACGTCGCGACCTTTCACAATTTCAAAGGGCCGAAAATCGACGAACAAACCGGCCTGATGATCGGCGATAAAATCGATTACATTTTCGTGACGCCGGAGATCCGGACGACGGAAGCGGAAATCCTACGTGTTGAAAAAGGCGGTCGATTTCCGAGCGACCATTTTTTCGTCCGGGCCGTTCTCGAATTTTAAGACGCGAACCGATTGCACCAACAAAGACATGAGAATAACATTCGCCAACAAACTTGGGCGTCATTTCGACTGGAGCAACGCGCAAGGAGAAATCTCGCCCTCGCGCAAGAGGCGGGAACTCCAAGTCTTCAGGCGAGGGTGAGATTTCTCGCTTCGCTCGAAATGACGAGGTGTTTTGTCTCATTGCACGAAACCCGATTTGCCGATTTTGCCCTACATCCTACCATGTCATCATCCCTAATACTTCCCGCGGGTTACACCTCGAAGCTCGCTCCCGAGATGATGGAGCAGGCGATCGATTTACTGAAAAACACGTTCCAACGGGAGCTCGCCCGTCGGCTGCGGCTCCGGAGAGTAACGGCTCCGCTGTTCGTGCTTTCCGGGACCGGGATCAACGACGATCTCAACGGCACCGAACGGGCGGTCGCGTTCCCGATCAAGGCGATGGGTGACCGCCGGGCCGAGGTCGTGCATTCCCTCGCGAAATGGAAGCGGATGAAACTCGGGGCCTACAAAATCCCGCCCGGGTTCGGTTTGTACACCGATATGAACGCGATCCGTGCCGATGAGGAACTCGATCAGTTGCATTCGCTGTACGTCGATCAATGGGACTGGGAACAGACGATGCGGGCGGAGGATCGCAACCTCGATTTCCTGAAGCAGACCGTCCGCGAGATTTTCGCGGGCCTTAAAAATATGGAAGAGGTCGTTTACAAGGAATACCACCATATTACTCCCTCTCTTCCGGAAGAAATCACGTTCGTTCATTCCGAGGATTTGCTGCGGGAATACCCGAAACTGAGTCCGAAAGAGCGGGAATTGGAAATCACGAAAAAGCATCGGGCCGTTTTTATCATCGGGATCGGCGGTGTGCTTTCCGACGGGCGGAAGCATGACGGTCGCGCCCCGGATTACGACGACTGGTCGACGGAAACCTCGCCTGGTTACCAGGGGCTCAACGGCGACATCCTCGTTTGGAATCCGGTGATGCAAACCGCCCTCGAACTTTCCTCAATGGGGGTTCGCGTCGATCGGGCAGCCCTGCTGCGACAACTTGAATTGTGCAACGCCTCGAAACGCAAAGAACTCCTCTTTCACAAAGCGTTGTTGGGAGATCAATTGCCGCTGTCGATCGGTGGGGGGATCGGCCAATCCCGTGTTTGCATGTACCTGCTGCGTTGTGCCCACGTCGGCGAGGTGCAAGCCTCGATCTGGCCCGAAGCGATGGTCGAAGAATGCCGCGGAGCCGGTATTTTTTTGATGTGAACGAGGAGACTTGGAAGATTGCGGATGTTTTCGTAGTGCTTCAGCCGCACGGTGTTTTCGTCATTTCGACTGAAGCGAAGCGTAAGGAGAAATCTCACCCTCGCGCGAGGGCTGGAATTCCAGCCTTTTCGGCGAGGGTGAGATTTCTCGCTTCGCTCGAAATGACGGTTTCGGGGCTTTTTCGATAAAAACAACTGCTAAAGTATTTCAAATCACAAAAACTTCGTTTTTAACCCTTATTACTTCTCGATCATGAATACGGAATTGAAGCCCGGCATCGACTGGGTCGGCTACCTCGATTGGAATATCCGCGATTTTCACAGTTATGACACGCAGCGCGGGGCGACCTATAACGCGTACCTGATCCGCGACGAAAAGACCGCGCTCATCGATGCGGTCAAAGCTCCGTTCGCCGATTATTTGCTGCGCAGCATCCGCGAAAAAACGCCGCTCGAAAAGGTCGATTACGTCGTTTGCAATCACGCCGAGTTGGATCATGCCGGTGGTTTGCCCGAAGTGATGCGACATCTCCCGAACGCGACCTTGCTTTGCAACGCCAAGTGCAAGGAACAGCTCGGGACGTTCTTCGACATCGCGACCTGGAACATCCGGGTCGTG
>JAVBSX010000116.1:0-6148 GCA_031556455.1 Thermoguttaceae bacterium
CTGAAAAAAAACGGCCGCGGCATTGGACCGAGATTCTTTCCTCCGTTCTGCAAGCGGTTTTCGGCGAACTTCGGGACGAAGAGCACGATTCGCGGGAAGGGTTGGACGAGATCGAAAAGATGTTGGCCCGCATCGCCCGGCTTCCCGAACGACTCGAACTGAAGTGGTCCGCCTCCGAATCGCTCGAACTGCTTTTGCGGCAGTTGCAGTCGGTTCGGATCGCTCCGCCCGCCGACCGCGACGCTTTGGAAATCGTCGGTTGGCTCGATTTGGCCCTCGACGACGCTCCGGTCCTGGTCGTAACCTGTTTGAACGAAGGGATCGTCCCCTCCTCGCATACGGCCGATCTCTTTTTGCCCGACCGGATTCGGCAGGAATTGGAAATCGAAGACAACGACCGCCGGTTGGCGCGGGACGCTTATGCCCTTTCCGTGATTCTTTCGACCCGGCCGGAACCGGAAACGGTCCGGTTGATCGCCGCCCGACGGTCGGAAGAAGGAGACCCGCTGTTGCCGAGCCGGTTGCTGTTCGCGAGCGACCCGGAAACGATCGCCCGGCGTGTGCTCCGATTTTTTTCCGTCGAAGAGCGTCAAGCTCCGGTCGTCTTTCCCGGCACGATCCGCAGCGGGCGGGAGCGTTCGAATTTCCGACCGCCGCAACCGCGACCTTTGCCGCAACGGGTCGATTCGCTCCGGATCACGGAATTTCGGGATTACCTCGCTTGCCCCTATCGTTATTATTTGCGGCATCGTTTGGATTTGGACGTGCTGCATGATCGGGACGAAGAACTGGACGGGGCGATGTTCGGGAATTTGGCACACGAGGTTTTGCGGCGGTTCGGGATCGGCCCTTGCCGGGATTCGACCATCGGCCCGCAAATCGCGAAATATTTGGACGGGCTGTTGACCGAGGTTGCCGCGAACCGTTACGGCGAGAATCCGAGGGCGGTGATCGCGGTTCAAATCGAGCAGTTGCGGCATCGGCTTCGGGCGTTCGCGAATTGGCAGGCCGATTGGGCACTCGCGGGCAACCGGATTCGGTTCGTCGAGTTGTCGTTGCACAAACCGACGGACGACGGGCCGCCAATCCAATCTTATTTGGATTTGGGGAACGGCGAGCGGGTCGGGCTTCGAGGACAGGTCGACCGGATCGACGTCAACCCGCGGACGAACGAATGGTTTCTCTTCGATTACAAGAGCTCGGACTCGCTCTACACGCCGAAAGATACGCATCGCAAGGCCGGGCGTTGGATCGATTTGCAATTGCCGCTGTACCGGGATGTGATCCGACGATCGTTCCGGGACATTCCTTCCCTTCGGGTCGGATACCTCGTTTTTCCGAAAGACATCGCGAAAACCGGCTCGCTGCTCGCCGATTGGAGCGAGGACGATTTCGAAGACGCCCTCGCGACGGCGCGGGAGGTCGCCCGAAATATCCGGGAGGAAAAGTTCGATCCCCGTCTGATGCCGAGTGTCCCGCCGCCGTTCAGCGAGATTTACTCGCCCCTTTGTCTCGATCGTTTTTAAATGACGGACCAGGTGTCCGGTTGCGATTCAATTGTTTGGACATCTCTAACCATTTGAAAATCCAAAGAATATGAACGTTTATATCCTTGATTTTCCGAAGCCGGGACCACAGCTCCCGGTTGGTCAGCGGAATTTTAGAGCTTACTTTATGCGATATTTTTCAAAATCCGTTTCTTTTTTCCTTTTTTCGCTCACGAACGATTTCATTTCAGTGTACAATGTGGTGGGATTTTCAAGCGTTCCGATCGATTCAGAATCATTTTTCTTATGGGGCAATATATCGTACGATACGGAGCGATGCGACACCTCGGGGTGTTCAGCGGTTCCGAAAACCGTCTGTTCCCGCTGGGAACACGGATTATCGTGCGCACCGGTCGCGGCCTTGAGGCCGGAGTCGTGCTCTGCGAAGCGACCCGGGAAGCGATTTCGAAACTTGAAAGCGGTTACGAAACCGACCGGATCATCCGAGAAATGACCCGCGAAGATTTTTCCGAATCGCGACGGATCCGCTCCGAGGAAAAAAACGAGTTCGCCCGCTGTCGGCAAATCATCAAAAGGATGAGCCTCGACATGAACCTGGTGCGGGTCGAACACATTTTCGGCGGCGAGCGGATCATCGTGTATTACGTCGCCGAAGGGCGGATCGATTTTCGGGAACTGGTCAAGGTCCTGGCCTCCGAATTTCAAACGCGAATCGAAATGCGGCAGATCGGCGTTCGGGACGAAACCAAACTGCTCGCCGATTTCGGGGATTGCGGTCGTGAGGTTTGCTGCAATTCCTACCTGATCGAGATGCCGCCCGTTTCCATGAAAATGGCGAAACTGCAGAAAGCGACGCTCGACCCGACGAAAATTTCCGGCCGCTGCGGCCGGCTCAAATGTTGCCTGCGGTACGAATACGACGCCTACTTGGACCTGCAAAATCGGCTTCCGGAGATCGGCAAGAAGGTCGACACGCCCGACGGGCCGGGCAAAGTCCTCTCCCATGAGATTCTTCGTCAGAAAGTCTGGGTCGAGCTTTCCGATATGACCCGGAAGATCGTTTCTCCGGACGAATTACAGATGGTTTCGAACGAGAACGCTGCGGAAGAAGGTGAATCGAACGAGTTCGAAGAATCAGTCTGATAAACCAAACCAACGGAAAGCCGGTTTGCTGCATAGTATTGCCGCGATCCAAAATGGAATCATCAAAATGGAATAAGCCGGCCCGAGAAGAAAAACAAGGCCGCTCTGCGCGTCCGGATTGATGTAAAACGCGTTAATATAATCGGGAAGGAAAAGAAAGGGGAACGCGAGACTCGAACAGAGAAGGATTGATTGACAAACGATTCCTCGGCTCATGACGGCAATTACGAGGTTGATGAGATAAAAACCGAAAAAGAGCACGAACACGAGTTGAAATTCGCAGGCAACGGCACCCCCCATCAACCCCAATACCCCCAGGCCGACGTTCAATTGCATGAGAATTTCGTTTGCCGGTCCGTTGCTCGGACGCTGTTCGGCTTCTTTTCCTTCCGAAACTTGGGATTGATTTTGCATTGTCATTTTATCCCATACCTTGCAAACAACACTCATTGGGGTTTCGTCGTCATGAGCAAGAGCCGCTGCGAATCCGCTCCGCGAAGGGAAATCGAAAAATGGATCGTGAACCGACCTTCGAACACTTTTTTCCGGAATACCGGGATTTTTTGGTAAAGATCGTCGACGGCCCGGTACTCCCGGTCGATGTCCTCGAGCTCGAATTGCAGCCGCTTTTTCGGATCGATCTTGTCCCGGTCCTCGCCCGTGCCCGGGGACGCTTCCCCTTCGGCGGCGGGCTTGTCCGAAGCTTCCTCTTTTTCCTTTTTCGCCTTATCGAGGCCGCGGCGCTGCGCCGCGAGTTGGGCGAACTGTTCGTGCGAAAAATCGCGGAATTGCAGGAATAAGGGGGTCAGCTCCGCCGAAATCGGGATCGTGACCGGCTCCCCCTCGGCCGAAAGCGTTTCGCCCGAAAAGGTGATCGTCTTTTTCCAAGGTTCTTCGCAATCGGCGCAAACGGCGACAACGCCGTTTTCGGCAGCGGCGGGTTCGACCGAGATTTCGAGCAACAGCGACTCTTGCAGATCGGAGACGTCCCTCTGCACTCGCCAACGGTCCTTGAAAAAAACGTTGTCGATTTTGACGACCGGATTGGCCGGTTTGTCCAAATTGGTTTTCGGTTGCAAAAGGAACGGCTTTTCCCGCAAAGGCGAGAAGAGCGGAATTTCGCGGACTCGGACGGTCCTTTGAGCAGGCGGCGAGGAACCGGCCTGTGCCGTTTCGCCTATGTCTTCCCTCGGGTCGAGCACGACCCGAAGCAGGGAAAACGGTGTGCGGCTCAGAACGCCGAAACTCAATTCGGCGTTTTCCGCGGCTTTTTCGTCCCAGAGGAATTCGAGCCCCGATTCGCTCAAGACCAGCGAACAGAGAAGAAACTCCCGGATATCTTTTCTCGCGAAAAGCTGCCAAGCAGTCGGCGAAGAATCGTTTCCCCACTCGAAGGCGAGCGGCTCCAATCGATAGGACCAGCCCTTTGGAGGAGCGAGCCCCACCCATTCCAACTGCAGGAGGTCCCGATAAGGATACAGAGGGGCGAAACCGGGTTCGAGCGTTTTGAAGTACTCCAACAAATCGAACGCGTTCTTGCGAGGCTCCTTGAGAGGGATCGTGCTCGGGAGCGAGGAAAAGGCCGCATGCATCGCCTCTTGACGCCGACGCCGCAACTCTTCCCGTTTTGCCGCCTCTTTCTCTTCTTTTTTCTTTCTTGCCTCTTCGTCGGATTCGAGCGACCGCCCGTCCGTTTTCGACAACGTGTCGTCGCTTGGGGTACTCGTCTTTTCGCTGATTGTCGGCTCGACGTTTTCCGTTTGTGCCGTCGGTTCGAAGGGGGGCGTTTTCTGCGAATCGGTTGGGGAGCCCTCCTGTCCGGAGACGGCTTCCGATTTTTCCGACGAGGCCGTCCCTTTACGATTCGGTTCGGCGGGCGGCGGTTGCCGTTCGGGCACAGTGGGTACTGCCGGTGCTTCGGGCGGCTGTTCGGTTTTCGCCCCGAACGCGGAGCCGAACGCCTGCACCAAGTTCTTGCGGCCGTTGCCCGCGTTAAAAATCTGGTCCCCTAAAAGGGTAAGGAGAACCGCGATCGCGAGACAGGCCAAAATCAAAAGCGCGAAAAACGATTGCCGCGACTTGCGATTTTTTTCGGCGCGAAGCAGCGGGGACTCGTACCGTTCCGACCAGGTTCCGAAATTCAAACGCCTTCGTCCCGAGACAGGCGAGGTTGCGATCGAAAAGGTTACCCCGTCCTCGGGCGGCTCAATAACCGGCGGGGCATCACCGACCGCGGTTTCGGCGGGCGGGGATTCGGTTGGCGGCCCGCCCACGGACGGCGGCATGTCGGTCCGCTTCGGTTGGATTTCCGGACGCGGCGGGCGAACGCGGCCGGTTCGGGCGAGTTCGAGCAGCGGTGAGTCCGAATCGGGACACGGTTCGCGTTTCGTCAGATCGATGATGAGCACGCCCTTGATGCCGCGAACCGAGAACGCTTCCGGAGAATCGTGAGACAGCCCCCGCCATTGACAAGCGAGTCCGGACGCGATTTCGTTCAAGTGCGTGTTGAACGTTACATTCCAACGAACGGCTTCGGGCAAAAGCGCAAGCGATTCGGCGAAAAGCGGCAACAGATCGATCCCGGGTCGCGAGAGAATGCAAACGGGCCGTTTTTGAGCGGCGGTTTCGGCGAGAATCCCGCCCCAGCCGGCATCGCCGGTGATCGCTTCCCAGAGCACGCACTTTCGCGGCTCGTTCGGCGGGTTCGGGACAGGCCGCCCTTTTTCCCAAGCCAACGGCGGGGAATCCCATTTTGAAATCATGAAATTCGGCTCCGTGAGAATTCGGGCCGGGCCGCAAGCGGTCAATTCTCCCGGAGAAAGAACGACGTGATGGGCGATGCTGTTGGAGCGTTTGGTGTGATCGAGACCGGCGCTGCCGATCCGGGAGAGCAGATGCAATGTGATCTCGCCGAGTCGGAAAAACGCGTGGGAAAAAGCGACCGGATTCAGCGAAGCGTTCTCGCTTTGCGGCGGATACGCGTGCCGGTAACCGCTGAGCGATTCGAGGCGTTTCGCGAGCACCTCGGGCATCTCGACGGTTCGCGCAACGGTACAGAATCCGCTGCTTCCGGGCAGCAGCCCTCGCGGGACCGAAGTGTAAACCAGTTCCTGGGACATGAGACCGCACGAGCCGGGGGCTGTGCCCCCGACTGTCTCCTTCTTGCGTTGATATTCTTTTTTTCGCTATGAACGAACCCGGGACCACAGGTCCCGGCTCGTATGTTCGTCGTCTTTACAAACCTTAACGTCGAATTTCGTCTTTTCCGACCAGCGGGCGGAGTACTTCGGGGATGCCGACGGAACCGTCTTCCCGTTGGTACAGTTCGAGGATCGCGACCAGGGCCCGGCTGATCGCGACCGCCGTTCCGTTGAGCGTGTGCAGGAAATGCGTTCCCTTTTCTCCTTTGATCTTGTATCGGGCGTCGAGCCGCCGGGCCTGAAAATCGGTGCAGTTCGAGGTGCTCGTTACCTCCCCGTATTCCCCGCCGTCTCCCC
>JAVBSX010000366.1:0-4226 GCA_031556455.1 Thermoguttaceae bacterium
TGCCGTGTCCGACATTGTTCGTACCAATCATGAGCACGGCCGCCTTCGGCGTGATCTTTTCGAGCGGCAGGTGGTCGAGCCGCCAAAGGACATTCTCGGTCCGATCGCCGCTAAAACCGAGGTTGATCGGCTTGCGGGCGGCGTAATACATGTCCCAGGTTTTTTTCCCGGCCCCTTCCCAACCGTGGGTGATCGAATCGCCGATCATCAGCAGTTCGATATCCCCTTTTTGCATCTGCTCGACGTTGGCGGCATGCCGTTTAACCCACCATTCGTCGGCCTTATCGGCCGGAGTGGTCGCGACGTTCTGGGCGTAAAGCGAGCCGACGGTCAAAAGGAGGATTGTTCCGACCGATAATAGCATTCGTTTCATAAGATGATTTCTCCGAAAAAGGGTTCTGGGACGGGGAAAGGGATTTATAAAGCTTCAACCGTTCGTCATTTCGACTGAAGCGGAGCGTAAGGAGAAATCTCACCCTCGCGAGTGGGATAAATCTGGCACTTTCGGCGAGGGTGAGATTTCTCGCTCCGCTCGAAATGACAATAACGAGGCTTTTTCGAAAAACAAACGGCAGAAGTATTGTGATTTTTACAAAGCACAGTAGTACAACCATACCGTTTTTTACCGCGCCGGTAAAGTAGGCGAAAAGAAATGGGGGGTTCTCTTATCCGCGAAACACAATAGAATGAGATGCTCTTTATCTTATTCCCTTTGCAAGAAATCATCACCCCATGTCCCGACGATATATCAACCAGCTGCGCGACAACGAAGCGATCAAGGAAGTTTATCAACTGACCGAAATGCAGCTTCGACCGAATAAAAACGGCAACCTTTACATCCAGTTCTCCATTTCCGATAAAACCGGAACGCTCGGCGGGCGGTTTTGGAACGCGAGCGAAGAGCTGTATCAAAAGGTCGAACGGAACGATTACATCGAGGTCGAGGGAACGGTCCAGCGATTTCAAGGCTCGCTCCAGTTTGTCGCGAAAAAGCTGACAAAGGTCGATCCGGCCGGCGTCGATGCCGAGGAATTCCAACGCTTTCGACCGATCAACGTCGATCAACTGCAAGCCCGGCTCCGCGAAGTGCTCCGGACGGTCACCAATCCGGATTTGAGGAATCTTTGCGATTGTTTCCTGCTCGATGAGCCGCTCATGTCGAAATTTTTTCGCGCCCCGGCCGGAATCAAGTTGCATCACGCCTATCCGGGCGGGCTGTTGGAACACACGCTCACGATGATGGAGGTCGTTCTCAAAATCACGCCGCTGTACCCGATGCTCAACCGCGATCTGCTGCTGGTCGGGGCGTTTCTGCATGATTTCGGGAAAGTGAACGAACTGCTGTTCGAGGGGGAAATGTCGTACAGCGATTCGGGGCAGATGCTCGGGCACCCTTTTCTCGGCGTTGAGATTTTGTACGGCAAAATCAAGGAAGCGGAAAAACTGACCGCCCAAAAATTCGACGAGGAAACCGCGATGTTGTTGAAGCATCTGCTCATATCGCATCACGGCACTTTGGAAAACGGCAGCAGCAAATTGCCGATGACCCTGGACGCCCTCGCGCTCTTTTTCCTTGATTCCCTGGACGCGAAGCTGGCCGAATTCCAGAAGCACATCTTCGAGGACCCCAACGCCGGCGGAACCTGGACGAACTACATTCCCGCGATCGAGCGGAAGCTGTACAAAGGGAAAGCGTAGGGGAAGCCGCCGAATCCAAGAACAAAAGCCGGAAAGGAGCGCAGCGCATTGACGGTCGGTTGAGATCGAATGCCGGTTGAGTTTGAACGCCAACACACCGTCAATGCGCCGGGTACGGCTCCTTTCCGGCTTTTATTTTAAATCGTTTTAGCCCGGCAAGAGCAAAACTTTCGCGATCATGAAAAAGATCACGATCCCGGCGACGTCGACGAAGGTCGCGACGAACGGGCTGGAGGCGACCCCGGGATCGATTCCGAGCCGTTTGAAAAGAAGCGGCAGGAGCGAGCCGACGAGCGTGCCGCAGAGGCAGACGGCGGCGACGGTCGTACAGATCGTCAGCGCAAGCATCACCCGATCCGTCCCGCGTAGTATCTTTTCTTGCGTGATAAAGGCCCGACCGAATCCGATTACTCCGAGGGAGACACCCAGGGCGGTCCCCATCATGAGTTCGTGCTTGAGAATCCGATAAAAATCGGAGATCCGCACTTCCCCCAAGGCCATCGCCCGGGTAATGAGCGTTGCGGCCTGGGAACCGGAGTTGCCGCCCGTCGAAATGACCAACGGCACGAAAAAGGCGAGGACGTAAATCGACGACATCTCATGGTCGAAATAGGTCAGCACGGAAAAGGTTGCGAGCTCGGCGATAAACAGGCAGGCGAGCCAAACGACGCGGTTTTTCCAAATCGTCCAGAAAGGGGCCTCCAAATAACTCTCTTCCATTGGCCCGATCGCGGCCATACGATAGGCGTCTTCCGTCGCCTCGTCCTGAACGACGTCCATGATATCGTCGTGCGTGATGATTCCGAGCATGCGGTGCTCCTCATCGACGACCGGAATCGCGAGAAAGTCGTATCGGGCGACCTCACGGGCCGCCTCCTCGCGGGATTCGAGGGCGTCGACCGTGATTAAATCCCGCTCCATGAGCGATTTGATGAGCGTGTGGGGCCGGGCCATGTTCTTCAAAAGCTGCTTCGCCGAAACCAAGCCGACCAGATGATCGTTTTCGTCGACGACGTACAGGTAATAAACCGTTTCGATCACCTCGGTTTGTCGGGAAATTTCGTGCAGGGCTTCCTCGACGGTCATGTTTTCGTGCAGCCGGATAAAGTCGGTCGTCATTTCCGAGCCGCACGAATCTTCGGGAAACGCGGTCAGCCGCTGAATGTCGCGACGATCTTCCGGCTGAATGAGCGGCATCAGCTCATCGACGATATGGTCTTCGACCGATTGCAGGGCGTCGACGCGATCGTCGGACGGGAGGTGGGAAATGAACTCGGCCATTTCCTCGCGCGGGGCGGCCTCCATGATATCGGCCTGCGTCTCCTCGTCGAGATAACTGAAGATTTCGACCCGGGTGTCGAGGTCGGCGTGTTGGATGATCGCCCAAATCTCCGCCGGTTCCAGCCCTCCCATAAACTCGGCAACCCGGACCGGGTGTATGGCCGTACAGAATTCCCGCATCTCCTCGACATTGTTTTCGGCCAACATTTCGCGGAGTTCCGGGAGATAAATCGGGTTCGTGAGCATGGGAGTAGAGGGCAGAGGGCAGAGGGCAGAGGGCAGAGGACAGAGGGTGATCTGTCCTCCCCAGAGCCCACTATACTGATTTTCCGCCGTTTGTCTCCCCCCGGTAAGAGAATGGGCGGTATCGCCGCAGGGATTGCAAAGTCGGAAATTTTATACAAACGCGACGATTTCCAATCAACCTTCAACCACCCAAGCGTCATTTCGAGCGGAGCGAGAAATCTCACCCTCGCCGAAAAGGCCGGAATTCCTGCCCTCACGCGAGGGTGAGATTTCTCCTTGCGCTGCGCTTCAGTCGAAATGACGATCTGACCTTTGCACGACCGACGGATCACAACGACTTTGCAATCGTCCTTGCGGTATTGCAGGCCGGGAACACCGTCCCGGATTCTTCCTGTATAATGTCCCTCATCTCCGTTTTTAAACTTCGAACGGCAGGCGGTCATTTTACGTTTTTCGGTTACATGAGTCTTTCGACGGAAATTATCGACATTACTTTTGAGGTTCCGGAATCGCGCGGGGAGCCGGTGCTGCCGATCCTCTTGAAAGGAGAACACCTTCGCTTTATCGGCTGGTCCCGGGAATATACGATCAACGTGACTGCGGAGACCCTGAGCCTCGAAGGGCCCTTTCAAGACGATCAGCCGAATGCCAAGGAGTTTTACCAACTGTCGCAATCCGTCGCAGGCCGTTGGATTGAAATGCGGCACGGTCGAATCCGGCTTCGCATCCCCGGGCGGGGACGCTGGGGAATCGACGTCTCCCGGACGCCGAATTACGAACTTCAAGCGGCCCGCTTGAACACCTGGTTGCTCGGGCTTCGCGGCGAAGAGGCCGTCCGAAACGTCGAAACCGAATTACGGCAGGTTTTCTTTTATTGGCCCGGAATTTACGCCTTTTTGCAATCCCTTTGCGTCAGCGGGGCGGCATTTCTTGTCGATTTTTTCAAACAGGGAGAACCTTGGAAATTCGAGGCCAATCTCCTGGTCGGAATTCTTTTCGTC
>JAVBSX010000179.1:0-8172 GCA_031556455.1 Thermoguttaceae bacterium
GACGAAAAACAGCATCAGCAGGACGAACCGCGACAGTCCGTTCCATTTGTCGTATTCGTCCGTGCAGTAGCCCGTATTGGTCAGGATCGAGGCCGTGTTGAAAAAAACATAGCGAACCGAAAGACCGACCGGGGCGACATCCGAGGTTCTTTCCCCTTGCACGGCCGGTTTGTTCGAGGTCCCGAACACGTCGAAATCCGAGTAAACCCAGCCGCTGACGAAAATTATCGCACAGGTGATCAGGAAAATGGAGAGAAAAGCCCGCAACTCCTGATTTTTGAACAACACGTTCGGTCGCCCTTGAACCAGCCAGTAAAACAGAAGGAAGTTCGTCCCGCTCAGAATCATGAACAGGGTGATCGCCCATTCGATCGCGGCGGCGTTAAGGCGGGTTTCGGCCGCGAAGTGTCCGACGCTCGCGTTGTAGGTGCTGAACCCGCCCGTTGCGATCGTCCCGAAAGCATGACACAACGCATCGAACAGCGGAACGCCGAGCGACAGGAGAATCACCGTCAACAAAAAGGTCATGCTCACGTAAATCGAGAAAACGATCCAAACGACCTGGCGGATTTTCCCGCTCGGTTTTTCGGCGATGATCCCGCTCATTTCGGCCCGAACGATGGTTTTTCGGGTCGAACCGTGTCCGGCGAGGGCGACGAGGAGCCCCAGAATCCCGATCCCTCCGAGAAAATGGCCCAAACTGCGCCAGAAAAGGACGCAGCGGGGCAAGGTCTCCGGATTTTCCAGCTCCCCGAAAACGGTCGCCCCGGTCGTCGTGTAGGCGGAAGTCGATTCGAATAGGGCGTCCCCCCAGCTCATCCGGATTTCCGGCGACCGGTAGGTATCGCTGAGAATATAGGGCAAGGCCCCGAGAACGGAGACGAGCAACCAGCTGAGAACGACGACGGCGATCGCCTCCTTTTGAAAAAGCTCCCCGGAAGACTTGCGGCCGATCTTTCGGAGGATCACCCCGAGAAGGAAGCAGACCAAAATCGAGAGCGAAAGCCCGAAAACCCCGTCGCGTTCGAAATGCCCAACCAGCCCCCAAGGGAGACAGATACACATCGCGAGTCCGATCAAAAACGAAACGGAACCGAGATGCCGGAAAACGAGACGATAGTTCATGGGAATGCTTTTTCAGGTTCTTGCCGCTAGGAAACCAACCGGATCAGTTCGGCGACGCGAAGGCCGAGGTTTTTGGCCGTGTTGGAGCCGAACTCATCCCCGGTGATGCTGTCGTTCTGGTTCCAAAGCGTGCCCCCCCAATGCGAGGTCGGCGGAGCGTCCTGGGCGAAGATCACCTGTTGGCTCGAAAGGGCCGTCCAAATCTGCTCCAGACACCTTTCCTGACCGCCGTTGCGGTTGCCGCCGACCGCGATCGCCCCGACCACCTTGTTTTTCAACTCAAGGTTTTTGCGGAAAACCATAAACCGTTCCAACGCCGTTTTCAAAAGAGCCGACAGCGAGCCGAAATAAACCGGCGTGCCGAGAATCAGTCCGGCGACGTTTTTCTCGCGGATTTTTTCGGCGATCTTGTCAAAATCGTCGGCGGGAATGTCGCTCCCCTTGAGTCCGTAACCGAAAAGTTGGTAATCGGCGAGTTCGATCAGCTCCGTCTCGATGTTCGAATCCTTTTCCCGGATCGCATCCAAGGCGAGTTGCACACCGGCGGCCGTTGTCTTCCCCAAACGCCGGCTGCCGCTGATGCCGAGCACTTTGAGCTTTTTGTCCGAGCCCTCCGCCGCGACGGCGCTGTTTCCGGCGAAAAGAGCCGCCCCCGTTTCAACGGCGAGGACCGCCCCGGTCAATTTCAGAAAATCTCGTCTTGCCGATTCCATAAAACCATTTCCTTTCTTCGAGAGAGGATGTGTTGGAAACCATAAGTATCGGCTCAATAACGCGGAGTACCGGCTAAATTAAACCGGCGATGCCGATTCGCGCTATTATATTGCGAAAGGTTCGGCTTTCAAGTACACTGGGCGTCTTGTCGAGAAAACTGCAAAGTCGCGTCATTTCGACTGAAGCGTAGCGCAAGGAGAAATCTCACCCTCGCGCGAGGGTCGGAATTTCGGCTTCTTCGGCGAGGGTGAGATTTCTCGCTCCGCTCGAAATGACACATCCTGTTTTTTCTATCTTCTCACAAATTCAACTTTGCAGTTCTCTTGGGCGTCTTGTCGGAGTTTCAAGATTTTCAACTCAAAACCGCCGAGAAAAACATCATGCCGATTCATCTTCCCCCGATTTCGCGTCGCCAATTTTTAGGAGGTTCGCTCGCCGTCGGAGCGAATGCCCTCTTTTCCGGAATTCCCAGTGCCGTCGGGGCTCTTCGTTCCGATACGCAAGAACGCTCGGATACTTGGGCCTTGCTGTCCGACACGCACATTTACGGCGATCGCGAAAAGGATCATCGGGGCACTTTCCCGGCCCGCAATTTGGCGGCGATTCGCGAAGACATCCTCGCCCATCCGAAGCGGCCCGGCGGGGCGATCGTTTGCGGGGATTGCGTTCATTACCAGGAGCGGTCGAAAGATTACAAGACGCTTTTCGAAGAGGTACAGCCGCTACGGGAAGCGGGGACCTCGGTTACGTTCGTCCTCGGCAATCATGATCATCGGCAGTATTTTCTCGAAGCGGTCGCCGAGGCCGAAAATCGCGAGCGACCGGAAATTCCCTACAAATACCCCGTCGTCCTCGAATCGCCGAACGTCAATTGGTTTCTTCTCGACGCCTTGGAAAAGACGCATTACACGCCGGGCATTTTGGGCGATCCCCAGCTGAAGTGGTTGGCAGAGGCATTGGATGCCCGGGCCGATAAACCGGCGATTCTCGTCGCGCATCACCACATGCTGTTCAACGTCGATCATGCCAACCGCGAGCGGGGGCATTTGAAGGATTCCGACGATTTGTGGGCGATCATCGCTCCGCGCAAGCAGGTCAAGGCCTACGTGTACGGTCATACCCATCAGTGGGGCAATACCGAACGGGAGGGGGTGCACTTGATTAACATTCCCGCGACGGCCTGGAAGTTCGTGCCGACCGCCCCGACGGCCTGGGTTCTCGCCGAAGTGAAGAAGGACGGCATCGCCCTAACCCCGCGTTGCCTCGATCCGGAGCATCCGGAGCATGACAAAACGCTGGAATTGACTTGGCGGGTGTAGGAGTGGAGGGAAGAGGACAGAGAGATTCGACCTACGGTCGAAACAACGAGAATTAAGGAAAAGGATTACTTCAAAAGCGGCTCGAATCACCAAAAGGCGCCGCATCAAATTTCCTGTCCTCTGTCCTCAGTCATCTGTCGTCTACAAAAACACTCCGCTAAAGACCTCCGTCGCGGGGCCGGTTTTGTAGACGTGATTGTCCGATTCGGACCATTCGATTTCAAGGTCGCCGCCGGGAACGTGAACGAGGACCTTGCGCTGCGACCGGCCCGTTACAACTCCGGCGACGGCGACGGCGCAAACGCCCGTGCCGCAGGCTTGGGTTTCGCCGCTCCCGCGTTCCCAGACTCTGACCCGCAATTCGCTCGGGGAGAGCACTTCGACGAATTCGACGTTGGTCCGGTTCGGAAATCGCGGGTCCCGCTCGAGCCGTGGGCCGAATCCGTGCACGGTCTCATCCGACAAGTCCGCGTCGAAAATCACGCAATGCGGGTTGCCCATTGAAACGCAACTCACCCGATATTCCCGCTCGCCGATGCTCAGCGGCACTTCGATCGCCGGGTCGGTCTCGCCGTCGCCCCGGAGGAGCGTCGGGACCTGCGCGGGAATGAGGATCGGCTCCCCCATATCGACGCGAACCCGCTCGACCTTTTCGGCGAGGATTTCCAACCGGAGCGTTTTGATTCCCGCTCCGGATTCAATCGCGAGGGTCTCCTTTCGGCATCGCCCATGCTCGTAAAGGTATTTGCCGACGCAGCGAATCGCGTTGCCGCACATTTCCGCTTCCGAGCCGTCGGCGTTGAAGATTCGCATTCGGGCATCGGCCTTTTCGGAAGGGAGGATCAGGACGAGCCCGTCCCCGCCGACCCCGAAGTGCCGGTCCGAGAGGGTAACGGCCCATTGCTCCGGCTTTTCGGGCACGTTTTCCTCGAACCCGTCGATGTAAACGTAATCGTTGCCCGCACCGTGCATTTTTGTAAACCGCATCTTGCCCTCGCCCTCTTTGTTAATCTTGAACTGGAACCGCGTATCACGCATTATCCGATAAGTGTAAAGTGTAAAGCGTAAAGTGTAAAGTGTCCAATCAGGCCCTTTCGGCGCGAAGGACGGCGGGAATCAGGTTGACTTTTTTCGGGATTCGGAATAACATGGAGAGATTATTCAAACCTCGCCAATCTCAATTGGTGCCGCGGCCGAGTGAAACGGAGCCCCTGTTTTATTGTGCTGATTTCAAATTCACTCCTCTGTCGTCCGGTACGGTTTGTCCCTTTAATCATTGACGCGATGCCCTCGAAACAAATCATTTCGAACCTAAAAAGATATCCCCTTTACCCTTTCCGTTTCCAACCGATCTACAAGAATTATCCTTGGGGTGGTGATGCGCTGCGGACGTTGTTCAACCGATCGGTCGAATCGGGCGCCAACGTCGCCGAATCCTGGGAAATCGCCGATCACGCCAACGGGCAAAGCATCATCACCAACGGCCCGTTTCTCGGGGCGACGCTCCACGACCTCGTTTCGTCCCGGCCGGAAGGTTTTTTCGGATCCGAATCCCGGTTGTTCGACCGTTTCAATCGTTTTCCCCTGATGTTGAAATACATCGACGCCCAGGATTTCATTTCCTTGCAAGTGCATCCGAGCGAGGCGAAGGCGAAAGAGTTGGGACTGCCCGATACCGGGAAAACGGAGGCTTGGGTCGTCGTCGACGCGAAGCCCGGGAGCGTGATTTACGCGGGGCTGAAACCCCATTGCGACCGTACCCGACTCGAACAAGCTCTTCAGGAAGGGGACGTCGAATCCCTCCTCAACCGGTTCGAGCCGAAAATCGGGGACTGCTTCCTGCTGGAAGCCGGAATGCTGCACTCGGCGGGCAACGGGGTGGTCCTTGCCGAAGTTCAACAAACCAGCGACATGTCGTTCCGGGTTTTTGATTGGAACCGGGAAACCGACAAGAAAAATTCCCGCCCGCTCCAGGTCGAACAGGCCTTGCAATCGATCAATTACATGAGCCGTCCGTTCGGCCCGCAGGTGGGGCACACGACGGCGCACCGCAATTGTGAGCGGCTGGTGATTTGCGACGGTTTTACGCTGAACCGTTGGAATTGCGAGGAAACATTCGTTTGGAACAGCGACAACCGCTGTCATATTTGGACGGTCTTGCAAGGGAGCGCGACGGCGATTTTTCATTTAGGCCGCCGCACCACGCCCGAAGATTATTCGGGGCGGCAGAGCGACCCTATTGCCATGGAATGCCTCAAACGCGGGGATTCGATGCTCGTCCCCAACTCTTGCCGTTCGATTCAATGGGCCGCGGATAGCGACGAACCGGCGATCCTGCTCGATATTTCGGGGGTTTGATCCCAGCCGATTTTCCAGTTTCAGAACCTCGGATTCCGATTGCCGGCGGATTTTTTGCGGTTTCCTTGAAAAAAACATTGACATCCCTCCTGATTCAACCTATCTTGGAATGTACGTTCTCGGGGTGATTTTTCATTTTTTTCAGTCAAACAAGAGGACAGCAGGAGAATTCGATCATGTCGGAGCAACCCTTCCAAGCGGGAGAATCCAATCTTAATCTTTCCGTTGCCGAATCCGTTGGTACCTTGGCAGCGGCGGAAACCGGGCTGCAATCGCTGAACGATTTGATTCAATCCCTTGATTCGGCGGTTCAAGAGGCCAAAGCCCGACTTTCCGAGCTCGGCGGAATCGTCGCCGGAGTCAAGGAAACCCTCGCGCGCGAAGAAGAAAACCTGACCACCGAATCCGAAAAACGCGAGGCGGAAGCCCGAGAGGCTCTTTCGCGGCAAAACGAAGAAAAGGTCGAAATCGAACGGCAATGCGAAGAAAAATTCGCGGCCCGTTTGGCGGAAGAAGAACAAAAATGGTCGGAAAAACTGGCGGAACGCGAGCAGCAATGGGGAGCGATCGCCTCCTCGATGCAGCAGCTGTTGGGGCAATTTTCGAACGCCTTGCCTGTCGCGGCCGCCGCCGTTTCGCCGAGTCCGGTCGAGTCTTCCGGGCAAGAAGCCTCCGATTTGGAAATCGCCGAGCAGATTCCCGAGCCGGAAACCGACGAATCGGAGCCGTTCGAGCCGCCCATGCCGTCTCCGGAACCGGATGCCGCCCCGGCTTTCGCCTCGACCGAAGAGCAGCCACTTCCTGAAATTCAATCGCTGCCGGAAATACAGACGTTGCCGGAAATCCGGTCTCTTCCCGAAATTCGTTCCGCCGAGAGCCTCGCGTTCGATTTAGGAGATTCGGCCTCGAATGCTCCGGAAGCCTCTCCGGATATTTCCCAGGAAACACAAGCGATTCCGAATCTTGACGACATATTTCCTCCTTTGCCGGAGCGTCCTGTCAGCGAAGCGTTAGCGGAGGATGATTTTGTGGTTTCCGATCCGTTGTTTTCCGACGAGGCGGCTTCCGAAGAATCGACCCTGTTCGAGGAATTCCCGCCGGAAGACGTTTCGCAACCCGGGAAAAGCATCGAATTGGTCGTTGAGGATGATTTCGAACTTTCCGGCGAGAGCCAACCGGTTGAAACTCAAATCGTTTCCGAGGCCGAAGCCGATTTCGATCTGAACGACCCGAAGCCGACGACGGAAGCGGATTTCGATCTGGGCAGCTCCGAGGAAGGGAATCTGGATGAAATCGCGGATGTTTTAAAAAACCTCTCGCAACCGATCACGGCATAAGGCACCGGCACCAGGAATTTTTGCGTGTCGGATCGGATTACGCTTGCGTTTTAGCCGCAAAGCGCTCCTGCCGTCGTTATTGCGGGGCGACCAAGCGCAAAGCGTCGTAAAACTTGTCGACATCGACGGGTTTCGTCAAGTGCTCCTGCATTCCCAAGGACCGGCAACGGTCCCGTTCTTCGGTAAACGCGTGGGCCGTCAACGCGAAGACCGGGATATCCTTGTATTCCGGCGTGCTCTTGATGATTTTGGTCGCTTCGTAACCGTCCATTATCGGCATTTGCAGGTCCATCAAGATCAGATCGAACGCCGGAGCGCCGTGCGTTCGAATCGCTTCCGCGATCCGGTCCAACGCCTCACTCCCGTTTTGGGCAACGGTAACTTCGACGCCGGCCGATCGCAGCAATTCGCTCGTGATCATCGCGTTGATCTTGTTGTCCTCGGCCAATAACACCCGCATTCCCCGCAAAACGGCGTTGGGGCCGCCCCCGGGTGTTTTCGTTTCCACCGATTCCCCGTGCGCGATTTCCGGCACGGCAACGCCTTCGGGAATCGGGAACGAACACGAAAACGTAAAGATCGTCCCTTTCCCTTCTTCGGCGGAAACCGAGATCGTCCCGCCCATCAGTTCCACCATCTCGCGGGTAATCGCCAAGCCGATGCCGGTCCCGCCGTATTTTCGGGTCGCGGAATCGTCCGCCTGGTTGAAGGCGGCGAAGATATCCTCCAACTGCCGTTGGCTCATCCCGATCCCGGTATCCTCGACGGAGAAATCGATCATCACGTTCTGCGGATCGGATCGGGAAACGGCGGCGCGGACCGTGATCGCCCCTTTTTCGGTAAACTTGTACGCGTTGTCGATCAAATTGACGAAAACCTGTTTCAACCGCAACGAATCGCCCAGCAAGACGGCGGGAATCGAACCGCCCGGCTCGAAATGAAGTGCGATGGGAGACTCGGCATGCCTTTCCCGGAAATACTCCGCCAACTCCCCAAACATCTTCCGGAGATCGAAGACCGAGCGTTCGAGCTTCAATTTGCCGGCCTCGATCTTGGAAAAATCGAGAATGTTGTTGATAATCGCGAGCAAGAGCGAGGAGGCCTGCCGCATTTTTTCGGTATAATCCCGCTGCATTTCGTCCATTGGCGTCTTGAACAGCAGGTTGGTCAGGCCGATCACGGCGTTCAGCGGCGTTCTCAGTTCATGACTCATGTTGGCGAGAAAACGGCTTTTCGTCTTGTTCGCCTCGGCGGCCTCGACCATCGCCCCTTTCAGTTCGAGGAGCGTTTTGACCCGGGCGAGCAATTCGTCCTTGTCG
>JAVBSX010000157.1:0-8135 GCA_031556455.1 Thermoguttaceae bacterium
TTGACGACGACGAGTTCGAAACTGTGAATGCCGTGCTCGACGAGCGCTTTCATGTCTTCGAGATTTTCGCGACGGCAAAGAATCCCGCCGTACACTTTCGGGTGCAACGTTTTGAGCCGGCCGCCCATCATTTCCGGGAAACCGGTGTATTCGGCGATATCCCGGACCGGAATCCCTTCGGCGAGCAAGTGCTGCCTGGTCCCGCCGGTACTGTAAATTTCAACCCCGGCGGCGACCAATCCTTTGGCGAAAGCCGAAAGGCCCATTTTGTCGCTGACACTGATAATCGCCCGTTTGATTTGAGGAGAATCCATAATTTTCGAAATAGCCTGCAAAAATAAAAAACAAAAAGAGAATCAGATCAAACAATCAATCGCGAAAAAACGATTTATGGTTTTCGACAATAAATGTTCTTGGTGATCGGGAAATAGGAAGGACGACAGGGCGTCACGCATCGGCTCGATCATTTCCATTCGACGCCCCTTTGAATGCCGACGGTCTTTTTGCTCGTAAAAATAAAGGCGGAAACCAGCACGCCGAGCGAAACGGCGAACAGGATGCTCCCGACGATGCAACGAAGGTGATAAGCGTCGACCAAGGCTTGGAAATTATCCTGGAAATTCACGCTCATCATCGTTCCGTCCTTGAGCATATCCCAATACATCATTGAGTCGATCGGCGGGAGGAAAAAAATGTCCTCTTCCTTGATTTGCATGATTCGTATTTCCTCGTCCGAAAGCGGCGTCGAATCACGAAATATTTGTTTATCGTCCCCATGATTGAAAAAAGTCTGCTTTCTGAGAACATCTTCCGCTTTCGGGTAGGTTTTCAAGAGGATATATCCCAAAGCACACCCCGAAACGATCGTCAAAATGAGACCGGCGGTCAAAAGAGAATAGTTGATTTTTCGCCTGGGACCATCATTTTTTTTCAAACCGGGAGCCGTTTCGCCAATCTGTTGTTGCCCGTCGGAAAGGTTCGCAACCCCTTCCAAGGGGAGTTTTTTGATGTTCGACAGGGAAGGAATTTTCAGCACTTGCCCGCAATCGCAACGGACTTCTCCGCCGGCTTGCGAGGTTTCAACGGGAACGGTTTTTCCGCAGGAACAAGGCAAAAGGTATTTTTGAGCCAACGTTACACCTTCGGGAATGAGAGACGAAATAATGAGGAACGCAGGAAAACGACCACGAAACAGCATTATACTCGGCGAAAAGCCGGGAAACAACCAAGGGGGGAGGACGCACGGGATATGCGAAGTCGTTTTTATTGGTCCGCACAAAAATCAGGGGATCGCAAGTGTTCGCGCTTGCCAACCGGTTCAATTTTTTCGCGGAGAGCAACATACCGTCGAAGATAGGAACGGTAGGCTTTGTCGCGACCGCCGAGCGATTTTGTCGTTTGGAAACCGCTTGATGAGAGCTCCTTTTTGGCTAAAATAGCGTAACGGTTGGATTTCGGTGATCCAATGAAATGTTTATCATTCAAGCGGCAGTGTCACTTTTAAAGGAATCCTCGACATTGGAAAATATTCGGGAACAATTATTGGGCGATCTTAGACAGGCGAACAACGCCGAGCTTCTTGAACAGATTCGGGTCAAGTACCTCGGTCGCAAAGGGATCGTCACGAATTTGGCGAAAGACACCGATTTCAGCAAGCTTTCGGCGAAGGAAAAGAAAAACTTCGGCCAACAACTGAACGAGCTCAAGAATTTTACGACGGAAAAAATTCAAGAAGCCGTCGACCGAGCCAAATCGTCAGGAGCAACCGCAGGCACGAAAAAAGTGGGCGGGCTCGATCTGACCCTGCCGGGAACCTCACGGAATCTCGGAGCATTGCACCCGATTTCGCTAGTGCAACTCGAAATCGAGGAAATCTTTCAAGGGATGGGGTTCTCGGTTTTGTACGGCCCGGAAGTCGAGACGGAGTATTTCAACTTCGAAGCCCTCAACATTCCGGGGGATCATCCGGCGCGGGACATGCAAGATACGTTTTGGCTGAATAACGACCGGGTCCTCCGGACGCACACCTCGGCGAATCAGGTTCGAACGCTCTTGCGGTTCGGGGCTCCGGTTCGAGCCGTTTTTCCAGGCCGTTGCTTTCGGTACGAGGCGGTCGATCCGTCCCACGAAAACACGTTTTACCAATGTGAAGGGCTGGTCGTCGACAAGAACATTTCCGTCGCGAACCTGATCGCGGTGATGAAAACGATCCTGAGCGAAGTGTTTCGGCGGGACGTCAAGGTCCGGCTCCGGCCCGGTTTTTTCCCGTTCGTCGAGCCCGGTTTCGAATTGGATTTGAACTGCCTGCTGTGCGGCGGCCGGGGTTGCCCGACCTGCGGCGACGGTTGGATCGAATTGATTCCCTGCGGGCTGGTGCACCCGAACGTGCTGAGAGCCGGCAACATCGATCCGGAAGAGTACAGCGGCTTCGCGTTCGGCATGGGTTTGACGCGGCTCGCGATGATGAAATACGGCATTCGCGACATTCGCCTGCTCAACTGCGGCGACGTCCGTTTCAACGAGCAGTTCGCCCCGTTGGTGTGAGGTTGAGACTTTGCACCATACGCCCGTTCGGTGTTTCAACAGCAGCCCGAAGCGTTAGCGCCGGGTTTGATATGATATACCATTCAAAACCGGGCGCTCACGCTTCCGGCTGCTGTTTTTTAAATTTCCCGCCCTTCAATTCAATGGACGCTTCGCTTCGCAAGTTTTTCGACAAGCAGGTCGATTGGGTTCTCAAACGGCTGCCGCCGAAAATACACGAGCTGCTCGAAGTCGTGCCGATGTACGTCGAAGACTACCCGTCGAAGAAGCTGATGCGGGAACTGCACATCAAGGATCGGGACGAGCTTTGCGGTTGTTTCGTCGGGAAGACCGTCGAGCAATGGTCGTTGGACACCGTCGGCAGCCCGAGTTTTATCGCCCTTTTTCGGGAAGCTCTTTTCGCCCAAGCCCTCGACGCGGCCGAGAATGTCGATTTGGAGCAGTTGAGGAAAGAAATCCGGATCACGATTCTGCACGAATTGGCGCATTATCACGGCATCGACGAAGAGGAGTTGGAAGCCCTGGGATACGCCTAACGCTCGCTTTTACGAGCCGCCGCATCTACGGAAAAAGTTCGATCGTCTCGACCCCTTTGACGACGAGGGCGATTGTGTGGGAAGAGGTCGAATCCAAAATCGGCAGTTGCTTCAAAACCTCTCTTGATTCCCGGGAAAATTCGTGGAGCGATTCGCGGTCCAATGGCGGTTCCAGATAATCGAATGCTTCAAACGCCGGTTCGTGCGAAACGACCGCGGGTTGGTTGAGCGCAACCTGTCCGGTTTGGGGAAGATTCTGCAATCCGTAAAACCCGGCCCCGAGCAAGACCGCAGCCAAAATCAGATACGCGGCAACCGACACACGGAATATCGCGCGGTTTTCCGTGCGACCGGCCGAAGCCTTGTCCCAAGACGACCCGGAAGAGGAGTTCGGCGACAATTGAATCTCCTGTATCGCGAGAAACGGCTGCAAATCCCGCGCGAGTTCCTTTTCAAGCCGGAGCGAACCTTCGTAATACTCCCGCGTCAACCGATCGTTTTTAACCGCCCAGCGCAAAAAACCGTTCAACGGACGTTTCTCGTCGATTGCTTCGGAAATTTTCCGCATTACAATGGTTCGAATCAAAAAAAACACGGCCTCACCTCATTTTAGATCGTTCAATAAACCCTATAGGCCCTCATCGCTCCCGTTGGTCGTTTTCCAATGAGCGTTTTCGGCCTACAGCGACTTAGCAGCTTAGCAATTAGCGGCTTCGAAAACAGTCTTCTAAGTTGCTAAGCCGCTGACCGCTAAGTTGCCAATATATCCCCCCGCGCTACGCTTGGGGCTAGTAAAATAATGGCTTCCTCTATCATAACGACGGGGCGAAGTTCCTCAACGTTACACAGGAAATGAAAATTACGGAAAACGCCCGATTTGCTCGCTTGAGCCGCTGTTTCGGCACAATTCCCTGGTTTTTCCTGATTTGTACCGGCCTGTTGCTCTTTTTATTCTTCGGCAAAGTTTTTCTGGGAAACCAACAATTCGCTTTTCGAGACGGAGCCCATTTCTATTTTCCACTTTTTCGCTTTATTCAGGAAGAATGGTCCGCCTTTCGTATCCCGCTTTGGATCCCTTTCGAGAACCTCGGCCAACCGCTGGCGGCCAACCCGGTATGCAGTGTCTTTTATCCGGGGAAAATCCTCTTTTTTCTACCGCTCGACTACACTTTCGCCTATCACCTGTACATTGTTTCGCACGTTTTTCTCGCGGCGGCGACGCTGTACCGGCTTGCCCGCTTTTGGGGCGGAACGGCCGTCGCCTCGACCTTTGCCGCGGTCGCCTACGCGTTCGGCGGGAGCGTGCTGTATCAACACTTGAACGTGATTTTTCTCGTCGGAGCCGCCTGGTTTCCCGAAGCGATCCGGCTCGGCGATCGGGCGACGAACGGCCGCAACCCGCGATCGGCGATCGGGCTGGGGATCGTGCTCGCGCTCATGATTCTCGGCGGAGACGTTCAAGCCGCCTACAACTCCGGGCTCGCCGTCGGCTTGCTCGGGCTGTTGAAATCGAACCGGATTCAATCCTTTTTTCGGAACGTCGTTTTTCCCCTCTTGCTCGCCGGGACGACGGCGTTTTTTTTGGCGGGAATTCAAATGCTCCCGAGCTTGGAACTGTCCCGACTCAGTGATCGGGCCGCGAACAAGGTCCCTCGTTCGATTTGGGAAATTCCGCAAGCCGAGAACGTTGACGCGATTCGGGACGGACTGTTGTGCCGCAACCTCGACCGCTCGGGACATGCCCGCAACATTTATCATTTTAGCGCGCCCCCTTGGCGGGTCGCGGAATTTTTTTGGCCCCACGCCGGCGGTCGGCAATTTCCGTGCAACACCCGCTGGTTCGCGGCGAGCCCTTGGGACAACTACGTCTGGATTCCGTCGCTTTATTTCGGAGTGATCCCGTTCGTGATCGCGGTCGGCTCCCTGCGGTTTTTCCGAAAACGAACGGTGCGACGAGACGACGGCAGTCGCGAAATTAAGCAGACCAACGAACGGCAAACCCGGTTTTTGAGTTGGCTGCTTCTTCTCGCCTGTCTCGGTTCGCTCGGGCTGTTCGGGATCGGTTGGTGTATCAACGTCGCCGCCTACGGGGCAAACGAACTCGGGGAGGCCCCTTCGGGAATCGGTAATCCGGTCGGCGGGGTTTATTGGCTCTTGAACCTCCTTGCCCCGGGTTACTCTCAATTTCGGTATCCGGCCAAATGGCTCACGGTCGCGGCCTTGCCGTTCGCGTTGTTGGCGGCGAAGGGATTGGACCGGCTTTTCCCCGCGTTCGCGACGGTTCGCGGCGAAACGGTTTCGGGCGAGGTTTTCGCGGACTATTCGAGCGACCGATCCTTTCGAAAAAGAATTCTCACGCTCTCCGTCCTGGTCTTGGGACTCTCGATTTTTTCAATTTATATGCTTTACGGAACGTCGCTTTGGGATCGGATCGCCGTCTCGGTCCCCGCTTGCAGCCTGTTCGGGCCGTTTGAAGCGGCAACGGCGAAGTCGCAACTGTTGTTTTCGCTGCTGCAAACAACCGGCGTGTTGGCCGTTTTCGTCTCGGTCGTTCTGCTCTTCAACCCGGCACGAAAAAGCTCGACTCCGCCGCGTTCAAAAACCGCGGCCAATCGAAGGCCCCTGTATCAAAATACCGTCTGCCGGAATGCCGCGACGGTGATTCTGACGCTGTTGCTCGGGATCGATCTCTTCGCGGCCAATCGTTGGATGATCCCGACCGCGGAGCGGGAAGCATTTCAAACGGTTTCCCCGCTTTGGGAGAAGATTTCCCCGCATCCTGATAAGGCCGGCTCGGGTGATGCCGTCGTTCCGCCGCGGGTGTATCGACATTCCGTTTGGTATCCGCCGAAATTCCGGTTCGAATCGAGCGAAAACCGGCTCGCCGAAAGTATCCGGTTCGACCGGGATTCCCTTTGGCCCAAATACTCGTTGGAAGACCAGCTCGAGGTCGTCGACGTCGCGGGAACGACAATTGCCGCGGATTACGCCCGCCGCCTGCAAACCATCCGCTCGAATGCCGAAGAATTCGAGAACCGGCTGGGCGAATTGAGCGTCGAGTACGTCGTCTTCCCGGACCGGAAAGAGCTTCGTGCCGCCGAAGCGGAGCGGATCGACTCGGATGCGGACGAAGACTTCGCCCTTTGGCGTTTGCGATCCGTTCGGCCGCGGGCCTGGGTCGAAGCGGATGCCGCGCCTTGCACGATTCTCGCCTACGAACCGAACCGGGTCGTCTTAACCGTCGCGTTGGCCGAATCGCGGACGGTCGTGCTTGCCGATCAGTATTGGCCCGGCTGGTTGGCGACGGTCGCGACCGACGGCTCGCAAGAGAAAGCGGTCGGGGTTTTTCCGGTCGAAGACGTTTTTCGAGGAGTCCGCCTTCCGGCGGGCAACCACACGATCACGTTTCGATACGCGCCGGGATCGTTTAAGATCGGGGCGGTGCTTTCCGGCTGCGGCGTGCTTTGGTGCTTGCTAGCCGCCGGTTTCTTGCGACAAACCCGACCCAAACGAGCCGGGACCTGCGGTCCCGACTGTATCGCGCACGAGAAAAGATGACGTTTCCAAAATCGAGGCAGTCGGGGGCGCAGCCCCCGGCTCGTGTTGTCGCCTCGTTTATTCTTCCTCGCGATCTTTGCCTTTCGCTTCGACGTTGCGTTGCTCGTTTTTCTGCCGCAGTTTTTCCTCTTCTTCGACGATCGTCCGAAGAAACTGCTGCTGGGTCAACGCGAGGAGTTCGTCTTCCTTGATTCGCGGATCGGTAAGCGGATTATTGATTGACATGGGAATGGGCCTCCGGGTGGTGTGTCAAGCAAACATTCGAATCAGGGCGACGTTCGATCATGATCGAACGTCTATTCAATCCTCGCTCGGTTTCGGCTGGTAAACGCGCAGGATCGTTTCGAGCATCAGGTGATAATCGACCGGCTTCGAAATGTACTCGCTGCAACCGGCTTCGAACGCCCGTTGGCGGTCTTCCAAAAACGCATGGGCGGTGACCGCGATGATCGGCTGGGCGAATTTCCTCGCCCGCAATCGCCGGGTCGCTTCCAAGCCGTCGAGCACCGGCATCTGCATGTCCATTAAAACGAGATCGAACGGCGGGCCGGAGCGCTCGGATTCCTCAATGGTCTCGATCGCTTGCTGCCCGTTTTCGGCGACCATCACTTTCGCTCCCGCCTCGCGGAGTTGCGTCGAAATCACGATCTGGTTGATCTTGCCGTCTTCGACCAACAGGACGCGGCACTTCTCAAGCGGCGGTCGGCTGGGATCGAACTTGAATTGTCCGCTCGTAAGGACTTTCGCCGACGGCCGGATCATCGCGGCCGTATCGCCGCCCCGGTCCATATCGGCCTCGTCCGGAATTTCAATCGGCAGCGAGACGGAAAACATGCTCCCTTTCTTCGGAATGCTTTCGACGGTAATATCACCCCCGAGCAGGACCGCCAAACGCCTGGAAATGCTCAACCCCAAGCCGGTTCCGCCGAATTTCCGCGTCGAAGACGAATCCGCCTGGGAAAACGGTTGGAACAAACGTTCGAGCTTCTCCGGTTCGATGCCGATCCCCGTGTCGATAACCCGGAAATAGATTTTTGCCTCTTCCTCCTCCCAGATCGGTCGAGAGGAATCTTCTGGTACATCGATATTGTTTGTCGAAAAATTCTCGCTTTCGGAAGGAGCCCGGCCCCCGGTCAGGAATCCCGTCGCCCTTCGAAGAAGATCCGTTCGGAAAAACCGGGAACTCCCGCCGGCCGTGTTTTTCCGGACCTCGCAACGGATTTTGACCTCCCCGCGGGAAGTAAACTTGATCGCGTTGCCGAGAAGGTTGGACAAAATTTGTCTCAATCGGGTCGGGTCCGAAAGAATCCAATCCGGGATCGGATCGAGAATCTCGCTGACGAGCCGAACCTCCGGCTTGCTTTCGATTCGCGGCATTATCAGGTTAAGCGTATCCTGAATGATCTGCCGGGGAGAAACGGGAATGATTTCGAGTTCGATCTTGCCCGAATCGATCTTGGAAAAGGTCAGGATGTCGTCGATGATCGTCAAAAGGTC
>JAVBSX010000003.1:0-3469 GCA_031556455.1 Thermoguttaceae bacterium
GTGTATGTGAAGCTGAAGGTAAACTCCGCGTCTTTATCGAGATAGTCGAAGAGGTGACCCGGGTTGAATTGGATCGATTTGCCCCCTTCGGGAATCGACAGGGCCGCGAGAATGGCGGCGGCCGAAGGCGTTCCGTCAGCCCCGGAAACCACGACGTCGGAAAGCGAGGTAATGCTCAGGTAGATCGTGTTCGTGCTCGGGGTCATGTTCGGGTCGCGGCAGTCGGCGAGCACGTCGATCGAGGTGTTCGCGACATCGGACGCGTTCGGGACGGTTACGGGATTGGCGATCGGGGCCTTGAGGGCGGCGACGACCTGATATGGGAAGGAATTCGTACCGACATTGCCGTAGGAGTCGGTCGCTTCGACGTAAAGGGTGTAACTTCCGGGCTTGACGATGTTGTTTTGGACCGGGCTGTTGGGAACCGTGTTGAGGAACGATTCCGAAAGAGTGTAAAGCTTGTTGACCGGCCGAGTGGGATAGGTTGTCCAGTTGACGCCGTCGAAGCTGACACGGAAACTCGTGATGTCGCTTTGATCGTAAACCTGGACATCGACGACGGGGGAGGATTCGTCGCCTTGCGTGAACGAGAACGTCGGGGCATCGGTATCCGGCACGAGAGTGACGTTGACCGAGCCGGCCGCCAGGTTGCGTGAGAGCAGGGCCGCGTCGCTGGCCGGACCGTCGATATCGATCTTGCCGTTGTGATTCGCGTCCAAATAAGGATGGGTGCCGAACACGTTGGCGGAATACCCGGGGACCGTGTTGTAGTACTGAATGTCTCCCACGGTAATGGTTCCATTGATCTGCTTATAGGCGGCTTCGAGCAGGATACCCGCATTCTCGTCGACGACATGGGGATCGGTGCCGCTCGGGTCGGCACCCGGCAGGAAAACGTCGCAAATGTACCCTCCGTAGCTCGCCAGATCGCCTTCGACCTGGACCTGGTACTTTCCCGGAACCAGCCCGACGGTGACCGAGCTGTACGAGGTGCCGTCGTATTTGACATAGAACTGGGAATCCGGAACCCGGACCTTGCCGGAATCGGTGATTTGAAACAGGGCGACCGGGGCGGGGTCCAACAATCCGGAATCGCGGGTGATGTCGATCTTGACGACGGCTTCTTTTTGCGTCGAGGTCGTCAGGTCGATCACGAAGCTCGAAGCCTGGCCCGGAATGATCGTCCCGTGGTAAGGGCCCGGATCGAGAATCCCGCCGTTGGCCAAAAGTTCCCGCTGTTCCAGTGTTTCAAATCGAAGGTTGGCCCGAGGTGAGCGCTGCTGCTTTTTTTTGTTGTTTTCGGACCCGTTTTGACGACCAAAAAAGAAATTCAAGAGACCCATGTGAGATTTATCCTCCGAAGTGAACCACTGAAAAAAGAACGTAGAACCGGTATTTATTTGTTTGTAATACTTTAGCCGAATGGTGATTTTCGTCATTTCGACTGAAGCGCAGCTCAAGGAGAAATCTCACCCTCGCGCGAGGGTTGGAACTCCGAGTCTTACGGCGAGGGTGAGATTTCTCGCTTCGCTCGAAATGACGAACGGAGAGGCTTGGCTACCAAAAAACTCCAAACGGCAAAGTATTACATATTTATTATTGTCGGCCTCATCTCGCCGACAGCGTGATCGACCGTATCGTAAATCGACATAATGCCGAGGTTTACTTTACTTTCCGGGGTAGTCGCGAGTTAAAAATAATGTCTTAATCCGCACTAATCAAACACAACAAAGTGAGTGTTGTTAGGTAGGCGCTCCGATACTTATGCAATCCAACCCTAGAAACTTAGGATACCACTAGCGGTATGCTTTAGATACGAAAAAAAACAGATAATTTCCAAAAAAAGCTCGTTGAATTGAAAATTGTGTATAAAATTTGCGAGAAACCTTCTTCTCCTTTGATTGTGCAAACACTATGCAATCCGTATACTTTCCGCAGATATCCTGTTTTTAAGATACTCGGAAGCCGGACGGGATTCAATCACGATCTTTTTTCTCGGAGTACCGGCTAAATTTTCGGAGCACCTGCAACTTTTCGGAGTACAGGTCACTTTTCGGCGAATCGGCAAAATTTTCGTTGTTAACGTCAAAGGCGGAGTGGGATTTTGAAAAGTTTCGTCCATTTCCCATTTTCAGGAAAAATTTTTCTTTTCGCATGCCGTTTATATGCTATGAGAGGGTGTAAGTTGGGGTGTTTTGCCGGTACGTCGGCGTTGACGTCAATTGTTCAAGGGGTGAACCCGGAAAATCGCCTTCAGAGAAAAATCAGGAAGACCAATGAAAACCACGATTCGAATGATTATGGGTTGCATTCTCGTCTTGGGAATCGCGACATGGGTTACGGGCGAAGCCTTCGGGCAATACCTTCCCCCGGTAATCGGTAATGCCTATCAGTTGACGATTCTGCCGAACGAGGTCAAGTCGTTGCAACCGGCTCCCGCTCCGGCTCCGTCTCCGAGACATCTCGACCCTTCGGCTTCGACCCAGCACCTGCCGCAAGTGCGGGCGGAACAGCCGGTGCCGATCTCCCAAGCCGATCAGGGGAACGGCGTCAATCTCGTAATCGTTCCGGTCGCCGATTCGGCCCGGTCGCAGCCGGCCCAAGTCGTTCAAACACCTACGGCCGCCGATGTGCCGCCGGGAATGGTCGCGCAAACTCTTTTCTATTTCCCGCCGCCGACGTTCCCGGAACCGGTTCCGTACACGGTTTATCGACCGGAAATACCGATGATGCAACAGCCGATGCCGGGACAGCCGATGCAGGGACAGATGCAGCAGCCGTGTCAGGATCCGTCGATCATGTACGCCCCGCCGATGCTCGTTCAGCCGCAGTATTTCGGAACGCCCAAGCAATCCGCTTGCCCCAACGGCTTCTGCAACGGGGATAGTAACAAAAAACGTGGTCTTTTCTCCAAAGGCAAAGACAAAGACAAATCGGCCGGCCCTTACGGCGAACCGGTTGTCGGACCGCCGTCCCTGGTCTACCCGAACGGGATCGTCGTTCGGCCGAAAATTTATTTGCCGAACCAGCCGGTCAAAAACGCGGTCCGGTCAATGACGCCGTAGTCGATCATCCCTCAAGAATCGAGTATACTGAAAGCCGCGAGACGTATTTCCGAAAGAAAAGGTTATTCCCGACAATCGGGTGTCTTTTGATTTCGCGATTACGACTCGTCGGCTTTTTCTTTTTCGAACTTCGAACCTCTTCTTGAACGATGTTACAGACACATTTTCTCTTTCCTTTTGCGGTGGTCCTCTTCTTTTCGGCAATCCTCAACGCGGCGGAACCGAAGTCGTACAAGGTTGGCAAATTCGAGGTGATCCCGCTCGAAGATGCGTCCTCGACCATGAACCCCGGCCTTTTCCGGGGGATCACGGTCGAGGAAATCGAAAAAATCGTCCCCGGCGGCAAAATTCCCTCTTCGATCAACGTCTTTTTGGTCAAAGGCAAAGACCATACGATTTTGGTC
>JAVBSX010000202.1:0-6686 GCA_031556455.1 Thermoguttaceae bacterium
CCCAAAGTAGTTCAAGGTAAAGGTCGCCGCTCGCAGATTCCCTTGCTCCAAATGCTGGATCAGCACCGCCTCGGCCATATCGCAGATTTGCTCCCTCGCGTGCGTCAGCTCCGTTTGCAACGCCCCGTCCTGCTCAATCCAGCTATAAACCGTCGGCCGACTCACGCCCAATCGCTGAGCCGTCGCGGAAATGTTGCCTTTGGCGTCGTGAATCGCGGCAATAATTTTGTCATTATCAGGTTTCATGGGATGGCTTCTCCTTGTCTTTATTCATGCCCGAAAAAAACCTCGCAAGTGCTATGCCTACAGAGGCTTCATGGGTTTCGTGCTTTTTTCCAATCGCTAATTTTACCCGCTACCGAGGCCGTGTAAAGCGAATTTTGAGCCATTTGCAGCGTTTGACTACTTTATGCCTTTTGCACGAAAGCCCCGGAAATCGGCGTTTAGGCCGCTTTCCGGCGAAATGCCGCTTCGCGCCGGCTTGCTGGCGTTTTTCCTCTTGAAAATCGCGGAAAGGCGAGTAAAATGATGTGTGATGAGCGATAACGTACCAGAATCCAGTGAATCGAAGCTGCTTTACGGCAATCCCCACGATCGTTTCGGTCGGAAAACCTTGGGCGATCCGGAAATCGCCGCCGATTTTCTCCGTTGCTATGCCGATCCGATGGTCGGCAGGCACGTCAACCTGGATCGGTTGGTTCCGGATGCGACGCAGTTTTTCGGACATGTTTTTCGTCAGGTTGTTTTGGACGTGCCGTACTTGGCCCGACTGCGCGATGGTTCCGGCGATGCGGAAGTGCTGATCGTTTTCGAGCATAAATCCTCGCCGAGCGTTTTTACCGTGCTGCAACTGAACGTATACGCGAACCTGTCGATTTACGATAAATGGATCAAAGCCGGTCGCCCGAGAAAGAATTTCAAGCCGCCGATCCCTCTCATGGTCGTCGTCTACTGCGGCGAGGAGGATTGGAACGAAGAGATTTGTTATCAGGATATGTTCGGCGTTTTGCCGGAGGAGTTTCGGGAACTCGTCCCCCAGCATCGGGTGCTGGGCATCAACCTGAACCGGTTCGGATACGATAACCTGCCGGGCAACCCGGAAACGCAGGCGGTGGCGGAGTCCATGAAACGGGCGTTCGATGGATCGTTCGCTGAGCATTTGGAAGATATTTTGAGGCGATTCGCCTCGGTTCCGATAGATCGACGGATCGAGGATTTGATTGTCAGCATCTGTGCTTACGGCGTTTTGGTGTCCGATGTAACCGAGGAACAGATTGACAAGGCCATTTCAAACACGATACAAGGACCGGAGGGTATTCACGTGGCAGAAACAGCGAGAGAGAGTATTTGGCAGAAGGGGGTCGAAGTCGGCGAGGTCCGGGGCAAGGCGGAAGCGATTTTGGCATTTTTACATGCCCGATTCAAAGGCGTTCCGGTCGAGGCGACGGAAGCGCTCTGCAAAATGACCGATGCGACCGCTCTGGATTCTTTGGCGGCGTTGGCCGCGACGTGTGATTCCGTAGAGGAATTCGCCGAGGCGTTGAAATAGGCCAATTTTTGGCATTTACGGCGGAAATGGTGGGAAAACTGGTGGGAAACCGTAAAAATCGTTAAAAAGCCCTTGTTTTTGAAGGGTGTTCATCCCCTCTTTTCGGCACTTTTGGTGATTCGCAAGGAATCGCAAATCTTCGTAAAGGGTTGCAAAGCAAGGCTTTGCGGCCCTTTTGTTTTTCTGGGTTGCGGCCGCACGCAGCCCGGTGCGACCTCCTGCTACAGAAAAATTCACAGAAAAAATTTCCGCCTTACAGAAAAGTCCCTTCCGGGCTTACAGAAAAAGCACTCTTTTCCTGATCTTTCTGCCGCTCATCACGGGCCGCCAGCTGAAAATCGATCTCGCGGACTTGCAGGTAATGCTCCTTCGCAACCCGCGATCGTGACAATGCCGATTTCGTCGTTGAAAACCTACGAGGGCTGACCGGTTTGAAGGAACTGGATGCTTCGAACACGGCCCTGACCGATGTGGGAATGGAATGGGTGAAAGACATTCCCGGCCTGACAACATTGAACTTGTCACGAACGGAGATTTCTGATGACGGGTTATCGCAACTGGAATACCTGACGCAACTGAAATCGCTGGACATCGCGGAAACGGACGTCACGGATCGAGGCCTGTCGAATCTGCGGCACCTGGTTTATCTGAAAACGTTGAATCTCTCGAAGACGTTCGTGAGTGACGGAGGGTTGGGTCACGTCAAGGATTTATCGAAACTGGAATGGTTGTCGCTCCGGGAATGCGACGGGATCACCGATGCGGGCCTGGCGTCTTTGAAGCTGCTTCCGAAATTGGAATGGCTCGCCCTGTGGGGCTGCCCCCGGATCACGGAAGCGGGCCTGGCCCATGTCGGACACGTTGTCAACCTGGGATACTGATTTCGTTCGAAAAAGGGGACTCCGGATTCATTGGTTCATCGTCTTTGCTTACAAGGCGAATCCATGGCGGTTTCACTTGACGCTCGGGAAAAATGGGGAGGGAACAGGACAAGCGAGCCCACCATGAAAGCGATCGCGGCGCCGACGAACGTGTCGCTCGGATAATGAGCCCCCGAGATCACCCGTTGGCACATGACCCCGAAGGCGATGAAAAAATAGAGGATTCCACCGCGCGGATAAAGCCAAAACATCGCCAAAGCAAAGGCGCAAGCACAGGCCGAGTGGCCCGAAGGAAAGCTCATCGTTTCCTTGACGGGATGTCCGATCAACTCCACGCCGCAAAACGACTGCCAAACCGTCTCATTCGGAAAAACAAATGTCTCGCCGAAAAAAGTCCGCGGCCTGCAACGAAAGATAAGAAGCTTGAAAATCGCCGTAGCCGTCGACGACGCGAGAATGGCTAATCCGAAACGGAACAGGGATTTGCGATTTTCCGGGTCGAGAAGAAAGATACCCGTCATGAACAGGAAAACACCGGGCAACTCGCCGAACATTTCGAATATCTTCACCTCGTTGAGAAGGTAGTCCAAGAATCTCGGAAGTTCGCCATGGGTAACGCACCAGCGTGAAACGGGCAGATCCAAAATCGCCATGGCTCCGGCAGCACCCGAAAAAAGCAGTGTCGGAATCGCGACGACCAAAAAAAACGACGAAGCGGTGAGCAGTTACCTCGCGGATTTATTGGAGGTGGTCCAAACATGTTTTGGCGAATTGTTGCGAGTTTACAACGTCGGTTTCATATCAACTGGTCCATGAGGAATACCCAGATCATTCCTTGATCGAATCGTCCACAGGGCTTTGCAGTCGCCGGATTCGTTCCGCGACGTCCTTGAGCGGCGCAAGGGAAATTTCTTCCATCGAAGACGATTCGTAATATCCGAACGGATTGTCCAGATCGCGGATGAGCAGCAACAAAAACGTCAGCAGAAAAGAAATCACGCCGACGAAAAAGAGCGATTCATAAAACGGCTCGATCTTGACGAGTACCAGGCCGGTCATCAACAGCGTCGTCGTGGTCGTCGCGATCATGTAACCCGACGGAATGAACGACGTTTCGCGGATCGTACGAATCCGGATCAGCATGCGACGGATGTTGCTCTGTTCCTGTTTGAGCCTCGCGATGAAATTGGCCTGCGTGACGGACTCCAGTTCGTTGAAAAATCGCTGGAGTTCCCTCAAATCATGCATCATCGCTTCGGTTTTCGTTCGCTTGTAAAACCAATCCTCGATCGTTTGCGTTAGCGCAAGAAGTGTTGAAAGAAATCCGTTGCCAATATTTTTGTCCTTGTAACGGTTGATGATGACGGCTTCGTCGACGAGCGATTCGATGGCGGCGGCCAGTTCGCCGGGCAATCGCTCGCTCTCTTTGTAATCGCTCATCACGCCGCTGAGCAGAAAGCCCATGAGGAATACGTTGGCGGCGATGATGCCTGAAAGGAGCGGATTGGTCGACAACACCTCCCAACCGAGGAGATGGACGATCAATTTGCATGCGATGACAACCGTGACGACCAATCCGGCGTTCAGAAATAACGCATATCGTTTGGAAAAGAAGTGGTTCATGATTTTAATATATGCGGATACGGCGACACCCTCTACAATGGAAATGAATCCTTGACCGCTGAGGCATGCCGCCGGAATGGCACGAGGTCAATCTGATAATTGATGAAGCCAACCGCTCAAACGGCGTGAAAACATCTATTATAAAGAGCAGGTCGATTCGAAGGGAAAATTAGCGAAACACAAATCGACCATCGTAAAAATTTTCCAATTATAACGATACATTCGACATGGATTGATGTCAAGTTCTCCTACGATTTTTCGGTATTGTGATTGTCGGCAATCGATGGTGCTTCTCATCTTTTCCAAAAAAATCCTTTTATGAAACGATTTGTTGTTTCGGTCCTGATCCTGCTCCTTGTCGCCTCGCATTTTCCGTTTTCGCGATGCGCGGCGTTGGGGAAGGCTTGGCTTTGTCCCGAACCAGCCAACTGTCGCCTTGTTGACCGAATTTTACCAAGAACAGCGAAAGCCCGATAGTGTCGTCTCATGATACTATCGGGCTTCTCGAAATTCATCCAGGCATCAGGGAGCCGGACGACATTGGGGCGATCTTCAACCGGCATTTTCCATGAGCCGGAAACGATTTCGTCCGAAAAATCCGAGCCCGAACAGGCCGGCTCCAAAGATAAACATGGAAGCGGGTTCAGGCGTCGCGGCTGGAGCAACCGTGACGAGCGATTGAGAAAATGATTTGCCGTTTTCGGGAACCCAAAGCGTATAATCGTAGGCGACCGCTTGGTATCCCAATTCATTCCAAAGCGAGCCCGATGTGTCGTTGACGGCCGAAAGCCAAGTGTTCGCCAAGGCGAAGGCGTCTTCGTATTTGGCCGTATTGGCGTCGTTGATCGTTCCTGGACCGGTTGTGTAAAACCAGCCATCGGACAGACTATAACTGGCGTCCGTCGGATTCTCCATCAGGATTTCCCAAACGGACAATTGGAAAGCCATGACATTGATCTGATTGTAAGTCATCTCCTTTTTCCAGTCCAATTTACCGGTTTCCAAGGTGCCATACGCATGGGAAAAGAGCGAAACAACGCTCGATTTCTGGAGTTCGGACATGAACGTGACGGAGGTGTCCAGGAGATTGTAGCCGACATATTCCGTACCTGTTTTGAAGGTCGTCAGGAGATCGACGCAGGTCGCGTAACTCTTGTCGAAGTCGGTATCGTTCTCGTGAATCTCCGTTTTGAGTCCCTGTCCCCACGAGGTGTTCGATTTGTAAACTTCCTTGCCCTTGGCATCGAGAGTTCGATACGTGTACTTGATGGCCATGCCCCCGGCACTGCCGCCCGTGATGATCTCTGCATGAGCGAACGACGAGGAAAAGAAGGTCAATACCGCGATGATGAAGAAAATATTCTTTTTCATGATCCAATTTTTTCGTAAATGGATTTTGTTATCCAAGATGGTCGGTCAAGCCGAGGGCTATTGGTAGTATAGGACAAAAAAGCTCTCATGCAATGAAAAGCAATATTCATGCCAATCGCATTGTTTTTTTACAAGTCGTTGAATCGACTGCAAATCGCGGGGTATGGTGCTTGTCGAGATCTGAAAATCGACCGATGCGGGGAAGGAAATTTGCTCTTTTCCTGCATGAACCGGCAAAATGATGCTGCAAAATGATGCAATCGCTACAAAACTGATTGATGAAGAAAGCCAAATTATACCGTAGTCAGTAAGGCATTCCGCCTGGGCGTGATTTGTTCCCTATTCTACGGCGATCAATGGGACACCTATTGGAAATACGCCAACTGATTGCCTACAAAACTTCCGCGCACCAGCGGGGAAGATTGGGAACATCCAGACTCTCGACGCTGTTTCGGAATTTTGATAAAATGATCACAGCAAATTACGACCGTTTTTCGCCTCATCATGATCAGGAGTTTTTACATGACGCTGTTTCGAACGCTTTTCGTGATTGTCGTCGCCTTCGCCTCGTTTCCGGCATACGCTCAGGACGACGTGGAAATTTTCCCGGACTGTTTTTCCTATTCGGGCCTCCTCCATCCGGGCGTCCGGGGAACGCCGTATTGGGTGAAGAACAACGAACTCAAGGCTCCAGCGGGTGAAGAGGGCGATCTGTTCATCTTTCGGGCCGATTGTTCGTGCCGGATCGCGATTTATTGTTACACGGAGGATAAAAAAAGCAAGACACCCAAGCCGATCCCGGTTCGCGCGGACATCGACGTCGAAAAACGTTACGTTTCAGCCCGACAGGGGGGCGGTCTCATGGGAAGCATGCAAATCGACGATGCGTGTACCGTCTCGCTGTTCATTCCTCACGCCGTGTACGCGTTGGAGCCGGGCGAATACGTCGTTCGATTCAAGGTCGTGGGCTTTTACACGGATCAGGGAAAGCCGATTACCGAAGAATACTGGATCGACCAGGACATTCCCATCGAGGTTCAAAAGACGACGAAACGCGGAGGAAAAAGCGGTACCCGAATCGTCAACCAGTTACTGTTCGACGCGACCGACGACGGCTTGCCGCCGTATATCAACTACCGATTGCTGCCGGTCGTGAATCGTTGAACACGTTTTCCGTCGAACACCTTTTATTTGAATCATCCGATGCACAAATTTTGCCCTCAATGCGGAACCTCCGTTACGCCCGGAGGTCGGTTCTGTTC
>JAVBSX010000355.1:0-5988 GCA_031556455.1 Thermoguttaceae bacterium
GCCAAAGCCCAGCTTGAGGAGTTGAAAGCCCAAGCGGAAAAGGCCAAAGCCGAGGCGACGGCGGCCCAAAGCGAGGCGGCGAAGCAAATCGAAGCGGCCAAGCAAATGAAGGAAGCGGCCGATGCCGCCAAAGCCGCGGCCGATGCCGCCAAGAGCGAGGCCGATAAGGCGAAGGAAGAAGCGGAAAAGCAGCGTCAGGAAACGCAAAAGACGATTGACGAACTGCGGGCCTTGCAGGCGGTCCCGTCGACTTCGGAACCCAAGCCGCAAGCCGAAGCCCAACCGGAACCGCAACCCGCCGGATAATATTCGGGTTTCGAAATAAGCTTCAGCCGTTTGGCATTTTTCGTCATTTCGACTGAAGCGGAGCGTAAGGAGAAATCTCACCCTCGCGAGTGGGAAAGAGTTTCGACTCTTTCGGCGAGGGTGAGATTTCTCGCTATCGCTCGAAATGACGGCGTCCGAGCTTGTCTTGAAAACGCCAAAGGCAGAAGTGTATTACATTTTCAGCCTTGTTCCTATTCTTTTTTCTCCGCTTCTTTGGGCTGGGAATCCCAAAAGCTGTTGATGTATTCTTCAACCGATTTGCGATAATCTTCATAGATTTTGCCGAAATCAGGGGCCTTTTCGGAAAGTTTCTCAACCTCTTCGCCGAGGCTGTCCATTTCTTTTTTCATTTTATCCCGAAACGCTTCCCAGCTTTCCCACGAACTCTTTTCCGGAGCCGGTTTCGCGTCCGTTTGTGCCTCCGTTTTCGGGGCGGGGGGAGCCGCTTTTTCCTGTGAAGGGGTTATTCCGCGAATCCGGTCTTGCAGTTCTTTCGGCAAGTCTTCGATTTTATCGACATCCCAGACTTCGTTGTTATGCCGGACTTGTATCCGCTGGGTCCCCGGCTGTTCGCCCGGCCGCACGGAATACTCGAATCGTTCGATGTCGGCGCCCTCGTCGTCCGTCCCGAATGGTACGCTTTCAAAGGGGATCGCATTACCGTCCAACAGTTCGGCGTTGCCGTCGAAGCCTTCCATTTGTTCGAGAAATTTTTGGATCATCTGTCGGGCTTCGCCGGGATCCTTGCCGTTGAAAATGATTCCCGGCTGAATGGTCCGGAACATCCCCTGCATCGGCCGCGAGGCCTGGGGCGGCGTTTCGGGGCGTTTTTCCGGGGTGATTTTCAATTCGGTTTTTTTGCCGCGATGTAAGACTTCGAGAGCCTGTTCCTTGTCCTTATCCCGATCAAGCACCTCGAAAATCTCGGTGATCTTTGCGACCGGCTTTCCCCCGATATTCAAGAGGATGTCGCCGCGTTTGACGCCTCCCTTTTCGGCGGGGCCTTCAGGAACGACCGAGGTGACCAACAGCCCTGTGTTTTCGAGATTCAACTGCAAGGCGAGAATTTCGGGAACCGGCTCGCATTGAATACCCAAATAATACTCCGGAATTTTGAACGTCGTTTCCTCCGCGGTGATTTCTTCCGTGACCTGCGGGGCTTCCTCCGTTTTCGTTTCCTCCGCGCTCAGCGGTCGGACGAACATCAAACACGAAATCGCAAGGAATAATAAAAGGTAATTGATTTTTTTCATAAGTATCGATCTCCGTCAAACAAAAAGGTTAAACAAATGTAAACCAACGTTGGGTTTGCGGTCTTTCAACCGCCCGCACTGCGTTTTCGTCATTTCGACTGAAGCGGAGCGTAAGGAGAAATCTCACCCTCGCGAGCGGAGACAAATTCCGACTCTTTCGGCGAGGGTGAGATTTCTCGCTCCGCTCGAAATGACGTGGTCCAAAACTTTTTTGGAAAAACAAACTACTGAAACATGCCCGGTTTTTGACAAAGACTTTGACCACCCAAAACCTACAGCCTACAGCCTAAAAACATCATTCGAACACATTGCTGCCCGAGTATTTTATAAAGGTGTCTTCGACCGGGACGAGGATATGCTCGCCGTTTTTGCCCGGCACGATAAAATGGCGTCGCCGCACATCGACTTCGTGTCCGGCGTTGCGAAGTTGTCGCGTCAAATTCCGCGAAGCGGCATCGTTCAATTCCGGAAGCGACTTCGGGTCGAGGGTTTTGTTGTCGTAACACGGGACCGAAACATGATCCGCAAGACGCCCTTCGCTTTGCAGTCGGATCGGGCGATACTGCGGAGCCGTTTGTCCCAAACGGGCCTCAAAGGACGGTACCTCCCAATTTTGGACGATCGCCGGTTCTTCCGGGGAGTTCCGAAGGGCTTCTCGATTCAGCGGGCTTTTGACGAGAAGATTTTGCTCTGGGAAAGAATTGGGAAAATGCCGGATCGCAAGACCAACCGCGACACCGATAAGAAGGCAGCCGGCGAGAGCTCCCCAGAAAAAGCCTTGTTTTCGCGGCGAGAACCGTGTTTCGTTGACCGGCCGGTTCCGGGAACCGGCGAAGCGGGCAGGGACGGCATTCGGAAAAGCCTCGGATTTTTCGGGCGATTCGCCCTCGTCCCAAGGGGCGGAAAACGCACTTTTCAATTCTTGGTTTTCCAGAAAAACGAGAGCACATTGCTTCCAGCCGCCGGGAGAAACGTCGAGCATTTCGATCAGCTGAATCCGGCGAATGTCGTCCAACTCACCGTCGACCAAAAGGTCGATCAGTTCCGAATAATTTTCTCGGGAAAGTGACATATTCGTAATGTGTCAAGAATCAATCGGTTTGCGAACGGCGACCGAATCAACAGGCAGGGTCGTGACCGTTTGTTCGTCGTTATTTTTGATAGGTCAATTCATTTCGAAGGCGTTGTCTGGCCCGGTGCAACTTGGCTTGGATCGCGGCAACGCTCAAACCCAATTTGTCGGCCATTTCCTTGTAACTCCAATCGTGCACGTATTTGAGCAACAGGGTTTCCCGATCCCGCGAAGGCAACCGGGACAGGGCGTCCCGGACCATTTGCCGACGTTCCTGGCTCAAGAGCCAATCCAAGGGATTGGATTCCCGGTTGTCCGATTCGGACGGTTCAAAGCGTTCGGCATATCGATCGATCAGTTTTCGTTTTCGGCCCATTTTTCGGCGGTACATCAGCGATTGGGTGACGGCAATTCGGTACAACCAGGGGGCAACCTTGCTCACGTCCTTGAGCGGCGATTTTTGAAGGAAGGCGGCCAAAGAAACCTCTTGCCAAACCTCGTCGATCGCCGCCGGCTCTCCGACGCGCGCAGCGATCACCGTACGAAGCCAATGTTGGTTCGCTTGCAGTGTTGCTTCCCAATCGATTTCCGAGACCTCGCTCGGAACAACGGTCGGGACAGGCGGTTTTTTTGAAAAAAGTGGCATTCCTTCAAGTAACACAACTAAAAAACCGATGTTTGTTTTTCCCTAAAACAAGCTCGTTTTGGACTATTGTTGCCAATTCAAGGGCAAGTGTTGTAAGAAAATTTGAAAAATTTTTGCCCGTCTCGCACGAAAATTGACGAAAAAACGATTCTTTGTTCGAAAGCGTGTCCCCCATGTCCAAATTTCCGTGTACACGACCTTCCTCTATTCTTAGACCTTTGAATCGTATTGGCAAGATGATAAAATAAGTTTCGTCGGTTTTTCCGTAATTCGGTAGGAGAGCACGGCCGGAAGAACCGGTGAGCCGTTGCCGAAGTCGGAAGACGGCTCCCCTCAGCGCTCTCGCTCGGGGATGCTGTTTTTCGATTGAAAACGGAAAGGGTTGTAGCTTGAAGTTTTTTGAAACAAAACCACTCTGTTCGTCATTTCGAGCGGAGCGAGAAATCTCACCCTCGCCGAAAAAGTAGGAATTCCGGCCCTCGCGCGAGGGTGAGAGTTCTCCTTGCGCTGCGCTTCAGTCGAAATGACGAAAAATACCAAACAACTGAAGTGTTTCAAAGGTTTTTGTTTTTGCACCGCCCATGTCAAATCATAAGGAAACGGACCCCTTGAAAAACCGGGCCATTTCTTTGTCCCTGTTGCGTCTCGGATTTCCCTATCTTATTCTTCTTCTCCTGATTGGAGGGATAGGGCTGGGCGGCTGGGCGTTTTTGAAAAAAGATTTCGCCCATTCCGAAGACTACCGGCTTGATCCGGACCGGATTTCGGTTCCGGAGCGACCTCCCTGGGTCACGGAATCGTTCGTCAAAGACGTCCTGCAAGCGGCGAGCCTTGACCGTCGGGAGACGGTTCTCGATTCGAAGTTGCCGGAAAAACTCGCGGCCGCTTTTTCCGCCAACCCCTGGGTTGCCGAGGTCGGCAAGATTCAAATTCGATATCCGGGCCAAATTCAGGTTGAACTGCAATACCGTTCCCCGGTCTGCATGATCGAGACCCCCGAAGGCAAAAGCTGCTTTCCGGTCGATGCGCTCGGAATTTTGCTGCCGACGGTTTATTTTATCGAACATCCGGAAAAGACATTCGACTACATTCTCGTCCGCGGCATTGCAACCCACCCGATCGGCAGCATCGGCGACCGCTGGGGAGATCCGGCCGTCGAGGGGGCCGCCCGAATCGCGAGCCTTTTGGAAAAGGACGCGAAGCGATGGGAAATCTCGGAGATTTTCGCGATCGTCAAATTGCCGGACGAATCGAAGCCGGTCTACCCGAGAGAGCCGATGCCTGAGCCCCGATTCCGCCTGATTTTCAAAGGCGGCCGGCAAATTCCCTGGGGCACCGTCGATATCGACCCGCGAACGCCCGAGATTCCGTCTTCGCAAGACTTGGCGAAAAAAGAAAAACTCCGCGAGCTCTTGGAGCAATACGGCTCTCCGGATCTCATCCCGGAGTCCGTTTCGTTGGAATGAGGTTGGTAGGGCATGTTGACAATCGGTTGGTCCCTCGCTCTGAATGTAGTATCTGATTCCTAGGGGACAGTAAACGAATTACCGCGTCATTTCGAGCGAAGCGAGAAATCTCACCCTCGCCGAAGGGCTCGGAATTCCCGCCCATTCGCGAGGGTGAGATTTCTCCCTGCGCGTTGCTTCGGTCGAAATGACGGCCGCGCTTTTGACGTCGTTTATTGTGCAAGTTTCTACTGCGATCAAGAAGAGGCAGCCTTTTTCTTGACGGTTTTTTTAGCCGCTTTTTTTGCCGCTTTTTTGACAGTTTTTTTAACCGCTTTCTTGACGGCTTTTTTTGCGGTCTTTTTGGCCGCTTTTTTCGTCGCTTTCTTTCGAGCGGCCTTCTTTTTCGAGGGGCCTTTCGCCGCCCGTTGGGCGAGGAGGTCGAGCGCTTTTTCGAACGTCAACTCTTCCGCCGTAATCTCCCGGGGCAAGGTCGCATTGGTTTCCCCGTCGGTTACATACGCCCCGTACCGGCCGCTCAGCAAATTGACAACCTTGCCGGTGATCGGCGAAACCTCGAACGATTTGAGCGGTTCCGTCTTGCGGGCCGTCGATCGGGCCGAGCCTTTGCCGTATTTTGGCTGGGCGAGCAGCTCCAACGCCTTTTCGAGCGTGATGTCCAACGGCGAAACGTCCGGCGGGAGCGAGCGGGTTTCCTTGCCGCATTTGATGTAAGGACCGAACCGGCCGTTTTGAGCGATCACCTCTTCCCCAGATTCCTCTTGAATGCCCAAAGTGCGCGGTAGGTTCAGCAGTTTCAACGCGGTTTCGAAATCGAGCGTTTCAAGGCTCATTCCCTTCAAAAGCGAGGCGTATTGCGGTTTTTCCTCGTCTTCGGAGGTCCCCCGTTGAACGTAGGGACCGAAACGACCTACCTTGCCGTACACCGGCTTGTGCGTGTCCGGGCAAATCCCGAGCGGCTCTTCGGCCTGCGATGTTTGGTTCAAGAGCGTGAGCGCCTTTTCGAGCGTTAGCTCATCAGGGGGTAAATCTTCCGGGACGCTCGCCCGCTTTTCCCCCTGCTGCAGGAAGGGGCCGAACTTGCCGACCCGAAGGTAAACCGGCTCCCCTTCGATGCCGTCGGTCTCGGGCGGTTTGCCGATTTCGATCTGGTTGACATCGCGGGCATCGATCGTATCGACCTTGTTTTCCAGTTGCTTTTTCAAACCGGGCTGGTCCTGCTTT
>JAVBSX010000193.1:0-2694 GCA_031556455.1 Thermoguttaceae bacterium
TGAATACCCGATAGTTTATTGACGGGTCAAAATGCCTCACATAGTTCATTTATTCAAACCATTTAGCCGGTACGCCGAGCCAAACGGATAAACACAGAACAGAAGTATATTGGAATTCAAGGAGAAAACGATGTTCAGGAAACAAGTGGGAATTATTCCGCTCATCGCTTTAACGCTTTTTTTGGTTCCGGGGCAAAAAATGATCGCTCAGGAACCGATCAGCATTCAGCCGACGGAAGTGATTTCGTTGTACGGCAACGTTCCTGGGAAAGTCCCGGTCATTACCTGCATCGACATTGACCCGAGCGGGAAATTTCTTGCAATGGGCGGGGACGATCACCTGGTCCGGTTATGGGATGTCGGCTCGAAAAAAATCGTCTTCAGCAAACGCGACCAGTTGGAATGGGTTCGCGGAATCGCGTTCGGCGACGACAAAAACTACCTGGTTGCAGCCGGACAAGACGGTCAGTTGGAGGTTTATCGTTTTCGGACGGGCGATTTCGTGCGTAAAATCGACGGGAAAAATCGCGGGATTCAAGCGATCGCATTTCGGCCCGGCGGCAAGGAATTCGCCCTTTGCGGCTTCGATTCCGCCGTCCCGGTTTACAATATCGAGAGCGGAAAAATCGTTCGGACGCTGAAAGCCCACGGAACCAGCAACCGGGCGATCCGTTTTTCGCCGGACGGTTCCCTCTTGGCAGTTGCCGGTCGAACCGGTTTCATTCGGATTTGGGAAGTCGATTCCGGGAAAATTTTGTACGAACTTTCGGGCGACGGTCGCCGGGTTAACGCTTTGGAATTCAATCCCGACGGCTCGCAACTGGCAGTCGGCGGGGAAGGGCCGAACATCACGATTTGGAATATGAAAAACGGCAAGCGTTTGACGACGCTTCCGGAGCGAACCGGCAAAACCTATTCGCTCGCGTTTTGCGGGGAAGGGATACTCGCTTCGGGCGAGAGCGACAATACGATTCGGTTTTGGAATCTCGGAACGAAAACGTATTATGCGAACACGGCGACGCCGGAAGGGCATTCCGGAACGATCGCGACCCTGGTATACGATCCGCAAACAGGCATGCTCGCTTCCGGCAGTTTCGACACGACGGTCCGCTTTTGGGCTGTCCCGAAGTAGGGGCTAGCGCCGATGTAAAACGACAGGTTAATTCAAAAATTTGGCCCTCGGTTTTCAAGACGTGATTCCGCTCCGTCTTGAAAATCGAGGGCCAAATTTTATGATCGTATCCTAGAGTGCGACGTACCGCACGTTGCCCGTCTCAAGATCGAATTGTATCAAGACTCAGCCCATCATGTTTTCTAACCGGTATCAACGTCAAGTCGCTTTCGAGCCGCTCGGCCCCGAGGGGCAGCAGCGATTGGGCCTCGCCCGGGTGCTGATCTGCGGTTGCGGGGCGCTCGGTTCGACGGTCGCCAACCTCCTCGCCCGGGCCGGGGTCGGGTTCCTGCGAATTCTTGACGACGACGTCGTTCAAATCGAGAACCTGCATCGGCAGCTTCTTTTCGACGAATCGGATGCGGCCAACCGTGTTTTCAAGGTCGAGGCCGCCGCCCAAAAACTCCGGGCCGCCAACTCCGAGGTCGTGATTGAGCCGAAATGCGTTCGTCTGACCGAAGAAACGGCTCCCGAATTGGTCCGGGAAATCGATCTTTTGATCGACGGGAGCGACAATTTCCCGACCCGGTTTTTGTTGAACCGAACGGCGATTCGGTTTGAGATACCGCTGATAACCGCCGGGGTGCTTGACGCCGTGGGACAGGTATTGACCGTTTTTCCGGGTCGGACTCCTTGTTTGGCCTGCTTTCTGCCGCAGGAAGAAGAATCGCAGGTTTCCGAAACAAGCACTTCCGAAACAAGCACTTCCGAAACGAACGCCGACGAAACGAACGAGTACGGCATTCTCTCCCCGGTCGTCAACCTCGCGGCATCATTGGAAGCGATCGAAGCGATCAAGATTCTCGGCGGTCGGCCCGAAGCGGTCAATCCGAGGCTTTTGACGTTCGACCTTTGGAGCAACCGTTTTTCGCCGATCAATGTCGCGGCCGCGACATCGGATGCTCCCTGTCCCATTTGCGGTTTTCGTCCGCATCCTGTTGATAGGCGATAATTTTTCCGACCAACCGGGCCGCGAGGAATTCGCTCACGATGTTGTTGCCGCCCAAGGGAGCGGTTTCGACGACATCGGCTCCGATCACGTTCTTGTGTTCGAAAACCTCTCGCAGAATCGCGGTTACATTCCGCCAAGAAAGCCCGCCCGGCTCCGGCGTCCCGACTCCGGGGGCCTGGGCCGGGTCGAAGGCGTCCAGATCGATCGTGATGTAAACGTTTTCGGTCAACGCAAAAAGAATCCGGTCCAAGGCGAACCGAAAGTCCTGTTCGAGCATTTTCGGGGTAATAAACTGCCGAACCCGCTCGGGACATTCGCTGTATTCTTCAGCGGAAAAACTGCGGATTCCGACCTGCACGAAATGGGGGGTGATCTCCGAAATTCGCCGCATCACCGAAGCATGGGAAAACCGACCGCCTGTGTACTCGTTCCGCAAATCGGCGTGGGCGTCGAATTGCAAGACGCTCAAATTATCATGTTTTTTCGCGGCGGCCCGAACGATCGGACTTGAAATGCTGTGTTCCCCGCCGAGAAAAATCGGGAATCGATGTTTCGCGAAAAGATCGAGCCG
>JAVBSX010000392.1:0-8312 GCA_031556455.1 Thermoguttaceae bacterium
GTGTACGGACTGACTCCGACCGCCGTTTCCTATGATCTCGACACGAACACGTTCGATACGAAATCGAATTTGCCTCGGCTCCACGGGCCGTTTGTGGCGGCGTTTGCCGTTCTTGTCGTTTATTTCGTATGGTTATTGTGCGGCACTGGGAAGGGATAAAAGGGCGTGTGCCTGTGTCTATGTGGAGAAAGGCGACAAAGCAAAGGCCAAAGCCGATTTCGCCCAAGCCGAGAAATTGAAACGCAAAGAGCAGTGGGCGGCGTTTGTCGATTTTTTTGGAAAAATTTTTCGTTTTTTTCACAAAGTAATGCGTGCCGTGAGGACCAATTCGGGCTTGCCTAGGCGAGCTAGAACATTTCACGAAATGATATGTACTAGCCCCAAGCGTGAGCGCGGGGGGATTGAGCCCATTTCCGAAGCAATATCACCCCGCGCTTACGCTTGGGGCTAGTATCAATGAAAACGTGAAATGCTCGAATTATTTGCAATCGGCGAGCACCATGAGAACGTAACCGGTTACGAGGTTCGGATCCCCTTCGAGCCAACGGGTGTCGTCGTTGGTCCAGGAACCGTTCGGCTGTTGCGTTTCCGCGAACACGCCGATCAACTCCGACTTCCAATCATGCTTCGCCCCGCCATCGGTTTCTAAAGTCGTGACCTTGAGGACATCGAGCGCTTTCGACATCAATTGGTAATAGTAATAAAGCCCCGCCTTACCCAAACCGGGATTGGAATGAACGTCGTAATGCTTTTTCGTCCAATCGTAAGCGGCCTTGACTCGGGGATCATCGGGAGTCAGCCCGGCGTAAATCATGCTTTTGAGACCGGCGTACGTCATTGAACCGTAAGATCGCAGCCCGCCGTCCGGGGTTTGCCCGGCCGGGCTCGAACCTTCGCCGACGGGACTGTAAATGAAGCCGCCGTCCGGATTCTTGGCCGCGAACGGCAAGGTGTTGTCCGCCGATTCCAGATTCTGACAGCGGGAGACGAACACGAGCGCTTTTTGCAACGCCGGATCGTCGTCCTTCGCCCCGGCCGCCTTGATCGCCTCGACGAAGAAATGCGTGTTGGAAAGGTCCGGCCGGGAATTTTTGCCGTAACCCGCCCCGCCGTAAAAGGCATCTTCCGGCTTGCTGTCGCGCGCTTCGGTGTACTGGCAGTCCCGCAGGAACCGGTCGCTTTTCGCGAGCAGTTCGTCGTAAGGGCCGGTTTCGGTCTTCTTTTCGGCCTTGATTTTGTTGTTGGCCGCCGCGAAGCACATCACGGCGACGCAGGTTTCGTAGTTGGCGAAGCGGCCGCCCGGAGTGTAGATGCCGCCGTCTTCTTGCATCGCTTTTTGGAAAAAGCTCAGCCCCTTGGCGACGATCGGATCGTCCGGCGAGATGCCGACTTCGAGCAGCCCGCCGACGACGATTCCGGTCGGCCCGACTCCGGCCGCGCCGCTGAATGAGCCGTCTTCGGCCTGGGTGGTCCGAAGGAAGGCGACCCCTTTTTGGATCAATTCCTCCCGCTTGGCCTCCGGATCGGCGGCGAACGCGACGTTGAAAAGCAGGAGCGAGAGCGATAGGATCAATAAGAAACGTAACATGAGTTTTCCTTTCCGTGAGAGAGTGATTTATGAAGTAAAGGTAGGCGACCGACCTCCGGGCGGTCGCGTCGGCACTAGCCGCCTTGTCCCGGATTTCGGTGCAGAGTACTGCAGGTTGCCGCCCGGAGGTCGGCAACCTACCATTCCAGGATCGAATTGTAACGAGGCGTTTGAACGATTTCGTTGCCTTCGCAAGTCCCCAACCGCCGTTATTTTTCCCGCAACAGGGCGGCGGGCTCTTCCCGGCCGGTCGCGATCGCCGGGTACAAGGCCGCGATCAGGCAAAGCCCGAGGGCGGCTCCGAACCCCAAGGCCAACCAGCGGATCGGCAAAACCAACGGGGGCACGATTCCGCCGAACACCGACACGTAACGTGCCGTTCCGATCGAACACCAGGCGCCGAGTAGCCCGAATCCCAGGCTGAGCAGGATCGCGGCGAAGGCGATGAGAATCGCTTCGGCCAAAATCAGGCGAACCAGCCCGGAACGGCTCAGGCCGACGCTCCGGAGCACGCCCAACTCGAATCGCCGGGTCCGGACCGAGGCGGCGATCGTTCCCATCATGCCGAGCGAGGCGATCGCGAGAACGATCATCGGCATTTTCGACATCGCTTGAATCACGCTGTCGGCGTGCGAGCTGATAAACTCGGTCATGCTTTCGGTCGTACTGACCTTGATCATCGGTTTGGTAACCGTCAGTTCCCCGAGGCCGCGTTTTCTCAGCGTCGGGTTGGCGGAATGTTCGGCGATTGCCTGCATGTCCCGCTCGATCGTCTCGAACGAGGCCCCCGGTTGTCGGTCGAACCAAAAATAGGCGTTATCCTTCAACTCGAAATCCTTCTTAACGGAATTGTAGGCCGCGAGCACCATTGCCGCGGTCCGGCCGCTGCGGAGTCGGACGCCGCTCGTCTTGGTAATCCAATGCCAACCGTCGATTTCGGCGATGCCGCAAATTTCGTATTCGATCACCCGATCGGGCGCGTTGGGCGGCACCAATTCGAGCTTATCGCCGACCTTCAAGCCGGTTTGAACGGCGAAGGTGTCGGGAATCACGCAATACCGGCTGTTCGGCTCCTTGAGTTTTTCGAGCGTCGTTTTCGCGCTGCCGGTTTCGAACGGGATCCGGATCATCGGTCGGCCGCCTTCCGCTGTTCCCGAAAACGCGAGGTCCGGGTCCAGGCCGAAAAGAACGGCGTTGGCCCAGGAGCCGGACAAACGGGAAAAATTCTCTCCGGAAAGTTGGTTTTCCGAAAAAACCGGCTGCTCGATCGCGAGGGGCATAAAGCGATCGGGATCGACGCCGGGCACGCTGCGAACGGTTGCGATTTCGCTCTCGGGAATTCCCGTCGGCATAAACGCGACCAACGTGTTCGGCAGATTCGGGGATGGCACGAACGGGACCAACATCGAATACCCCCAGATTTCGAACATCGAATAGAGTCCTAGCCCGACGCTGAGCGATATCGTCGTCCCGAGCGTCCGCCAAAGGTTGCTCGAAAGTTGATTCGCGAGCAGTTGCGGCTTGATTCGCAAGAGCGCGGCGACTCCGGAGCTCAGAAATTTTTCGGTCAGCAAAATGATACTCGGCGTCAAAAGCACGAATCCAAGGGCCATACTCCCAAGCCCGAGGGAACCGTAAAGCGACATTCGGACGAAGGGCAAAAAAACGCCGGTGTAAACGATCAGCGGATTGATCGCGAGCAGCCCCAAACCGACCAGCCCGGCGAGGTAAAGCGGCTTGTGGGAAATCCGCCGCCCGAAATCGCGGCTCATCGCTTCGAGCGGGCGAATTCGCATCGCCCGCCAAGCCGGAATTATCGCGGCCAAAAGCGAACCGATAAGCGCACAAACCCCGGCGACGACGATGCTGAGCCAACCGAGCGAAACCGTTTTGTGCGCGAGATTCCCGTCCGTGAGAGCGGTCAGTTGCAAAATCGCCCAGCCGGCGAACAAACCGCCGAACCAACCGATCAGTCCGAGCAAGAGGCTCTCGCCGAGAATCAACGCCGCGATTTGCCGTTTGTCGAAAGCGACCATTCGCAAGATCGCCAATGCCCGAATCCGTTCGCTGACCCCCATGCTCAAGGTCGTAAAGATGATAAAAACCGAGGCGACCACCGAAAGGACGATCGCGGAATACGATTGGGCGAAGATTTCGTCCGGCGAACGCCCCTGGTTGAGCGTTGCCCGGACATCGTCGATGTCAACCCATTTCAGTTTGGGGATTCGCCCCTCGCCGCCCCGAGAGGGTTCGGCCGCGATTGTCTCCCCGCCGGGAAGGCCGGATGCTCCGCGATTCAAGGAAAACTTTTCGAGACGGCTTGCCTCGAACTCTTTGAGATTCTCCCCTTTTTTCAATTGAATGAAAAACAGATCGGGGCGGGCGGACGACTGGGCGATCTTGGCCGCATCGGCGAGCGAAATATACAACGTCGAAACGACGGGCGAGACCGAGCCTGTTCTCCCGGCTCCCGGCTTCAATTCCTGTTCGATGAGCCCGACGATCTTGATTCGAAACTCCGCGCCGTTGAGCATCACGAGCAGTTCGTCGCCGAGCAGAACCGGCCCTTTGTCCTCGCCCCCGCGAATACCGCCGATATCATTGGCGGCCCCCGTTCCCAAGACCCCTTCGATTACCGGATCGTTCCCGGTCGCGGCCGTTTCGGAAAACCAGCGACCGTCCTCCATTTCAAAAGGGGAAAGAGCCGTATCGATCCCGAGAATCATCGGATTGCGTTGCGGAATTCCGAGATTGCTCCGGATTTTGTCAAGTGCCGAACGATCGTTCGATCGTCGTGCAACGGTCGCCCCGCGAACAATCCGGGCGGCGGCAAAGCGATCGATCGCGGGGTCCTCGCGCAGACGCTCGGCAATATCCGGCGGGAACGGCGAGTCCGGACCGCCCCGACCGCTCAACCCGCCGCGTCCGGGGCCGGCGGAACCGGGACCGCCGGACCGGTTGCCCGGCGTTCGTTCGGACGACCCGTTGCGACTCTCTTCGATCGCTGAGCTCTCTGCCGAACGAAGGTTGCGAGGGGGGACGGAAAAACTCGGCGTCCCGGAAGCCCTTCGCCCGGCGGGTCCGCTCGGCCCGCCGCCGTCGGGAACCAACGCGAGGTCGTAATGCCCGAGGTAATGCCCGGCGTCCTGATCGAATTGACGAATCAACAGGTTGAAATGTCCGATCAACCAAACGATCAAACAGGATGTTGCAACGATCGCGAGAAGGGCAAGCCCCATCCGGGCCCGGTGATACCACGCCTCGCGAAAAATCAATTTCAGTAAAAGTCGCATATTATTTTGGAGTATTATTTATTCTTTGACACCCATTTAGCCGGTACTCCGGCCTACGCCCCGACACTAAACAAACCGCCCGTCTTTGAGCGTCAAAATGCGGTCGGCATGATCGGCGACCGTTTTTTCGTGGGTTACGACTATGAGCGAACGGCCCTGTTCGTCGCACAGTTTTCGCAAAATCCGGCAGATGTTTTCGCCGTTCTCCGAATCGAGATTGCCGGTCGGCTCGTCCGCCAAAATCATCGCCGGTTGCATCAAAAGCGCCCGGGCGATCGCGACCCGTTGCTGCTCGCCGCCGCTTAAAGCGTCCGGAAAATGCCGTCGTCGCTCTTTCAAATCGAGCTGTTCCAAAAGCGATTCGAGCCCCGCCCGATCGACGATCTTGCTCCGATCGGTTAAAACGGGAAGCAAGATATTTTCTTCCGCCGTCAGCGTCGAAACAAGGTTGAACGCTTGAAAAACCAGCCCGATCCGCTCCCGCCGGAACTTCGTCAGTTCCGCATCGGACAAGCCGGCGAGCGACCGACCTTCGATGATCACCTCCCCGTGATCGGGGGCGGTCAACCCGGCGAGCAGATGCAGGAGCGTACTCTTGCCGGAGCCGCTCGCGCCCATGATCGCGAGAAATTCTCCCGGATTGACGGACATCGAAACCTCGCGCAGGGCTTCAACGACGTTGGGGCCGCTGCGAAAGGTCTTTGAAAGCTCCCGCGTTTCGACGGGAAGAGTTGTTGTCGTCGTATCGTTCATATCTGTTTATGATGTTCGTATAAGGTATTGTTGACTTTCTTGGACAAAGGCTTCAGGCTTCAGGCTTCAGGCTTCAGGCTTCAGAAATTAGGAATTAGGAAGTGGGAAGTGGGAAGTACTGTGCTGCGAAAAATTTTTGAACGCGCTCTTTGTAATTTCGAAAGGTGGTGTTTTTTTGCACAGGTCGGTCATTCCGACACCTGAAGCCTGAAGTCTGAAGCCTGAAGCCTAACTAAGGCAACTCGCCGCGGTCGCCCGAATCGGCGGTGCTCGCCGCCCGCCAAATCGAAAGGTCGATGTTGTTGTCGACAAAACGAACGCTGCCGTCCCCCATGCCGACGTTGACCCCGTACAAATGTTGGCTTCGGGCCGTGTTGTATGCCGAAATGCCACTGCGAATCCAACAGTCGGGCGCCTTGCCGTTCGGCCGGGTGTACGAGGAATAACCGGTCGCGTAGGTCCGCCCGGCCAACCACGGAAAACCGCGATGCGCCAACGTCAACGCTTCCGGATGAGCCTCGGCGTATCCCTGCAGATCGATGTTCTCGTTCAGCGTCGGAGGATCCGGGGCCGTTCCGAACGGTTCGAGAACCGCCAATCGCTGCCAATCCTTTTTGGTGGGGTTTGCGGGAATGGTTTCGTATCCCAACAACGTTTCGGAAACGACCCTCGTATGACTCGTGCCGTCGGCGAGTGTCGCAAGCGAGGTCGGCGTTACCCGAAAAGGACCGTCGCTCCCGGCGGTCAGGTTCCAGTATTTGCCGGTTGCCGTCCCGACGCAAAAGACATAGTTCGTCCCATAGGCGGTATAAACCGCCGGGTAGGTGTTGTTTTTGACACGGGATTCCGATTCGCTCGGACAGATCAACAGCGGGCTCGGAAAACGCATCGCCTCATCATGGGCGGTGTTCGGGGCGCTTTTGTTCCCCCAGACATTGAGGGTATAATCAATGGTTTCAGCGAACGCTCCTTCTTCAACGAAAGGAAGAATATGGGCGTGTATCGAAAACCCTTTATCGTCCGCGAAAAGCGGCAACCGTTTTTGCGAGTCGTGATAATTGTGTAACGCGAGCCCCCACTGCTTGATATTGTTGGCGCATTGCATCCTCCGGGCCGCTTCTCGGATCGATTGAACGGCCGGAAGTAACAGGGATACCAAAATCCCGAGGATCGCGATCACGACCAAAAGCTCGACAAGCGTAAACGCTTTCGAGGGAGAAAATAATTTTGACTTGATGTTCAAGATAATCCTTTCAAACAAATCCTTTTGGAAATCGTAAAAACGCCTTTTCGCGAGACGGCGAAAAAAGCGTTACGGTCGCGGACGCCCACCGTTTTCAAGCCGAGAAACCACAGGAATCTCAGGACGGAACATCCGGCAGGCCGGCCGTGTTTGAAAGAAAAACGATCAAATCAAAAGACGTGTCGTTCGTAATTCCGAAAGAAAATTTGAAGAAAGAAGACGATTCGGATGCGAAGGGATGCAACGAAAGTTCGACGCGAAGCATTCCGTGATCGCGGGAGCGGTCGCCGGAATGGTCAATTCGTCTTTGCCGTTTTTCCTTGCACCCGAGAACAAAACAGGCTTGGGCCGCAGCCCTCCCTGTTCCGATTTCCGGGTCGGGGGCGATTCCGAGGGCGCATCATCCTGGCCCAGGCACTTCGCGATCAGTCGGCCGAACTCCGCCGGCTTCCAGTATTCCGCGAGCACAGGCCGTTCGTTTTTAACGGAAGGTTGCCCGATGTCCCGAATTCGAACGGTTTGCCCCATGCCGGGCGAGACGACCCATTGATCGGGAGTGCTCGTCTGGGAAAGGGCGGGTTGGTTCGAACCGTTTTTCGGACAAGTCGGATGAGTTTTTGCCTTCGCTTTTTTCAAACACCTTTGCGTCAACACAAAAGCAGCCCGATCTTTTTCGCGATCCAATTCTTTTCCCATTCGGGCGAGAAAAACCAATCCCTCTTGAACGATTGGTTCTTCGGGAGACACTCCGGCTTCGAGCAGTCCGGAAACGACGGTCGCGACCGGAACGAGACGGGAATAAGCCGAAGCGGGCCGTTGATTTTTGGGAATCGACTTTTGCAGGTACCGAATCGAATCGGCGATCATCTCTTGTTGCGGCGAATCGCCGGACCGGTTTTGCGGCAGTGGGGCAACCGCCGAGTGCGGCCGTTCCGCGGCGCAAGAGTTCTCCGAGGGGAGAAAAATTCCCAGTCCCCAGAGAATCGACAGGCCAAAAATTGTGCTGATTCGAAATTTCAGCATTGATTGAATTTGAAAATACTCGTTCGAAAAAACGCTCATCAGATCCGGTTGTCGCGGAAACCGAAACAGCTTAGCTTTGTTAATTATATTGTGTTGCAAATCCGACGTCAATCGCGAACTTGCGGATTGCACGAGGATTGCAAAGTCAAATTTTTCGTGCAGAGACGTGGAGAGCGCGGAGTTTTTCAAAAAAACTTCCCGCCATATTCTTGCCTATTTCATCTACTGTGCTCCGCACAAAAATCGAACCAAGGGGCTTCCTGAGCGAAGCGACGAAAGCCCCGAAACCGCGAGAGTTGGTTTTACCGCTCCAGCTCAATTTTAGCGAGGAGAACAATATATTGGCCGAAGCATTATTTTTCATTCAAAAACAGATCAAGCGAGTCCTGCGGTAAAGACGACCAGATTCGCT
>JAVBSX010000332.1:0-3349 GCA_031556455.1 Thermoguttaceae bacterium
AACCTCCAGCTAGAGACGAGAGGAGACCCTTCCCTTGAATAAGAATAAGGTGAGTATCGGCACATGTGCGGTCATTATGATCGTGGTACTCCGGTTGACGATCGGTTGGCATTTCTTTTACGAAGGGTTGCACAAATTCGACGAACGGCACGGTTTCAGCGCAAAAGGTTTCCTCGGACAGGCAAAAGGGCCGGTCGCCGATCTGTATTACATGATGCTGCCGGACCTCGATTCCCTCAAGCGTCTGGAAATCACCCCCAAGGACAAGGCCGATGCGACCGTCTTCAAGAACAACGGTGCCGGTCTGACCGAGGCGGAGCTCAAAGCCGAAGAAAGAAAGATCGCCAACCTCCCGACACTCCCCGCCTACGAAAAAGCGTGGACGAATTTCAAAGCCGCTTTCGAAAGGAAATACGCCCTTGACCCGGGGCATCAAAAGGCGATCGACGCCATTTTCCGGCAGTATATCACTTCGCTCCGGGAATATGCGGCCGAAATCGAAACCCCGGTCCAACAATATCACGAAAGTTTGAAGCGTTTCGACGAAGAAGTCGGCGCCCATACGAATGATACCCCTCATCAACGGCAACGTAACTGGGACGGGATGATGGGATACCGGGCCGAAGGCGAAGCCTGGGTCAAGGAATTGGACAAAATGGGTGACGGCCTCCAATCGGCGTTCGGCCGGGTCGTTAATCCCGAACTGGGCGGTGCCCCGAACAAAATCATCACCAATCCGGAAAAAGCCCCGATTATCGGTTTGTTCCCCTATGTCCCGTCGCAAATGCGGCTCCTCGACCTTTCGGTCACCTACGGGCTGACGGCGATCGGAATTTGCATGATGCTCGGCTTTTGCAACCGGCTTGCGTCCCTCGGGGCGGCCGCGTTTTTGGCCAACGTCGTCCTCTCGCAATTCCCCTGGCCGACGGTTTACCCGCCCGTGCCGGATATGATCGGGCACTTTATGATCGTCAACAAGGATTTCGTCGAACTGATCGCCTGTCTGCTGCTCGCGGCCCTTCCCGCCGGTCGCTGGGGCGGACTCGACTTTTTCCTTTGGCATTGCGGCGGAAAATACATCGCCCGCGCCTACGGTCATAAAGAGTAAGGAATAGAAAAAGGTTGCCCCTTTTGATACTCCCCACTTCCTGCTTCCCACTCCTCACTTCCCACTTCCTGCTCCCCATGATGCAACCGAACGAAATTTCAAGACGTGATTTACTGAAGGCCGGAGTGCTGGCCGCCGCCGTTCCCGCGGCCGGAGTCGGAGCGTTTTATTTCGGGTACTCCAAGGTCGAAGGGAACCCGCTCCGGGTCGGCGTCCTCGGGACCGGCGATGAGGGGAGCGTTCTCCTCGGGGCGATGAACCCGGAATACATCGAGGTCAAGTCGATCGCCGATATCCGGCCCTACAATCAATATCGGGCCTTTCACGGAGATTGCGGCGTCCCGGTCCGGCCTGGGCTGATGTCGGTTTACGGTTGGAAAACCGAGGAAGAAGCCCGCAAACATGTCCGGGTTTACGCCGATTACCTCGAACTGCTGAATCAGGCAAAGGCGGACGGCATCGAGGCGGTCGTGATCGCCTTGCCGCTGCACTTGCACGCGAAGGCCGCCGTCGCGGCGATGCGGCGGGGCTTGCATGTCCTCACCGAAAAATTGATGGCCCACAGCATCACCCAATGCAAGGAAATGTCCCGCGTCGCGGCGATGACCGGCAAACACCTCGCGACCGGACACCAGCGGCATTACAATATTCTTTATCACGAAGCGGTCGATAAGATCAAACGCGGTTTGCTCGGCAATATTCATTACATTCGAGCCCAATGGCATCGCGGGAACTCTCCCGGCGGCGATTCCTGGCAACTGCCGATGCCTAAAAACGTCAAACCGAACGACGTTCAAGCCAACCGGCTGATCCGCGATTTGGACGGCCTCAAGAAGGAATTGGCGGCCGCCCGGGGTTCGGAAATCGAAACCGTCGCGAAAAAAGTCGCCCAAAAAGAGGCCCAGATCCGCGACGAAGTGCTCGCGAAAGGGGGCGAATACGAGGGAACCTCGTTCAAATCGGCCAAGGAATACGGTTATTTGGACAACGCTTTCGAATGGACCGACGCTAAAACGCAGGAGCAGAAAACCTACCAGCGGCCGGCGGCCGAAGAACTGCTGCGTTGGCGGCTTTGGGCCCGGACCGGCGGCGGGCTGATGGTCGAGCTCGGTTCCCACCAATTGGACGCCGCGAGCATCTTTTTGGCCGCGAACAATGATTACTATCACGGGACGAACGAAGGGAAAAAGATACATCCGCTCAAGGTGCTTGTTTCGGCGAACCGAAACCTTTTTGAAATGGACCGGGAAGTGAACGATCACATTACGACGCTGGTCGAATTTCCGGCCCCCGATTACGACCCGAAAACGGCTGTCGGGAAAAAGCGGAAGATTTGCGTCCAGTATTCGACGATCAACGGCAACGGGTTCGGCGGGTACGGCGAAATCGTGTTCGGGACCGACGGGACGATGATCCTGGAAAAGGAAGCCGATTTGCAAATGTTCCGGAGCGAGACGGCGAGCAAAATCACGACGAAGGCGGCGACGGGCCCGACTCTGGACACCCAATCGAGCGGCCCGGCCCAGAAGGCGGTCGCCGCCGGGCCGAAGGCGGACGTTTCCCGCGGTTACACGGAAGAACTGGAGCACTGGGCCTGGTGCATCCGGGTCAACCCGAACAACACCGACAAAGCCCTGCAGCCGCGTTGTCATCCCAAGGTCGCCCTCGGCGATGCGGTGATCGCGCTCGGGACGAACATCGCGGCCGATTTGGGCCAAAGCCTGGCGTTCAAGGAATCGTGGTTCGACATCGACAGCGACGAGACCCCGGAAGGGGACGTTTTGAACGTCCCCGACGCGAAGCCCGACGTCAACAAGGACGAATATAAAGTGTGACATTACGAGCCGGGACCTGCGGTCCCGGTTTCGTTCACAGCGAGAAAACGAAATCAACTCAAATAGACGCAAACCGGGGGCACAGCCCCCGGCTCGTGTTGCAAGATCGAACAAAGATCAACCATCAACGTTCAACGGAAGAGATGCACTTAACATCGGAACAACGACTCATCGGCAAGGAAAACTTCAGCGCGACGATCGGGAGCGATTTGATTCCCCGCTCTCCGGGCGAATCGCTCCGGGCTTTCCTCAAAAAGACGACCGCCCAGGACCTGAAATCGGGCGAGGGTCTCGGAGCCGCCTACTTCGGGTACGGCACCGTCGAACGCCCGGTCCGCGTCGCCGTCCTCGGGACCGGGGACGAAGGGAGCGTGCTGATCGGGGCGATCAACCCGAAATACGTTCA
>JAVBSX010000295.1:0-7678 GCA_031556455.1 Thermoguttaceae bacterium
ACAAAATCGCTCACGAAACCTTTCAAGTCGATTCGCTGATTTTGTCCTCCGATCGCGACCCGCTCGATGTCGTCCTGCGCCGAACGGCCGCCGTCCTCGCCGATCTCAAAGCGACCGCCGGGGCGGGCGATTTTTCGGGCAAGGAAAAACGGCTCGCCGAACTCCGCGAGAAAACGGCCGCCGTCCCGACGGAACGGTTCAAGGACCGTTTCGGTTTGTATCTCGAACTCTGCAAGCTGCGGCGCGAGATCGTTTTCGCCAACCCGCTGCTCGATTTCAACGAAATCCTGTTCGTCAAGAAACATCGGGCGACGTACAATCACATGTGCGACCAGTATTACGGCATCAACCTTTTGCCCGGCGGCGGGCTGTTCGTACTGTCGAACCCGTTCGCGAAAAACGGCTCCGATCCGACCGTTCGCGATTTGCTCGGCGATTCGAGCGTTCAAAACGGCCGGCTTCGCGGGACCCGGCTCGACGGCGGAGCGTTCGCGACGCCGGAGCTTTCTTTCGACGGCAAAAAAATCGCTTTCGCCTACGTCGAATGCAATGGGGATGTCGCGCAACGCTTGCACGTCGATCCGACCCGGGGACATTGGCACGAAGGGCGGAGTTTTCACGTTTTTTCGGTCAACGCCGACGGGAGCGATTTGCGGCAGCTGACCGACGGGACCTGGAACGATTTCGATCCCTGCTTTTTGCCGAACGGCCGGCTCGCGTTCATTTCCGAGCGTCGCAACGGATATTTGCGCTGCGGCCGGGAATGCCCGACGTTCACGCTTTTCGATATGAACCCGGACGGCACGCAAATGCGCTGCCTCAGTTATCACGAAACAAACGAATGGAACCCGAGCGTAACCAAGGACGGTCGGATTCTGTACACCCGTTGGGATTACGTCGACCGGGGCGGTTGCACCTCGCACCAACCTTGGGTTACGACACTCGACGGTCGGGACGCCCGGGCGGTACACGGAAATTTCGCGCCCCGGCATGCCCGACCGGATATGGAACTCGATTGCCGGGCGATCCCGAATTCCAACCGTTTCGTCGGGACGGCCGCCCCGCACCACGGACAGGCGTTCGGTTCGCTTGTGCTGATTGATCCCCAAGTTGAGGACGACGATGCGATGGGACCGCTCAAGCGGATCACTCCCGACGTCGGTTTTCCCGAAACTCAGGGAGGAACGCAGGTGTACGGAACACCTTGGCCGCTTTCGGAAAAATATTATCTGGCCGTCGCCGATTTTTCGATGCCCGCCGGACTCGGAAGCGAGGGGGGCCGTTACCTTCGAGGAGATTACGGCCTGTACCTGGTCGATGCGTTCGGCAATAAGGAGCTGTTGTACCGGGACGCGAGCATCGGCTCGGTCTCGCCGATCCCGTTCGCCGCCCGATCGACTCCCGCCGCGCCGCCGCAGTTGCTCGAAAACGAGGAGATCGCGCATCAGCCGTTCGTCGCTCCGAACCGCTCCGGGCACCGGCCGGAAGCGACCGTTTCGGTCGTCGATGTGTACCAAAGCCTAAGGCCCTGGCCGCAAGGGACGAAGATCAAGGAACTGCGGATCATTCAAATCATCCCGATGAGCGTCCCCTCGGGCGCCCCGCCGCACGAGACCGGATTCCGCGAGCCTTCGAGTTTGGACTCGGTCGTCCTTTGCCGTTACGTTCTCGGGACGGTCCCGGTCGAAGAGGACGGGAGCGCCCACTTTACGGTCCCGGCCCAAAAGGAAATTCTGTTCCAGGCCCTCGACGAAAACGGGCTCGCGGTCCAATCGATGCGAAGCGCGACCTACTTGAAAGAAGGGGAAACGCTCGTCTGCAACGGCTGTCACGAACCGAAACACCAGGCCCCGCCTCGAACGAGCGTGATGCCGAAAGCGTTCGTCCGGAATCCCTCGACGATCAAGCCGGACGTCCCCGAAGCGAACCCGTTCAGTTACCCGCTCCTGGTGCAGCCGATTTTGGAAAAACATTGCGTCGATTGTCACGCCAAGGAAATCGCGAAGGGAACGGCGAATGTCCCGAACCTTGCGAAAGAGCCGATCAAGAACAAGTGGTACGCCTCGTTCAACGAATTGGTCCCCAAGTACGGGTTTTACGATTTCAAGGAACCGCTTCGGACGGCCCCGGGCCAGTTCGGGGCGAGGGCTTCGGAATTGTACCATATCTTGCAGGCGGGGCATTACGATGTCGCCCTTTCGCCGGAGGAGATGCACCGGATCGCGCTTTGGTTGGACTGCGTCTCGCCGTTTTACGGCGTTTACGAGAAAGAGGGAGGCGAAGCCCAGCTCCGCGGCGAGATCGTTTACCCGACGTTGGAGTAAAGGAGTATTGGGTTGATACTAGCCCCAAGCGTAAGCGCGGGGTGATATACCGTAGCCGGTAGGGGCGGTAGGCTTCGCCCACGGTCAAATCGCGGCCTCGTTGGGCCGCTACCGTATTGAAGACGGGAATTTTAAACCGGCTTGAGTATATATGGGCAGTTAGCGGTCAGCGGCTTAGCAGCTTAGAAAACGCGATTGCGAAGTTGTTAAACCGTCGAGTCGGCTCAATCACCCCGCGTGTCATTTCGACTGGAGCAACGCGCAAGGAGAAATCTCACCCTCTCGTGAGGGCCGGAATTCCTGCTTTTTCGGCGAGGGTGAGATTTCTCGCTCTGCTCGAAATGACGGTTTCGGGCTTTTTCGACAAAAACAAACTACTGGAATATTACTGAATCGCTCTTCTCACCCCGCGCTCACGCTTGGGGTTGTTGGGGCGGTAATTCAATCTTGTACCATCAAACAAGGAAGAAATACAACGATGAGTGATGATGCCGTGCCGACCGTTTCGGAGGATATTCGTACTATTCTTGTCGCCTTCGATTTCGGAGAAGGGCCCTTACCCCGGAAAGCGTTGCTCGCGGCCCGGGAACATCGGGAAGAAATCATCCCCGAACTGTTGCGGGTTTTCCGGGAGGAATTCGAATGCGTCAAACGCGGCAAACCGACGCCGAGTTTTCTTTCGACAATGGCCCTGTTCCTGCTCGTCGAATTCCGGGCCGAGGCGTTGCTGCCGATCATGCTCGAATCCCTGCACTTGCCGGAAGATACGGTCGATGCATTGTACGGAGACGATTTCACCACAGGGGATTTGGGCGGCATCCTTTACCGGCTCGGCGTTACTCTCGAAGAACTCGACGCCGTGATCCGGAACAAACAGGCCGGGATGTTCGTCCGTTGGGAAGTACTCAAGTGCTTTTACTTCTTCGTGAGGGATCAGCGCCTTTCCAAGGAAGAATTGATCGGACGGTTTCACACTTATCTGAAGGAAGCGAATGAGTCCCGCGATAAGGACTTGGCCAACGTCCTCGTCAACGAATTGGTCGACTGCGCGGCCTTGGAGACGGTGCCGGAAATCGAAAAGGCGTTCGAGCGACAGCTTGTCGACCCTTTTTTGATCAGCAGGGAAGATGTCCCGCAAATCATGCAGGAAGGCGAAGCGGGCTTTCAAAAAATTTTAGAACAATTGCAAGACGATTATTCCGACTGCATCGCGGAAATGGAAACATGGTATTGTTTCAAGCCGAAAGAACCGGAAAGACGACCGCCGGTTCGTTTCGGCGGCGGGGACGCGGAATCGTTTTTCGACATTGAGACGGCGAACCGAGAATGGTCGGAACGAATCGGTCGCAACGATCCGTGCCCTTGCGGCAGCGGAAAGAAATACAAAAAATGTTGTTTGAAAAAATAGCGGCGGATGTTCGCGAGTTTTGCGAATCGTCCGCCTTCCTTTTAACCGAACTCATTCAATGATGTCCCGTTACACTATTGCGATCGTTCCGGCGATTTTTTTCTTGACGTTTCTCACCGCTCAAGGGCAGCATGTGATTCGCTGTGCGGATCCCGAATGTCCCTTGTGTTTGTCCGCTCCGGGGGCTATTTCTCCGGAAACTTCGGACACCCGCGAGCCGCGGCATCGGCCGGAAGATGCCCCCTTCGGCCGACCCGGAACGCCCGCCGTCGTCAACCCGATCTTCCCTTCGCCGAACCGGTCGGTGATTTCCCTGCGCGGGGACTGGGAATTCGCCGCCGATCCGACGGCCGTCGGAATCGCCGAGAATTGGTGTTCGCCCGAAAAAGAATGGCCCGGTCGACGAACGATGCCCGTCCCCGGCAACTGGGAATCCGAAGGGCTCGGCGAACCGGGAATGAGCACCCCTTGGATCTGTTATTGGGATTGCATTCCCCGACCGCTTAAAAATATTTATATCGGCTCGGCCTGGTACCGCAAAAAAATCCGGATTCCGGACGATTGGCAAAACCAGCGGATCGATTTGAAAATCGGCGGCGTCCGCGCCCAGGGCTGGTTTTGGGTCAACGGTCGGCCGCTCGCCCATTTCGCCCAACATTGCGGCACATTCAAATTCGACATGAGCGATTTGGTGCAACCGGGCGAAGAGGCGACGATCGTCGCCCTGATTCGCAACGATGTTCCCAGCCGCAGCGGCGTCGTTTCCGCCTGTCATACCTGGGGGGGCATCTATCGCGATATTGAAATCGAAGCCTCGCCCGCGATTTCTTTGGACAACGTCGAATGCGGAGGCAGCGTCGAAAGCAAACAAGCCGACATCCGGTTGACGATCGGGCATCGACCCGAAGATGAGGGCAAAGAGGTCCTCGTTCTGGTCGATCTTCAGCCTTTGGACCTCGACCGGCCGAGCCAAACGACCGGCATGCCGCAGCGGGAGAGATTTCGGATCGCATTGGGGCCGGGAACGACGACGGTTGCCGAGCGGCAACTCCAAATCGGCGATTTCAAGGCCTGGTCGCCGGAGTTCCCGCATCTTTATCGGGCCGAATTTCAATTGCTCGATACGCAAAATCCCGAAAAGATCGCCCACGGTTGGATCGAACGATTCGGGATTAAGAATCTGGAAGTCCGGGGGGACCGGTTTTACCTGAACGGCAAGCCGTATTTCCTCCGGGGGTATGGGGACGATTACATTTATCCGCTCACGTTTATCTCGCCGATCGACCGGGAGGTGCATCGGAAGAATTTGGGAATTGCGCGCAAAAGCGGGTTTGCTTATGTCCGGCATCATACGCATTGCGAGATTCCCGAATTTTACGAGGCGGCCGATGAGTTGGGAATCATGATCCAATCGGAACTTCCGTACTATCCTTATCAAGGGCATCACACGACGGAACTGTTCGACTTCGATCCGAAACGGGATATTCGGGAAGTGATCGATCATTACCGCCGCTATGTTTCTCACGCCTGTTATTCGATGGGGAACGAAGGGCATCTCGGAACGCCGATCGATAACGAATTGAAACAGATGGTCAAGGAACTCGACCCGAGCGGTCTGGTATTGCACAACGACGGCGGCAACAACACGGCGGAGAACTCGGATTTCCTGACCGGGCCGATCACGATCTGGGAGCCGGGGTCGTTCGTGAGCGAACTGCCGTTTATCGCCCACGAATATATGAACCTCGGACACAAATTCGATCCGCGAATTTCTTCGCGGTTTACCGGAGCGATTCTCCCGCCCCGACCGCTTGGGCCTTACGAAAAACAACTGCAAGAATGCGGCTTGGACCGCCGCTGGGGGGACGCCTGTCTCGACGGCGGGCACGCCTTGCAGCGTTATTACCAGAAACTCGGCTTGGAATCGGCGCGGCTCGACCCGAGCTGCGACGGCTATTCGTATTGGACGATCGTCGATGTGATCGTCAAATACGGGAAGACCGATCTCTTTACCGGGCAGGGCATGTACAATGCGTTTTGGGAACCGAAGCCGGGCGGGGCGACGCCGGAATACATCGCCAAATCCAATGGGCCGACGGCCTTGCTCATGAAACCGGAACGAAATCATCCGATTTTCGTTCCCGGAGAAACCTTCGGAGCTGCGTTTTGGATTTCGCATTTCGGGTTCGAGGATTTTGAAAAGGCCGCGCTGCTCTGGTCGATCCGGGACGGAGAAAAAATTCTCGCCGAAGGGAAGATCGGCGACCTCGCCGTCCCGACGGGCGAGGTCCGGGAAATCGGCCGGATCGGCTGGGCCGTTCCCGAAACGGACCGGCCGCTGCACTTGAGTTTGAATGTCCGGTTGGCGAACACGGCGGTCGTCAACGATTGGGAATTTTGGGTTTTCCCAAAACGGGAAAAGCCCCGGCTTAACGGCGTCGCGGTCGTTCCCGGGCTGTACGAGCAACTGCAACAGCGATACGACGGGCTGATCCCGAGCGACAGCCCGGAAAGCGCGGCGGCGGAACTCGTGATCGCGAGAACGACGGGAGAGGTATTCAAAAATGCGCTCCCCCGAGGGAAGAAAATCCTCCTCCTTGGACCGGCGGAAGGCCCGCCGAACGTCCAACTCAATTGGTGGTGGTTAGGCGATCAAACCGGGACCGCCTTTGCCGAACATCCGGCATTTGGGGATTTTCCGCACAACGGGTTGATCGGCCCGCTTTGGTTCCGGCTGATTAAAAAAGGGAAACCGATCGATCCCGGCCGCGAGCCGGCCGAAAAACCGGATTATCTCTCCGTCGGCGAAGGACGGGAAGGGTATTTCCTTTATGCCGGGGAAGGCGTCGCGGAAAACGGCTGCAAGGTGCTTTTGACGCACGGTTTGGACCTGCTCGCGGAAACGCCGGAAGGGGCCCACCTGCTCGATCAATTGATCGGGTACGCCCTTTCGGAAAAATTTCGGCCGCAAGGGACGATCGCTCTTGAGGGGAGGGCCGAGGAAGAGCGGCTGCGCGGGGCGATCGCCTCGGGCTTGAACGGTTGGAGCAAGACGATTTCCTCCCCGGCCCAACATTCCGGCACGTCCTATTTCGTCGGCGCGGCGAAGATGCGGCACATGTTTTTCAACGCGGATAACGAAATCGTCTGGGAGACCCGGCCGGTCGAAAAAACAAACGACCTTTCGCAAAATCGGTCAGGGACGGCCGATCAATATACTTTCGATTGGCTGTTCGGTGTCGGGTTCGTCCCGAACCGACCGTTGAAAGTACGATTGATTTTCGAAGACAGGCAGCTGTTGGACTTTTCGATCGACGTCTCCGACCGGTTTTGGGAACGCAAGGAAAACGGCGTTACCCTCAAGTACCGACGAATGGCGTCAATGGGCACGGAATCGACCGGCGTTCTTTCCCTGAGCGTCCCGCGAGAAATGCTGGCCGAGGGGAAAACCTGCACGATCCGGCTGCAAGGGAAAAACCTCGGTTACGCCGATTCCTGGGTCGGCATTCTCGAAAAGTAGACGTGTCGACCTTTATTGATTTTCATGTAAATAATCGGACATCGCAAACAGCAGCCCGAAGCGTCAGCGCCGGGTTGGACCCGCGTCGACGTTTGGAAAACCGGGCGCTTACGCTTCCGGCTGCTGCCCAATTCGATATTTTTTGTGAAGACCAGTATAACAACGAGCCGCACTCTGTGAGTGCGGTTTGTTTCTATTGGAATAGAGGTGTTACTCGCTTTGAACGTAACCGCGACCACAGGTCGCGGCTCTTTTGCGTTATTTTCCGCTGTTGTTGAATGCGAGGCGGCGATCAGCCGGTTTCGTCTTTCGAGAGGACGATCGCCCGCATCGCGTTGAGGAAAGTGAGAACCCGCTGCGGCTCGACCTCTTTCCATTGGCCGAGTTTGTGGTTGAGAATCGCGACTTTCAGTTGCTCGAACGCCT
>JAVBSX010000389.1:0-3743 GCA_031556455.1 Thermoguttaceae bacterium
TACCTAAAATAACAGTAACTCCTAAACAAAACGGGTACTATTATCATAAAAGTCCTCTACAAAATCAAAACGACCGAGGCGGCCCGAGTCGCCCGGAAAATCGCCCGACGTCAACGCCGAATCGGACTTCTCTCCCTTGAGGAATCCGCTCATCCCGAAAAAAATATGACAGAACAACAAGAACTCGATCCCGAAGTCGAGGAAAATCTCGAAGCGGCCCGTTCGCTGCAAAGTTTCGGCAAAGGTCTCAACACGTTGGTCGACGATGCGGCCGAGGTCGTTCAAACCGATTACGATGCCGCCGCCAGCGTTATGAAACAATGGGTCGGACACGTCAATAGCGAGGAGAGTTAGGAATTGAAAATTGACAATTGAAAATTGAAAATGAGGAGACAAAAATTTTCAATTTTCAATTGTCAATTTTCAATTGCTTTTAGCCTTTTGTCTTTCATTTTTAATTCGTTCTATGTCCAACGGTATTCAAAAAACGGCGGTGTTTCTCAACGGACTGTCCGAGGAAACGGCTCAAACGCTTTTGCAGCGGCTCGATCCGAAAGCGGCGGAATGCGTCCGGATCGAAATGCGGCGGCTGAAAAACACTTCCCCGGCGCAGCTTCGCAAAACGGTCGCCGAATTTCTCGGAGCGTTCGAATCGCAGCCGAAAGCCAATGCCGGGACCGGGTCGTTCGTCGCCGTCTCCGAGCCGCCCGAATCTTCGGGAAGCGTCAAGGCCGGGCTGTCGGCGAAAGACGAACCGGCCGTTTACTCCCGACCTGGGGCACGATTTTCGGAATCGCAACTCGGCTTGCCGCGTACAATCGCTCCCGCCGAACCCTACCGGCCCGTGCCGCAAAATATGGATTCGTTCGTGCAGGGAATCGACTCGCTGTCCGCCGGTCCGGCCGCGGGAACGACAGCGGAGGCGGCGACGGCCGAAGAGCAAATCCCGTTCGGTTTTTTGCATCAATCGACCCCTGCGAGGATCGTCGAATTTCTGGACGGGGAAAGCCCGCAGGTGATCGCCGTCGTTCTCGCCCATCTCCCTTCGGAGCTGGCCGGAAACGTGCTGAGCCGCTTCGACGAGCGGGTCCGGAAAGAAGCTCTCGCCCGGCTCGTCCGCCTTGAGGAAACGGACGAAGACGTGTTGCAAGAGGTCGAAGCGGCCCTTCGGGAACGGTTCAACATGCGATTCGGCCCGACGCGAAAAAAAGTCGGGCTGACGGCGGCCCGGGAGATTTTGAAAACCGTCGACCCTTCGCTGCGGCAGCAGATTTTGACCGACTGCGACTTGTCGGAATCCGGCATCGGACAGACGAAACGGCCGGTTTTTTTCGAGGATTTGCAAAAGCTGAGCGATTCGCGGCTGCTTGGGCTATTTAACGGCGTCGATTCGAAAACCGCGCTGCTCGCCCTGTTCGGAGCACCGAAAGAATTGGTCGAGCGAATCGTCCGGCATTACACCCCGGCCCAGGAAAAACGGCTGCAACGGGAGCTGCGTTCCCTCGGCCCGATCGACCGCAACGACGTCGAAGCGGCCCGACAGCGAGTGTTGCGAGAGCTGGGTTGAGGGCCGCGAAAAAACAGTAAACTCATTTTATGTCATTTCGAGCAGAGCGAGAAATCTCACCCTCGCCGAAAGAGATGAAATTCAACCCCACTCGCTAGTGTGAGATTTCTCCCTTCGGTCGAAATGACGGACTCGGTTTTTTTGACAGAAACCAAACTGCCGGGGAGATACGATCCGTATAACAATTCCCGCGACTTCTCACGTTTCCTTTCCCTTCCTTCCACAACCCCTTTGACATGTTTCCAACCGAATCCGCGAACAACCCGGTGATGTATCGTCCAACGACTTTCAACTTCGTCGATCTTGAGACGAAGGCGGATGATTATCTCGCCCGAATCAAGGCGGAGACGGAACGGATTACCCGTGAGGCGAAAGAGGAGATCGCCCGGCTGAGCGAAGCGATTCGGATCGAGCAGCAGGAATCCCGGGAACGGGCCGAGAAAACGCGGCGAGAGGCCGAAGAGCTTGAACAGCGGCTCGCCCAGGAAACGGAATATCTGGAAAGCATCCGGAAAGAGGTTTCGCAAAAGGCTTACGACGAGGCGTACGCCCTCGGCAAGACGGAAGGGTTGGAAGAAGGACGCAAAGCCGGGTACGCCGACGGCACCTTGCAAGCGGAATTGGATCACGACGCCAAGGTCAAGCAGGAAGCCCAGATCATTATGGCCGGAAAACTGGAAACGCTCATCCCCTCGGTTCGAGTGGTCGTCGAGCAAATTCAAATGGCCCAGCAAGCCTTTCTGTTGCTCTGGGAACAAAGCGCGGTCGAGGTCGCCTCGGCGATCGCGAACCGGGCGATTTCCCGGCAGTTGCCCGAGATGGTCGATGTCCCCTTGCGGCTGCTTCGGGAAGCGCTTGAGCTGGCCGTCGGCTGCTCGCATATGAAAATCCGGTTCAATCCGGGGGATTACGACACGCTCCGGCCGCAAATCGACACGCTGATCGAAGAACTGTCCGGGGCGGCGGAAACCGAAATCGTGCCCGACATCCGGGTCTCGCCCGGCGGCTGCCTGCTTGAGACCTCGCTCGGGACCATCGACCAACGGATCGAATCACGGTTGGAACGCATCAAAATGGAACTGGTTTAGGATCGATACGAACACCAGCCCCAAGCGTCAGCGCGGGGTGATAAAATTTGTGCGTGATCATATCCCCCCACGCTAACGCTTGGGGCTGGTGTTTGTCGTTCTCGGTCGTTTTGTCTCTTCCCAAAACCGGAGAATCTCGACCGCTGTCGGCGGGCAACCGGGGACGGAGTGTTGGCAGCCGGCGGTGCAATTGCCGACGCCGAATCCCTCGCACGGCTTGCCGCGAAACCCTTGGCCGATCTTGATCTTCCCGTCCGGACTGTTCGCTCCGGCTTTCCTGAGGGCGAGGATCAACGCGGCGTAACAGGCGGAGCAGGCACTTTGCTCGTCGATCTTTTTCGCCAGCCGCCGGACGACCTCGCTCCGCTGTACCGGATCGGCCTTCGGACGCCGCTCGGGCGAGTGCTCGCGAATCGTCGTCCGCTCCCCGACCATCGTCCCGATCCCATGCCCGGCCGCCAATCGCAGGTAGTCGATTTCCGGCGGGTCCCAGCCCAGCAGCTTCGCCCCATACGAATCGAGCAGCACCGGATCGGTTCCCAAAAGAAGCCGGTTCGAGGCGACGGGGTTCCCGCCTTCCTCGAACGTCGGGTCGCCGCAAATGCCGTCGACAAGATGTAAATCGGGACGGAGAATCGCCCCGAGCGCCGCGATCGGCTCATGCAGTCCGATCGAATGGTATCGCCTCTTTTCGCTGTCGGGGATGCAGCCTTTGAGATTTTTCAGGCAACAGGTCATTTTGGTTTGGCAATGACCTTTGAGAACCGGCACGTTGATCAGAAAATCGGCCGCGAGGAAAATCTCGCAAACCCCGAACGTCCCGCCGCCGAACGTCTTCTTGACGACCTTGTCTTTTTTCGTGTCGAACAGCCGCAAGCCGTATTTTTTGCCGAGCGTTTCGTAACCGCAGCGTGCGAAGGCCCGCCCGGTCGTTTCCCCGAGCCAGGAACCTTCGGCGATCACGGGCCGCTCGATGCCGTGCTCCTTGAGAAACAGCACGATCCCTTCGACGATCTCCGGATGCGTCGTCGCCCCCTCCTCGGCCGGTTTCGCGACGACGAGATTCGGCTTGATCACGACATTCATTC